>WFNS01000197.1 GCA_015488495.1 Gammaproteobacteria bacterium | reverse complement strand
GTCTGGAGCAGACACTCGACCGCATCGGCCAGGCACTGGACTCCCCTGGCGTCGATCCCGACCTCATCATCCATCTCACGGAAGTGGCGGAACGGCTCTATCGAGGACCATTTCTCGATAGCGAAACATCCCGTTCCTGGTCCGTAGCCCCTGCCGAGCGACTCCGAAACCGGTTGATCCGAACCGTCCTGTCACTGGGCAACTTCTGGGAGGGCCGTGGTGACTGGGAGCGTGCCGCCGACTGCTATCGATGCGGACTCGAACTCGATCCCCTCGCCGAACTGTTCTATCGGCGACAGATGCGAGCCCTCTTTCGGCAAGGCAATCATGCCGAAGCTTTGGCTACCTACAGGCGTTGTCGCAAGGTGCTCGCTTCTTCTCTCGGCGTCATGCCGGGGCAGAAGACGGTGCAGCTATATCTCACCATCCTCGACGACGCCGAAAAATCCTGCTGACCCTCCCTCCACCCGAAGGGAAGGAGATCTTCGCAACCATTCTCCCTCGAACACGCCCCTCAATATATCCATGGCCGTTTTGTAAGCAATTGGTAAGTCATTACGTGGTAATTTCCTAAATCCAATCGGCCACAGAGAGATGCGGGTGATAGACATGATCATTCAGAGCTTTATCGTCCGGATATATCGTCTCGACAGTGAAAGGGAGCAAATGGTCGGGACCGTTCAGACACCCGAGTCGGAGACCCCTCTGACCTTCCACGGCATCGACGAACTGTGGGATGCACTCAGGACATTGGGGCAGAAAAAGGCGAACAAGGGATGAACCCTCCCCATTTTGGGAGCCCGGCCGAACTGCTACGCATTCAGGAGAAAACTCCATGAGACCATCACAGATATTGTGGGTCGATCTGAGAACGCAGCGGGACCAGCCCAGTCTCTACCATCTTCTCACCGAAAGATGGCCGGTCTGCTGCATCAGTGAAACGGAAAGGGTGCTCGATCGGATCGGAGCGGTCCTGCCGGTACTGCTCTGTTTCGAGTATGACTATCCCGATGCCCGGAGCCTTTTGATCCTGCAAGAGGCGCGGAAACGTTTTCCCACCACCCCGCTCATCATGATCACGGTGCAACACTCGGAAGCACTGGCCGTCTGGGCACTGCGCAACCATCTGTGGGACTATCTGGTCAAACCTCTCTCTCGCCGCGAGCTGCTGGCAAGCGCGGAAAGTTCCCTCTCCTCCCGCGACGGTCGCCCCCGCCCAGCCGCCGATCGAATCAATCCCATTCCCGTCGACCTGCGCCTCGATGCCCAGGCGAGAAAAGCCACCCTGCCGGCATGCTCTTTCGTAGAGAAGCACTGCCACGAAAAGATCGCGGAAAGGGAGGTTGCATCGCTTTGTGGGATGAATGTGAGCACCTTCAGTCGGGCCTTCAAGAAGGAGCACGGCATGACCTTTCGAGACTATCTCATCGACTACCGGATTCGCAAGGCACAGTCCCTGTTGCGATATCCCCATATCTCAATACAGGATGTCGCCTACACCGTCGGCTTTCGCGATCCCTCCTATTTCACCCGCATGTTTCGGCGCATCGTGGGGACGAGCCCGTCGCACTATCAAAGGGAACATCTCAGCCGGCCTGGAGAAACCAAAAATGAACCGCATCACTCATAGGATCGATCACTACTCCCTGCAGATCTACGGAAATGACCTACATGGAGGCGTCACCCGATGGGCCACCGCCGTGATATACCTCTACTCATCCGGAAACCATGTGGGATCTGCCTACTTCGCCCGGGAAGGGTTCACAGCACCGGACGCCACCTGCTCCGATGGCATGATCTATTTTCATGCTCAGCACGAGCAGTATGAAAAGGTCCTGGACCTGCTGAGAAACGAAGACCCGGTATATCTGTGCTGGGAACCGCGCCGGGATCCTCGCGAGCCCAACGATGGTAATGCCTATTTTTTCTCCGGCAGAGAACCCGCGGGTGAGGATTGACGCGGCAAAAAAGTACCAGCAAAACGCAAAAAAATCCTAACACCATCCCGCAGTTTGACCTACCCTTTTGGTGGTCTCCGGGAGAGAAGCCAATCCTGCTGGCGTAGAGAAATCATCTCGCTGCATACCAAAGGCCAGCAACACGACTCTGCCAGACAAACCGAGGGACAGACTCTCTTCTCGATATCGGAATCATTCTTTTCAGGCCTGGCTCTCGCAGGCCGGCCGACAGGAGATGCGATCATGCCAATCACCATGCAGGGCAACTGGACGGTTGCCGTCAAGAGCAAAAATGCCGGTTACAAACAACGCTTCATCATTCAGGGAAGCGATGCAGCCGACGGCATCTACACCGGCGAAACCTCGACCCCTCCCGTCGATGTCACGGGAACCCAGTGGAGCATCACCATCGAGCATCTACCCAGGGGAAGAGGGGCGTCGTGGCAGGTTTCGGATGAGAGATTGGGAACGCCTTCCCGCTCAGCAGGGCAGATCGTTTTCGATATTCTCTCCAATGACTCGGGGCCGGACGAAGATTACAACGATCTCGTCCTGACCTGTTCCACCGCGGAATCGCCCTCCGACTATGTGGTGTATGGCAAGGTACGCAGCTACTCGGGGCGCTGCTTCTACAACCCCTGTTTTCCATACGATCTCGTCATCGATATCCCGGAACAGCTTCGGGAAGCACTGCGATACGATCCCGTCCGGGACGCCTTGACGGCCCTCTATCCGGAACGGATTCGCGCGTTCGAAAAACGTCCGCCGATCCCCGATCCGGAACCGGATCCGCTGGCCTTCCGGCCGATGATGATACCGCTGGGCACGGAGCCCGCCTCGCCCTCTCCAAACCTCGGGCAGATGACGAAAAAGGGCACCACTCGGAGTGGTCGAGTATCGTCGGCCCGTATCCCGGTATTTTCCAAACCCCAGCCGCACCTGCCGGATCTGTTGAAGTTCAAGGACCGGCTCAGGTGGCGCTGCCAGGTAGAAGATCAGCCCGGCCTGCTGTTGCGGTTCATCGAATATGATCGCACAGCGAGCGAGCTGGGCGGCGGCCCTTACACGGGAACCGGAGATCGCCAGATTCTGGGGCTAACGGTCACCGACGAGCAGGGCAACTACATCTTCCGTTTCACCAGGACGCTGGAGGAGATCGCCGAAGAGTTCGAGGATATTCCGGGCGGCGGCACGACGGCCACCGAGCTGCGACCCGACCTGATTGTCCAGATTGTCAATGGCGTCGGTGACGGTCCCGACTTCCTGTTCGAAACCGCCCTGCTGACCAACATCCCCAATCTGAAACGGATCAATCTTTGTGTTCCTGAAGACGCCATCCGCCCCAGGCCAACGGCCTGCCAGGGCGGACGTGCCATTCAGAGTATCGGCAACATCTGGACGCTGCCCGGCGTCGGCAACACCCTCGATGCCTCCGGCCGGATCACCGCCACCAATAGCAGCGGCCCGAAGATCACCCGCGGTGCCTGGCGTGGCCGCCTGGACCTGTTTGCATGTTTCGTCGATCAGCCGCAGGTGAAGTACTACACCATTCGCTTCCGACGTCCTGGCGGGAGCTGGTCGTTCGTCTCACAGTCCTACAAACATATCAAGATTTCCGACATCGGTAGCTCGCCCAGTTACGACGGCACGCCGGTGGGTCCTTTCACCGCCATCCCCATGAGAGTGGATGGCGGCCCGCCACAGACGGTTCCCTACTATCTCAACATCGAGCTGGATCCCGGCTGGATCGTCGCAAAACGTACCCGCAAGATGCAGCTGAACAGCGCCTACTACGAGAATCTGCTCTATGGTCCTGAGGAGGATCCGCGAACGGTGGAGTTCCGCATCGACGGTTATGACAAAGACGGCGACAAGGTGGCTGGCGCGGAGGATTCGATTCGGCTCTATCTGGACAACCGTGATATCACGGGCGACATCGAGAGCATCACCATGGAAGGGATACCCGCCACCGAATGTGCCCTGTTCGAACTTCCGGCCGCCAACACCACCCTGACCGTCAAGTTCAGGGTTCGACAGCAGGGCGGTTTCGTCCAGTCGTATCAATTGAGCGTGCTGCGCGGATCGGCAACACCCGTGGCGGTTCATGACGTGGTGGCACCGATCCAGCCGTTGACCGTCGACTACGACGAGACGCTCCATGGTGACACCCTGTTCGGCACCGCGGACGCCGTCAACCCCGATCTGGATGACTACGTCACCGCCGAGCTGCAGGCTACGGCGGGGGCCTGGCTGCCGGCAGGCAAACCATTCTGCGCCTTTGCCTTCGAGATCCACGCCAGGCCCAGGATGACCAATGGCTACGGCCTGTATGGTTCCAGAAGACTGGATGTGGAGCTGGTGGGTATCAGCCACCCACCCTCTCCATGACTCATCACTTCGAGATATTCGGCAGGAGGAAAAACCATGAAGCCCGTTGCTGAGATTCGCAAGATAAAAAGCACCAAAGAGGACGAGTTGCTGTCACGCCCCGGGGTGACAGGGGTCGACATCGGGCCCAAGATCGTAAAGGGTAATAAGACCGACGAGATCGCCATTCGCGTCTATGTGGAAAAGAAAAAGGACGTTCCGGCCAAGGAGAAGATCCCGGCCACCATCGATGGTGTGAAGACCGATGTCATCGAGCGGCGCTTCGTGCTCCACCAGCGGGCGGTCCCGGTCAGCGAGGTGACCCCCAAGGCGGACACCACCCTGTACGATCCCTTGGTGGGCGGGATCAGCATCGGCCCCTGCAAGGCGGTGGACGGCTATATCTACGTGGGTACCCTGGGCTGCTTCGTCAAGGATCGAGACAACGGGGAAATTCTGATACTGAGCAACTATCACGTCCTGGCGGAAAAATGGTCCAACGGGGACACCCTGTGCCAGCCCTCCCGGGTCGATGGCGGCAGCTGCCCGTCGAACACCATCGGCAGCCTGCTTCGTTCCACTCTCAGTGACCGGGTGGACGGCGCCGTAGCCCGACTCAACAACCGCAGCCACCGTTGCGAAATCGCCGAGATCGGGGCCGTACGCGGCAAGGCGACGGCAAGCGTGGAGATGGCGGTACGCAAACGGGGGCGGACCACCGGACTCACCTACGGTGTCGTGGATACCATCGATCTGACGGTCAATGTCCGGTATGACGACGGAGTCCGGACGCTCCGCAATCAGATCGGCATCGCCGTCGATACCGCCCAGAGCACCCAGATAGGCAACAGCGGAGACTCCGGGTCGGTGGTGGTGGAAGAAAACAACCGCGTGGTCGGTCTCTATTTCGCCGGTTCGGAGGACGGCAGCTACGGGGTGGCCAACCCCATCGACCATGTGCTCGATGAATTGAACATCGACCTCTGCGTCGAGGGAGAGAAGACCATCCAGCTGGAAAAGAGCCCGGTCGAAAAGGTGTGGATGAAGGAGCACTTCAAGGAGATCCTCAAGGAGTACGCTTACGAAAAGCCCCCGTTGCTGGAAAACAAATTCTTCGAGGGTCCGCCGTGGGGCTACCCCCCCTTCGGCGGTGGCGCGCCGACGCAGGGGTCGGCGACCGCCGGTTCCATCGAACAGCGGCTGGCCCGGCTGGAGGCGCTGCTTGCGGGCAAGGGCTCCGGAACCGGTCCCGTCGCACCCCACGGTATGGAATGCATCCGGTTCACCGAGGAGCCGGTCGCCTCTCACCCCAATCCGTTGAGCAGGGGGAGCGCCACCTTCACGGTGTTCGACTACACCGATGCCCCCGTCCCTGCCGTCCGGATCGACCAGTGGGGCGGAATCCAGGGGCTCAACGCCGGCTACCGCACCCGCATCACCACTCCTCCCTGCCGCAGGGTGAAGTTGATCGTGGTTCACTTCAACCCTGCCGGAGCCACCGCATACGGTTTCGATGCCAACGGTCAACAGGTCGCGGTCGCCTCCACCACGCCAGCACAGGGGGTGGAGCAGACCCTCCTCTTGAGCAGCAGTGGCGATCCGATCATCCGCGTCGAACTGAAGTGTCCGCAGAACGAGGTATTGATCCGGCAATTCTGTCACTGCACGGGCTTCAAGAAAACCGAGAAGCCGGAATTCAAGGAGTTCAAGGATCTGAAAGAGAAACCAGAGCCCAAGGAACTCAAAGAAAAGCCCGAGCCGAAAGAGCTCAAGGAGGCGAAGGAGAAACCGGAGCACAAGGAATTCAAGGACCTGAAAGAGAAACCAGAACCCAAGGAGCTCAAAGAAAAACCCGAGCCAAAAGAGCTCAAGGAGACGAAGGAGAAACCGGAGCACAAGGAATTCAAGGACCTGAAAGAGAAACCAGAACCCAAGGAGCTCAAAGAGAAACCCGAGCCGAAGGAGCTCTTCGAACAGAAGCCGTTCGAAGGGGGCCATCAGCCTCTCTCCCCGCTTCCACAAGGCCAGGCGGTGGGAACCGGAAGCGGCTCCGTCGAGGAGCGGCTGGCCCGACTGGAAGCGCTGCTCGGCGGCGACCCCCACTTCATCGGGCAGGAGCTGCGCCCCGATCTCAGCGGCGGCGCACTGCAGAACGAACCCGACCTCGGCAGGAAACGGTAGGCATCGGCGAGATCTCCCTTTCGGCGGAACCCCTGGCCGGCCGACGACCACGGGTTCCGCCGGGAGATCCGGTCGTCACGCCATGTGGATAGTCGTCAGCCCCCAATCCGATCATGCCGCCCGCTGGGCCTGCCAAGGTCTGCGCGCCCGGGGTCTCGATCCGCTGGAATGGGTCATCGCGGACACCCTGCCTCTCACCTCGCGCTGGGTGTACCGCATCGGCCGTTGCGGTACCACACTGGAGCTGACGCTGCCGGACGGACGAACCGTGGCGAGTGAACGGGTGAAGGGGGTGCTGAACCGCTTGACGATACCACCGGATCATGCGCTGCTCGTCGCTCCAGCGGATCGCGACTACGTGCAGCGGGAGATGGCCGCCTTCTATCTGGGCTGGCTCAATGCATTTCCCTGTCCGGTGCTCAACCCGGCCTCCCCGCAAGGACTGGGCGGCGCCACGAGGCACCGTTCGGTCTGGCGTTTCCTGGCGGCGCGTGCGGGGCTGGAGTGCGCCCCCCTGCTGGCGAACGATCACGAACCCTGGCCGCCGGTGGAAATCGGCGCACAGGGAAAGGCGGAGGCCCTCCTGTTCGTGGTCGATGGAGAAACCGTTCCCGCTGCAGGCCACCCCATGCCCCCGGAACGGATCCAGGAGGCGGCCATCCGCCTCGGTTGGCTGGGCGGTACGCCCCTGCTTGCCCTCCACTTCGCCGTCGGTGCCGAAGGGCGGTGGTACTTCCGGGATGCGGAAACGCAACCGGATTTGACATTCGGTGGCGATCCCCTGCTGGATGCCCTCGCCCACGCTCTCACCCGCTCTCGCGGGGGAGCCCCGGGATGATACTGCTCTGGGGGATCCCGTCCGAACCACCACTGGCCATGGTGCACGAGGCGCTGCAACGCATGGGCGCACCTGTCGTCCTCTTCAACCAGCGCCACTTCGCCAACAGCGGCCTGACGCTGGAGTTGCGGGATGGCCAGGTGTCGGGAACGTTGCAGGTGGAGGGAAAGCGCCATCGGCTGGAAGAGATCCGCTCTGCCTATCTTCGCCCCATGGATGACTCCGGGCTGCCGGAGGTACGCGGCCTGGCCGCCGATCACCCCCTCCGCCTACGCAGCCGGATGCTCAACGACCTGCTGCTGCAGTGGGCGGAGATCGCGCCCGGCCGGATCCTCAATCGCCCGGAGGCAATGGGCTCGAACATGTCGAAACCCTACCAGATGCAGCTGATCCAGCGGCTGGGATTCGCCGTCCCCGAGACCCTGATCACCAACGATCCCGAACAGGTGATGGCGTTCCGGAAGCAGTGGGGGCGGGTGATCTACAAATCCATCAGTGGCGTGCGCTCCATCGTCAGGGAGCTGGAAGAGAGCGATCTGGCCCGCCTGGACCGGATTCGCTCCTGTCCCGTCCAGTTCCAGGCCCGCGTCGATGGATTCGATGTCCGGGTCCATGTCGTCGGCGATCGCCTGTTCGCCACCCGGGCCGACACCAATGCCGCCGACTACCGTTACGCCACCCGGCAAAAAGAGGGCAAGACCGAACTGGTGGAATTCCGGCTGCCCGCAGAGCTGCAACAGCGCTGCCTCGCACTCTCCCACGGTCTGGGGCTGGAGTTCAGCGGCATCGATCTGAAGATCACACCGCGGGGGGAGGTCTACTGTTTCGAAGTGAACCCCTGCCCCGCCTACAGCTATTACGAATGGAACACCGGCCAACCCATCGCCCGGGCGGTGGCGGAATATCTCGTCGGGCAGCAGTCCCCCTGAAAGCTCTTTGCGTGCAAAAAAGTACCACCGTTTTGCAAAACAATCCTAACGCTTTCGCCTCTTCTTGACCTACCTTTTCTACAGCCACCCGACAAAACGGCTGCCGTTGTCGGCAGAAGCATCCCCGAGGGAATCGTGTTCGTGCCAGCGGTGGCCCATAGCGGCAAGTCTGGTCTTTTTGCCGAAACACATCAGGGACCCAAAGTGACACCTCTGTTTTCCATATTTCACAGGCGGCAACCGCCACCGGAGGTCAGCACCGAGTCCGAATCGGCGGAACGCAGCGCAGTCGCTTTATCTGCGGTGCGCAGCGGATCGGATTTGGAACAGCCCCTCGCCGTCATGCTTGCGCGGCTGAAAGAACACCTGCCACCTGCCCAGCCGGCCTTGCCGGCCAATCGCGTATCGGTCGTGAGCCTCACCGAACGAACGGTCGGAATCGGAAACTGGCGGGGGACCGAACGACCCGCCGGATTCGCAGAGGTGGCGCTGAAAGGGCTGCGGCTGGATTCTGTGGTCCGTTTTCAGCTGTGGGGCAGCTCGCTGGAGATGGCGGAAGATGCCATCGACCAGTTGCACCAGGAGCTGCTGGCGGCAACGGCGGATCTGCAGCGACAGGGCTTCCTCCGCCTGGAGGCGGT
>WFNS01000196.1 GCA_015488495.1 Gammaproteobacteria bacterium | reverse complement strand
GTCGAGGAGACTGTCGAGGAGACTGTCGAGGAGACTGTCGAGGAGACTGTCGAGGAGACTGTCGAGGAGACTGTCGAGGAGACTGTCGAGGAGACTGTCGAGGAGACTGTCGAGGAGACTGTCGAGGAGACTGGCGAAGAGACTGGCGAAGAGACTGGCGAAGAGACTGGCGAAGAGACTGGCGAAGAGACTGGCGAAGAGGTGTCACAGGCGGTGTCCGGCAGCTCCCCCTACTCGCCAGCCAGTGATCCGGTGTTGATGGAGATCTTCACTCGAGAGGCAAGTGAGCATGTGGGGGCGATTCGCGAACTCGTTGCCCGTATGCGGGATGAAGGGGGGAATGGCGAGTTCGACGAAACATTGCCGGGGATCCTGCACACCCTGCGTGGCAGTGCATTGATGGCCGGTGCCACTGCTATTTCCAACCTGGCCGAGCGGCTGGAGAATTATATCGAGCGCTTGATCGAGGAGCGATTGCCGGCCCAAGGCGGCCTGCTGGATCTGCTGGAGGACAGTTGCAGGGCGATCGACGCATCGCTCCACTCGCTGGGGGAAGGGAAAGTACCCGAGGAGATGGCCGACGATGAGGCGCTGCTGGCGCGAATCGCTGCCCTGGATGAGCTGCTGGACATGCCCCCCGAGCCGGTGGTGCCGGAACTCACGCCCCAGCAGCAGGCAGAGATGGAATTGCGCCAGGTGTTCGCTGAAGAGGGGGAGGAGATCCTTGCCCGCTATCTAGAGCATCTGCAGCAATGGCGAGGGACGCCGTCGGATGATTCACCGGCGGAGACCCTCGAGCGGGAGCTTCACACTCTCAAGGGAAGTGCGAGGGTGGCGGGGGTGGCTGCTATTGCCGACATCGGCCATGTGCTCGAGTCACTGCTGATCGAGGTGCTGGCAAAAAGGGTGGCCCCCTCGGAGTCGTTGTTCGACCTGCTCGACGAGGCCTACCGAACCCTCTCCATGATGGTGGAGCAGGTGAAAGCGGGAGATCAGCCAGTGGACGTCCCGGAGCTGATTGCGCGGGTTCGTGAATTCGTGACCGCGTCCCAATCGGCGGAGCAGGAAGCGCCCCTTACCGAACAGCGGGAAGGGCGCCCGGACGGTGGACAGGTGGTGCGGTTCCCGGCCCAGGGAAAACGGGTTCCCGCTGCTCCGGAACAGGCGGGACGGCCGGTTGCTTCGATGTTACCGGAGCAGTTCCGCGTCAGGGCCGAGCTGATGGACAGGCTGGCCAGCATGGCGAGCGAGGCGGGGGTGTGTCGTTCCCGGGTGGGACAGCAGATCGAAGGGGTCAGGCACAACATCGAGGAGCTGCACCGGACCATTGAGCGGCTGCGCGACCAGCTGCGCAGATTGGATATCGAGACGGAGTCGCAGATGCTGTCCCGGGTCACGGAGACGGAAGAATCCGCCGAAGGGCAGTTCGATCCCCTTGAGCTGGATCGTTTTTCCCGCAAACAGACACTTGCGCGGGGGATCATGGAATCCCTCAACGACCTGACGAGCCTGGAGGATCTCCTCAGTGAGCAGATCAAGCAGTCGGAGAACCTGCTGGCCCAGCAGGGGCGGGCGACGCAGGAGCTGCAGGATGTTCTGAACCGGGCGCGCCTGCAGCCCTTTTCCGCACATCTCCCGCGGCTGCACCGTCTGGTGGAGCAGCTCTGCGAAGAGCTGGACAAGAGGGTGGATCTTTATGTGGAAGGGGCCGAACAGGAGCTGGATCGCGGCATGCTGGCGCGGATTCTGCCTTCCATTGAACATATCCTGCGCAACGCGGTGGTTCATGGCATCGAGCCCCCGGGACAGCGGACCCTGGAAGGCAAGCCGGAAACGGGAAAAGTGAGTATCCAGCTCGAGCGGCATGGTGCAGATATGCTGATTCGTATCAATGATGACGGTGCCGGCCTGAATCTGGAGCGGATTCGAGAGAAGGCGGTGGAGGCGGGTTATCTGCATCCCACCACGCCGTTTACCGAGGAGCAGGCGGTTCGCTTCATTCAGCGGGCCGGATTCAGCACCGCCGATGGGGTGACCCAGCTGGCAGGGCGGGGGGTTGGTCTCGACGTGGTGAAGAATGAGATCCGCCAGTTGGGAGGGACGCTGCAGGTTCGTAGCTGGAAAGGGGAAGGGATGCAGTTCACCTTGCGGCTGCCTTTGATCCGCTATCTCTCCACCGCGCTGCTGGTCCAGGTGAATGGTGAGACCTACGCCCTGCCGCCAATGGGAATCGAAGGTATCACCCGCGTCGATGGAGGAAAGATCCAGGCGAAGGTAAAGGACAGCGAGCTGGACAGCTATGTCGAATGTCTGGGGCAGAGCTATCGAATCGAGATCCTCGCTGATCTGGTAGGGACAGGGCGTCCACGTCGTTATCGTGAGGATCGGCACTATGTGGTGGTCCTGCTGCGCGTGGCCGAGCACCGGCTGGCGGTGGTGGTGGACAAGGTGATCGGTGAGCGTGAGATCCTGATGAAGTCGTTCGGGCCCCAGCTCAGCCGGGTCAGGGGAATCCCTGGCGCTACCTTCCTGGATGACGGCAGTGCGGTGATGATCCTGGACCTTGCCGCCCTGATCGAGGGGGGAGGGCGACCGCTGCGGACGGTACGGAGGCAGCCGGCTCCGGGGGATGCGTCGCGGCGTCGTGTGCTTGTGGTGGATGATTCCATTACGGTGCGGAGTGTGATGAGCCAGTTTCTCGAGCGCCACGGCATGCAGGTGTTGACCGCGAAGGATGGCAGGGAAGCGATGTCGGTGCTGGAGAGCCAGCGTCCCGACGTCATCCTGCTGGATGTGGAGATGCCCCACATGAACGGCTACGAGCTGACCCGTTACATCCGTCACGATCCCCGTTTGCAGGACATTCCGATCATCATGATCACCTCGCGTGCCGGCAGCAAGCACCGACAGAAGGCATTGGCGCTGGGTGTGGAGTTCTATCTGAACAAACCCTACCGGGAAGAAGAGCTGCTGGCCCACATCCAGCAGCTTCAGGAGCAGGGGCGAAGCGGGCATGGTGAATAAACCGGAGTTTGCGGGGTTCGTTCTCGAAAGTGGACAGGGGAGCAGGGGAGGACGATGGTGATCAACGCATGGGACATGGGGGAGCGCCGTGACTCGATCCGCTGCCTGCTGATCCCCCTGGCGGGCCGCAAGATACTACTGCCCAGCGTAGCGGTGGCGGAGGTGCTGCCGTATGCGGCCGTCGAGCCGGCCGCCGACTCCCCCGAGTGGTTACTGGGCACCATCGAGTGGCGT
Source organism: Gammaproteobacteria bacterium (assembly GCA_015488495.1). Lineage (GTDB taxonomy): Bacteria > Pseudomonadota > Gammaproteobacteria > Thiohalospirales > Thiohalospiraceae > DRMK01. Next base: position 16,759 of record WFNS01000196.1, on the reverse strand, counting down.
GCTACCTCCATCCCGCTGCTCTCCTTCGAGCGCCTGATCGGGGAATCCCCGCCTGAAAAGGAGGGGGTTCATCAGCGGGTCGCGGTGTTCCATACCCTCAGTGAAAAGGGAGAGCAAACGGAAGGGCCGCTATTCTATGGTATCGTCATTCAGGGGATTCCTCATCTGATCCAGCTGCGGGAGAGCGAGCTGACCCTGCTTCAATCCTCACCGGAAGATGAGCCGGTGGTCTTCCGCGTCGAGGTGCAGGGTCAACTGGCAGTGATTCCCAATCTCCCGTTGCTGGAAGAGCGTCTCGCCGCGAATCACTCCCGCTGAGCTTCAGCCTACTGTGCGTAGATCACTCCCGGCAGCCAGGTGGCCAGTCCGGGCCACAGCGCCAGTGCAGCCAGTGCCAGAAGCTGGATGAGGATGAAAGGCGCGACACCCCGGTAGATGTGGCTGGTCTTCACCTCGGGAGGGGCGACGCCGCGCAGGTAGAACAGCGCGAAACCAAAGGGCGGGGTGAGGAAAGAGGTCTGCAGGTTGATGGCGATCATCACGCCGAGCCAGATGGGGTCCAACCCCATGGCCAGCAGGATGGGGCCGACGATGGGCACCACCACGAAGGTGATCTCGATGAAGTCGAGAATGAAGCCCAGCAGGAACATCACCAGCATCACCAGCAGTACGGCGGTGAAGGTGCCGCCGGGGAGATCGGAGAGGAACCCTTCCACCACCTCGTCGCCACCGAAACCACGGAACACCAGGGAGAAGATCGAGGCGCCGATGAAGATCAGGAACACCATGCTGGTGACCTGCACCGTGGTGCGCATCACTTCGCGCAACACCTTGCCGTTGAGCTGGCGCTGGATGGCAGCCAGCAACATGGCGCCCACGGCACCTACCGACGCGGCCTCGGTCGGCGTGGCCAGACCGAGCAGGATGGAGCCGAGAACCGCCAGGATCAGCAGCAGCGGGGGTAGCAGGACCCGCAGTGTGCGGCTGAACAGCTCTCCGCCTTGCAGCCGGCGTTCCTCCGCCGGAATGGCGGGAACCGCGGCCGGTTTCAGCCAGGCGACTCCCACCAGGTAGAGGAGATAGAGCGCCACCAGCAGCAGGCCGGGCAGTAGCGCACCGGCGAACAGATCGCCCACCGAAACGGTCTCCGGAGAGAAGATGCCCATGTCCAGTTGGGCCTGCTGGTAAGCGGCGGCCAGCACATCCCCCAGCAGCACGAGGATGATGGATGGGGGGATGATCTGCCCGAGGGTTCCCGAGGCGCAGATGGTTCCGGTGGCGATGGCCGGATCGTAACCCCGCTTGAGCATGGTGGGCAGGGACAGCAGTCCCATGGTCACCACGGTGGCCCCCACGATGCCGGTGCTGGCGGCCAGCAGCATGCCGACGATGATGACCGAAAACCCGAGCCCGCCCCGCAGCGGCCCGAACAGTGAGGCCATGGTCTCCAGCAGCTGCTCGGCCACCCGGGAGCGTTCCAGCATCACCCCCATGAAGATGAACAGTGGCACTGCGATGAGCGTGCCGTTGGTCATGATGCCGTACAGCCGGCTGGGCATGGCATGCAGCAGCGCGGGGTCGAAGCCGCCGCTGATGGTCCCCACGGCGGCAAACAGCAGGGCAGTTCCCCCCAGGGCGAAGGCAACGGGATAGCCGGTCAGCAACACCAGGCCGACCGCCAGGAACATCAGCAGGGGGGTGATCTCCGCTGCCGTCACAGCTCGTTGATCCCCGGGGTGGAAACGGTTGCCGCCAGGTGGCCGCTGATTACCAGCAGGCTGCGAATCGCCTGCGCCACCCCTTGCAGGATCAGCAGAATGCTCAGGGCGGGGATGGCGCTCTTGAGCAGGAACACCCCGGGCAGGCCACCCTGTTCACGGGAGCCCTCCAGCAGGCTCCAGGAGGCGGTGACATACTCCCAGCTGACCCAGAGAATGAAACCGCTCACCGGTAACAGCAGCAGGAGGGTGCCCGCCAGATCCACCCAGGCCCGGCCGCGGACTCCCAGTTTGCCGTAGAAGATGTCCACGCGCACGTGGCCGTCGTGTTTCAGGGTATAGGCGGCTCCCAGCATGAATACCAGTGCGTGCAGGTAGGTGACGCTCTCCTGCATGGCGATCCAGCCCAGATTGAAGGCGTAGCGCAGAACCACCACGGCGAAGGTGATCATCACCATGCCGAGGGTGAACCAGGAGACGAGGCGTCCGATGGCTTCGTTCAGTGCGTCGATCCGGTTGGCCAGGAGATGCAGGAACTTCATGGCGCTAAACTTTACTACAGAATGGACGTAGGACACAGGGGGGAGCGTGTGTGGTATGGTAAGCTGGGCATTTTCGAAGTTCATGAAGTATGGAAGAAAATAACGGTTCCCATAGCGGTCCGGCGTCTCTCTCCGGCCGGCCGGTCATCTTTGGTGAGGTGCTGTTCGATCAGTTTCCCGATGGTTCCCGGGTGCTGGGCGGTGCGCCGTTCAACGTCGCCTGGCATCTCCAGGGGTTCGGCCTGCGCCCGCTGTTCGTGAGCCGGGTGGGTGATGATCCCCTGGGCGACGAGGTGGTGGCTGCCATGGGGCGATGGGGGATGGATACCTGCCATCTGCAGCGGGACGGTATGCATCCCACCGGTCGGGTGGAGGTGACGCTGGAGAAGGGGCAACCGAGCTATGTGATCCTTCCGGATCAGGCCTACGATTTCATCGAACCTCCGGCGCTGGACGGGCACGACTGTTCGCTTTTCTATCACGGAACGCTGATCGAACGCAGCCCGGTGTCTGGCGAGGCGTTGCAGCACCTCCGTCGGCGTGGCCTTCCGCCGTTTCTGGATGTCAATCTGCGCGCGCCCTGGTGGGAGCGGGCAGCGGTGATGGAGGGGGTGCGCCGCGCCTGCTGGGTCAAGCTCAACGACGAGGAACTGGAGACGCTTCTGCAGCGCCCCCTGGGCCGCGAGGAGATCCCGTCGGCCGGGGAACGCTTGCGGGAGGAAGCCGGCCTGGAACTGCTGGTGGTCACTTTGGGTGCCGATGGTGCCTGGATCTTCACTTCCGAGGGCTCCCGGTTCGGTGAACCGGTGAAGGTGGAGGCGCTTGCCGATACCGTGGGTGCTGGAGACGCCTTCAGCGCGGTCACCCTGCTGGGGTTGCATCGGGGATGGCCGGCGCCGGTGATGCTCGAGCGGGCGCTGGATTTTGCCGCGCGGATATGTGCCCAGCGGGGCGCCACCCGGCCGGATCAAGCCCTCTATGACGAATATCTGTGTCGGTGGCAGGATGGCTGACAGCCGGGGAGAAGGGTTGTACCTGGTGCTGATCAGCATCCACGGCCTCATCCGTGGAGAGCGGCTGGAACTGGGGAGGGATCCGGATACCGGCGGTCAGATTCAGTACGCGGTGGAGTTGACCCGCGCCCTGGCGGCGGAGCCGACGGTGGATCGGGTGGACCTGTTGACCCGCCAGATCATCGATCCGGCAGTGAGCCCGGACTATGCCGAGCCGGAGGAGCAGATCGCCGAAGGGGCCTACATCATCCGGCTTCCATGCGGCCCGCGGCGCTACCTGCGCAAGGAGCTGCTCTGGCCCCACCTGGACGCCTTCGTGGACAACGCGCTGCAGCATGCGCGGCGGGTGGGCCGCACGCCCGACGTCATTCATGGTCACTATGCCGATTCGGGATATGTGGGTGCCCGGCTGTCGCAACTCATGGGGGTTCCGCTGATCTATACCGGTCATTCGCTGGGGCGGGTCAAGCTGGAACGTCTGCTCGCTTCGGGAGTGGCGGAGAATGTCATCGAGAGTCAGTACAACATCAGCCAGCGAATCGAGGCGGAAGAGATCGCGCTGGGCAATGCCTCGCTGGTGGTGGCCAGCACCAATCAGGAGGTGGAAGAGCAGTACAGCCAGTACGAAAACTATCATCCCGAGCGGATGGTGGTGATCCCGCCGGGGGTGGATCTCGGCCGTTTCCATCCGCCGCGCCGGGGGGAGCCCCCGCCCCCCTACGCCGACGAGCTTGGCCGTTTCCTGCGCCAGCCACGCAAACCCATGATCCTGGCCCTGTCGAGGGCAGACGAGCGCAAGAACATCGCCACCCTGGTGCGTGCCTACGGTGAGAACCGGCGGCTGCGCGACAAGGCCAACCTAGTGGTCGTGGCCGGAAACCGTGACGACATCCAGGAGCTGGACAAGGGGCCGCAGCGGGTGCTGCAGGAGCTGCTGCTGATGATCGACCGGTACGATCTCTACGGCAGCATCGCCTACCCGAAGCATCATCAATCCACCGATGTTCCGGGACTCTACCGGCTTGCTGCACGAACACGGGGGTTGTTCGTCAATCCCGCGCTGACCGAGCCTTTCGGTCTGACGCTCATCGAGGCCGCCGCCAGTGGGCTGCCGCTGGTGGCGACGGAAGATGGAGGGCCCATCGATATCATCGGCCACTGCAAGAACGGCCTCCTGATCGATCCGCTGGATGCGGAGGCGCTGGGTGAGACGTTGCTGGATGCGCTCAGTGATGTGGAGCGGTGGCGGCGCTGGTCGAGGAGTGGTCTGCGCGGGGTGAGGCGTTACTATTCCTGGCGCGCCCACGTGAAGCGCTACCTGCGCGAGCTGCAGCGAGTGAAACGGCGTTACCACAAGCCGATCATCCGGGCGCAAAAGAGCCGTCTCCCCGCAGTGGACAGGATTCTGGTCAGCGACATCGACAACACCCTGATTGGTGATCGGGAAGGTCTGGAGCTTCTCCTGCAACGGCTGCGGGAGGGCGATGGCCGTATCGGCTTCGGCATCGCCACCGGCCGACATCTCAACAGTGCGCTGAAGGTGATCAAGGAGTGGGGGATTCCCCGGCCCGACCTGTTGATCACCTCGGTAGGCAGTGAGCTCCACTACGGGGCCGGGCTGGTGGAGGATGTCGGTTGGCAGCGTCACATCGATTATCTGTGGAAGCCGGAGATGTTGCGGGAGGCCCTGAGCACCCTCCCCGGACTGAAGCCGCAGGCGAAGGTCAATCAGCGCCGCTTCAAGATCAGCTACAACGTCGATCCCGAAAAGATGCCGACCCTGCAAGAGATCCGTGCCCATCTGCGCAAACGGGATCTCCATGCCCGGCTCATCTATTCCCACCAGGCCTACCTCGACGTGCTTCCGGTACGGGCGTCGAAGGGGATGGCGGTCCGTTATCTGGCCATGAAATGGGGGGTGCCGCCGGATTGCCTGCTGGTTGCCGGCGATTCGGGTAACGATGAGGAGATGCTCAGCGGAAATACCTTGGGGGTGGTGGTTGGCAACTACAGCCCGGAACTGGAGCATCTGCGTGACCGTCCCCGGATCTATTTCGCCAGAGCAGGCTATGCCCGTGGCATCATCGAGGGGATGGAGCACTACGGTTTTCTGGAAGAATGCCTGTCATGGGAGATCTGAGTCTCGATCTGCCGGAGCGACGGGGCCCGATGAGGGGGAGAGATGATTAGCAAAGAGCTGGAACGGTATCTGGTCGACCACCGGGACGACGCCTATCTTCTGCTGCGCCATTTTCTGAGCCTGGGCCGGCCATTCCTGCTGCACAGTGATCTGCAGGACGGGCTGGATGCGTTCTGCCGTGAGCACGAAACCGCCATCCCGGGAAGCGTTCTGGCCGACATCATCCGCGCATCCCAGGAGGCGGTGGTGGATGCCCCCTGGCTCTATCTGGCGGTGCGTCCGCAGGTGGCGCGCTGGTACTACCTGCGATTCCATGTCGAGCAGCGCGCCTTTGAAACCATCCCGGTGGCGGAGTTTCTCGCCTTCAAGGAGCGCCAGGTGGAGGGGGGAGAGAGCACCTGGACACTGGAGGTGGATCTGGAGCCCTTCAACCGGGAGTTTCCCCGGCTTCACCAGCCGCGCTCCATAGGTAGGGGCGTGAAATTCCTCAATCGCCATCTCTCCAGCCGGCTGTTCCGTTCCCACCAGGGGGGTGATCGGCGGCTGCTTGGTTTTCTGCGGGTCCATCAATACCAAGGGCAGCAGCTGATGCTGAGCCAGCGAATCGGCTCGGTGAAACGGTTGAGGTTGGCCCTGCGCCGGGCGGAGGAGTATCTTTCGGGGCAGCCCGCCGATACCGAGTGGAATGCGGTTTCCGCTGCCCTCGAGACGCTCGGTTTCATGCCCGGCTGGGGGCGGACGGTGTCGCGCATCCGCAGCACCATGCAGCTGCTGGCCGACATTCTGGAGGCCCCGGATCCCGTCACCCTGGAGCAGTTTCTTGCGCGCATCCCCATGATCTTCCGGCTGGCCATCATTTCTCCCCATGGGTTTTTCGGTCAGTCCAACGTCCTGGGCCTGCCCGACACCGGAGGGCAGGTGGTCTACATCCTGGATCAGGTCAGGGCGCTGGAGAAGGAGATGCGCCGACGGATCCATGAGCAGGGGCTGGACATCGCACCGCGGATCCTGGTGGTGACGCGCCTGATCCCCGAGGCGCGCGGTACCACCTGCGACCAGCGCCTGGAGTCCATCGCTGGTACCGAGCACGCCGCCATTCTGCGGGTGCCGTTCCGCTCGGCCGGTGGAGAGGTGGTGCGCCACTGGATCTCGCGCTTCGAGGTGTGGCCCTATCTGGAGGGGTTTGCCGTCGAGGCGGGGAAAGAGCTGATGACAGAGCTGGATGGCCGCCCCGATCTGGTCATCGGCAACTATTCCGATGGCAATCTGGTGGCCACCCTGCTGGCTCAGAAGCTCCAGGTGACGCAGTGCAACATCGCCCACGCCCTGGAAAAGACCAAATATCTCTACTCCGATCTCTTTTGGCGCGAGAACGATGCGCAGTACCACTTCGCGACCCAGTTCACCGCCGATCTCATCGCCATGAACGCGGCGGATTTCATCATCACCAGCACCTATCAGGAGATTGCCGGGCGCGATGATGGGGTGGGGCAGTACGAGAGTTACCAATCCTTCACCCTGCCGGGGCTCTACCGGGTGGTGAACGGCATCGATGTGTTCGATCCAAAGTTCAACATCATCTCCCCCGGAGCGGACAGCGAGGTCTATTTCCCCTATACCGAGACCGGGCGGCGGTTGACGGCACTCCACGAGGAGCTGGAGCAACTGGTGTTCGGCCCAGCGGGGAATGATTCACGGGGGGAGTTGGCCGACAGGGACAAACCGCTGCTGTTCACCATGGCCCGCCTGGACAAGATCAAGAACATCACCGGCCTGGTGGCGTGGTATGGGCGCAGCCAGGCGTTGCGGAAGGCCGCCAACCTGCTGGTCATCGCAGGCCACGTCGGTGTGGAGCAGTCGGACGATCGGGAGGAGCAGCAACAGATCGAAAGGATGCACGGCCTGATGGACGAGTATGGTCTCGATGGTGAGCTGCGCTGGGTCGGGACCCATCTGGAGAAGGGGATGGCCGGAGAGCTCTACCGTTTCATCGCCGATCGGCATGGTGCGTTCGTGCAGCCGGCGCTGTTCGAGGCCTTTGGCCTGACCGTGATCGAGGCGATGTCCTCCGGCCTGCCGGTGTTTGCCACCCTCTATGGCGGGCCGCAGGAGATCATCGAAGACGGGGTCTCCGGTTTTCACATCGATCCCAACCATGGCGAGGATGCCGCCGTACGAATGGCTGCATTCTTCGAGCGCTGCCAGCAGGATCCCGCCTATTGGGAGCAGATCTCCAGGAACGCCATCGCTCGGGTGGAAGAGCGTTACACCTGGAAGCGTTATGCGGAACGGTTGATGACCCTTTCCCGTTGCTATGGTTTCTGGCGCTATGTCACCGATCTGGAGCGCAAGGAGACGCGGCGCTACCTGGAGATGTTCTATGGCCTGCAGTTCAGACCGTTGGCCTCAAAGATTCCTTGCTGAAGTGCCCCAACAGGCTCTCATTCCGCAGAGCACAATTTTTTTGCACACTGTAAAAGAATATGGTAATGGGGCTATAAATCGTCCATCCAGAGGTGGTTCACCTTCAGTAGCGTTTCATTAACTCGCTGATAAATATGTGTTATTTGGTCGTGGTCAAAAATTGACCAACTTAACGAGAATGCCCAAATCATGCGGGTTTATGGCGTTTGTTCCCATTTCATCCACAAAGTTATCCACAGGATTTGTGGATAACTGTTCAATCCACTGGATAACAACCGCTTAACCGTATTGCTTCATAAATATTTCATGAATAGGGGCTAACTTTGGCTTCGTTTTCCAGTGCCCGAGCCATCCGTTCCCCCTCTCGTTCATCGACGAAAAACAGTAGAATCAGTCCAAGAAAAAACAGGATCGCTATCGCCAGAATGGAGAGTCTCGGGCTGCCGGTGACCAGACTCACCCAGCCCATCAGCACCGGTCCCAGTATCGCGGCGAACCGGCCCAGCATGTTGTAGAAGCCGAAGAACTCGCCCGCCTTGTCCGCCGGGATCAGACGGGCGTAGAGGGAACGGCTCAGAGACTGGATGCCCCCCTGGACCAGGCCGATGGTGACCGCCATCGCATAGAACTCCCACTCCCGCTCCATGCGGCTGGCCCACACCACCACCAGCAAATACACCGTGATGGCGATATAGATGCCGGCCTTGGCTCCCAGCCGCTCACCAAGCATTCCGAAGAGAATGGCGGCGGGAAAACCGACGAACTGGGTGATGAGCAGCGCAAGGATCAGTCCGCTGCTGTCGAATCCCAGGGCCATGCCATAGTCCACCGCCATCTTGATGATGGTGTCCACTCCGTCGATGTAGAGCCAATAGCTGAGCAAGAACAGGAACACGATGCGCAGCCGACGGATTTCGCCAAAGGTTCGAACGAGTTGCCGGGTGGCCTGACGCAACTGGGTCCAGGGGTTTTGCAGTGGCCGGGTGGGTCGCGGTTCTTTGACGAACAGGAAAAGTGGAACGGAGAACAGCGCCCACCAGATAGCCACCAGCAGGAACGACCAGCGGACCGCCGAGGCGCTGTTTGCCAGGCCGAACCAGTCGGGATGGAGGGTCATCGTCACACTGAGCGCAAACAGCAGTCCGCCGCCCAGATAGCCAAGGGCGTAGCCGAGGCCGGACACGAAATCGAGCCGTCCTGGAGGGGCCACGTTCACCAGCAGGGCGTCGTAGAAGATGATGCTGCCGGAGAATCCGATGGTGGCCAGGATATAGAGGCCCATTGCCAGGGGCCAGGCCCCCTGCGCCACCCCGTACAAGGCACCGGTCATCAGGATGCCGAGAAGGGCGAACAGAAACAGAAAGGGTTTCTTCCCACTGCCTTGATCGGCCAGGGCGCCCAGCAGCGGGGCCAATGCGACGATCACCAGGCTGGCGGTGGAGTTGGCGACCCCCAGATAGAAACTGCTCCTGGTGACCTCCTCACCGGTGCTCCAGTACTCCTTGAAAAAGACCGGAAAGAAGCCGGCCATGATGGTGACCGCAAATGCCGAATTGGCCCAGTCGTAGAGTGCCCAGGCGATCACCCGCCGATTGCCGGGATGGTGCTTCATGAAGGCGCATCGCCCGTTGCCTGGCCGAACAGCGCCAGGGCGTTTGCCGTGGTTTGCTCGGCAATCCGTTCCGGTGCTTCATCCCGTATCTGCGCCATGGTATCCAGGACTTCGAAAAGATGGTCCGGCCGGTTTCGTTCGCCACGGTGGCCTGCCGGGGGCATGTCCGGTGCATCGGTTTCCAGCACCAGGCCGCTCAGCGGCAACTCCCGGGCCAGACGGCGCAGTCGCCGGGCTCGCGGGTAGGTGACGGCACCGCCGAAGCCCAGTTTGAAGCCCAGCTCCAGGTACTGCTCGGCTTGTTGCCGGCTGCCGCTGAAGGCGTGGGCGACGCCGCCCACGAGCCGACGTCGGCGTAGCGCGTGGAGAACGATGTCGTGCGCCTTGCGGACATGGAGGATCACCGGCAGTTCCGCCTCCTGCGCCAGATCCAGCTGCAACTCGAAGTAGTGCTGCTGACGCCCGCGATCGACGTCGGGAAGATAAAAATCGAGACCTATCTCTCCGATGGCCACCGGGCGGTGATGCTGGATCTGTGTTGCCAGTTCCTCCAGATCCGCTTCCCGGTGATGGTCTGTGAACAGTGGATGGAGCCCCAGCGCGGGGTGGAGCAGGTCGCGGTGGGTGGCGCAGAGGACAGATATTCCCTCCCATCCTTCCCGGGTCACACCGGGGACCACGATACCGACGAATCCCCTCTCGCGGCAGCCTCTCAGGAGCTCTTCCCGATCGGGGTCGAATGCCGGAAAATCGAGGTGGCAGTGCGTGTCGAACAGCTTCATGAAAACCCACCAGAGTCCGGGCCGGTGAGAACGGCCCCGAGGGGCAGTATATCAGGCGGGACGCTTGTTCAGGGGCGGATTGAACAGGGTCGTACGGTTTCGTCCACCTTCCTTGGAGAGATACAAGGCCTTGTCGGCGCCTTCGAACACCTCTTCGTAGTTGGTCATGCCGCTGTTCAGTTCGGCGACGCCGATGCTGGCGGTCACCTTGATCGGACGCCCTTCGAAGAAGACCGGGCGCTCGGCGACCAGATGCCGCATCTTTTCGGCGATCTGAAGGGCGTCGGAGGCCCTCGTCTCGGGGAGGATGACGACGAACTCCTCACCGCCATAGCGGCCGATGAAGTCGGTCTCGCGGATCGCCTTGCCAAGCCGCCGGCCCACTTCGCTCAGCACCTTGTCGCCGGCCAGATGGCCGAGGGTGTCGTTGATCTTCTTGAAGTGGTCCAGATCCACCAGCAGCATCGACAGGCTGTGGTTGTAGCGGATGGCCCTCTTGAACTCCACCCCCATCTGCTCTTCGAGATAGCGGCGGCTGTACAGGCCGGTAAGCGGGTCGGTGTTGCTCAGGCGCTTGATCTCCTCGGTGCGGGCTTCCACCTCCCGTTCCAGTCGGTCACGCTCCTGTTTGACACTCTCCACATTGACTCGATAGATGGAGTAGGCAATGAGCACCGCGAACAGGATGCCTGCCGAGGTGGTCGCGATGGCCGTTATCAGCAGGGCGTCGTTGTTCCGGGCATACTCGCTGGCGTTGACCAGCATCAATAATATGTGCTCGTGGTCTCCGCCGTGATCGATGTTCAGCAGGGGTGCGGTGATGCGATACACTGGCCGGCCGTTTTCGTCACGGAACTCTCCGCGGAATTGCACCTCTTCGTCGATACCCGCTACCGTATTGACCAGTTGATCGTCACTGCTTTGTTCGATGACACCGTTGCTGGAAACGATGGAGATCTGCAGAAGGTTACGACTGGTATCGCTGAAGTTACGCAGAAACTCATGGTAGTCTAGGGTATCGTAGACCGCCAGGCTGGTGGTAATGGAGCTGGCGATGGCCTTCAGCAGGTTGCGTATGTCCCGCTGCATGTGCCGGATGGCCGTTTTCCGTAGTTCCTCCTGCATGTAATTGAGATCGGAGATGTCCACCGCCAGATCGATGATCCCTTCCAGCTCGTTGTCGCTGTATATAGGGTAGGAGATGGCCAGCACCGGGGTCATGTCCCGGTTATCGGTATAGAAACGGCCCAGGTCATCGGGTTTCTGCAGAGACTCCAGAAAGCCTGGGCGATCGAAGGTGCGCCCTATCTCTTCTGGAAACATGGAGTTGATGATGATGCCGTGTCTGTCCAGATAACGGAACTCGAAGATGTCCAGGCCGAGGGATATGTTTTTGACCAGAACCTGGATGTTCACCGCTTTGCGGATGGCCTCGAAGCGGGTAAGCGCGGCGTTGAAGGCATGCACCAGATTGATGTTGTCGGTTTCCAGCTGCTTCAGCAACACGTTCTTCTGTGAGAAGTAGTTGTGCGCCGAAAGGGCCGCCAGGATGAGTATCATGGCGGTGAACGGGAGGATGTTGTAGCGTCGTAGAAACCCTATTGGTCTCTTGTCTCCCCCGTTGTCAGCGAAGATGGCAGGAAATTTCACGTCGTGTTCCTGGGGGGCATGTCGTTATTGGTCACCTTCATCGCCCGGCAGGGGGGTCTTGTAGAGATCATAGGCCGCCTGGAAGGCGTGGGGGGTGCGCTTGAAGGAACGTCCCCATCGCTTGGTGTGACAGGAGAGGCACATCCGTTTGATGATCCTCGGGTTGTCTGCTCCCGCCAGGAATCCCCCTTTGATCTCCTTTTTCCCTCCCTTGGGCTTTTGAGGTCGGGGCCTCGGTATCCCCATTCCAAAAGGAGAAGCATCATCACGATGCAGACGGACGTGCTCGCTGCCCGGGCCGTGACAGCCTTCACACTGGACTCCTACCAGTTTGGGGGTCTTCTCAAAACTCTCGTAGCCGGTGGGGACACCGAAACCGGTGGTGTGACAGCCAAGGCAGCGCTTGTTGGTCTCATAGCCGATGGCCACCAGGCGCTCATAGGTGTAGACATGGGGATCCTTTTTCCGGCCCACGAAAAACTCACGATGGCAGAGCCGGCACTTGGTGTTTCCCACATAGCGGTATTTACCCGATGCCATCGCCCGATCGTACCCTTTCTTGCCAAGCGCCTTTTGCAACGGATTGAGAGTCGGGTTGGGATCGCGCAGCTCCTGCTGGATACGTTCTTCTCCCGCCATACTACTTGGCGGAAACAGCAGGGATATGACAGCGAGAAATAACGAAACCGCTATGATTGGACTAAGTTTTTTTTTCATAATTACCTTGGGCGTCCAGTAAGGGAAACTGCTGAAAAGCGCACTTTCCAGTTTGCCCCTATTATAACGGCATGACCCGATTCTTCCTTTAGGCGATATCCAGGAGGAGGTAGGCGGGAACAGCCCTGGAGGACTTCAGCCGAAGTATTTCACCGGCACCTGGTGATACTTTGTATATTGCTTATATTCCAGGTATCTCGCTTGATTACAGTGACTTGCACTGAGATTTACTACCCGGCAACATTACGTCGCCGGTTGAATGACGATCGTATTCGAGCTAGCGCTGGGTCTCGTTCAGCTTCCTCTTGATCTCGCGCGAGATGCAAAGGGCTCTTTCGACATCGGGATGCAGGACATTGAAATGCCCCATCTTCCGGCCGGGACGCGCCTCGTGCTTCCCATACAGATGCAATCTGGCTTCCGGGTATCGCAACAGTTTTTCCCATGGGGGAGGACCGGCATCCCACAGGTCGCCCAGCAGATTGTTCATCACCACGGGCGAGAGCAGTGCGGTTTCTCCGGCAGGCAGGCCGCACAGCATCCGAACCTGCTGTTCGAACTGGCTGGTGACGGTGGCGTTGAGTGTGTAATGGCCGCTGTTGTGGGGACGGGGGGCAATCTCGTTGATCATCAGACGCCCTTCCACGAGAAAAAACTCCACCGCCAGGACACCGATGAATCGGAGATGGTTCGCTACCAACGTCGCCAGTTCGGCTGCCTGCCGGTTCAGTTCCTCCGGAACGCGGGCTGGCGCGATGGAGGTATCCAGGATTCCTCCCTTATGGCGGTTCTCCGCCGTCGGATAGCAATGGACGACACCCTCCTCGCTGCGGGCCAGCACCACCGAGAGTTCCTGTGACAGGTCGAGATAGCGCTCCAGCACGCAGGGAACCTGTCCCAGCTCAGCGAAGGCGATGCCGATCTGTGTAGGTTCGGTAACGAGTTGCTGCCCCTTGCCGTCGTAACCGCCGGTAGCGGTCTTCAGCAGTGCGGGAACGCCGATAGTGTCAACGGCCTCCTCCAGTTGCTCTCTGCTGACCACGGTGACGAAAGGAGCGGTAGGGAGATCGTGGTCGCGCAGGAAGTTTTTTTCGCGAATGCGGTCACGGCAGATCTGGAGCGCATCCGGGGAAGGTCTGACGCGGCAGAATCGATCGAGATGGGACATGGCATCGGCCGGTACGTTTTCAAACTCGACGGTGACCGCCGCGCATCGCTCTCCCATCTCCTGCAGCGCCTTCTGGTCGATATAGTCCGCCTCGATATGTACGTCGGCGACGTGGCCGGCGGGGCTGCGGGGATCCGGATCGAGAACCACCGTCCGGTAGCCCAGGGTTCGTGCCGCCTCGCAGAACATGCGGCCGAGCTGGCCGCCGCCAAGTACCCCGATGGTGGCTCCCGGCAGAATCATGACTGGGTGGGCAGTTCCATCTGCAGTACGGTGCGGGTCTGCTGTTCCCGGAAGGAGTCCAGTCTTTCCGCCACCTCCCGTTCACTCCGGGCCAGCAGCGCCGCCGCGAAAAGTGCGGCATTGACGGCCCCCGACTCCCCAATAGCAAAGGTGGCCACCGGGACCCCCTTGGGCATCTGCACGATGGAGAGCAGCGAGTCCTGTCCCCTGAGATAGCGCGATGGGACCGGCACCCCCAGTACCGGCACCGTGGTCTTGGCGGCCAGCATGCCCGGCAGGTGGGCAGCTCCTCCGGCACCGGCGATGATGCAGACCAGCCCTCTGCCGGCGGCGCTGGCGGCGTAATCGAAGAGGAGGTCAGGGGTCCTGTGTGCGGAAACCACCTTGGCCTCGTGCGGGATCCCCAGGTCGCGCAGCTGGTGAACGGCATGCTTCATGACATCCCAGTCACTGTTGCTGCCCATCACCACCCCGACACGGGGTTGTTCTGTCTTCATCGTTTCCACCTCCGGCTTTGCCAGCATCCGCCCATGACTCCGTGTAAGATGAAGAGGGCTGAAAAGCGCTCTATTATGCCAAACCATACCGGCTGTTTCACCATCCCCGCGCGAAACAGGATGATGAGAAACGAAGACCACAATGTGTATAATAAAAGGTTAAAGGCGAAAGTGGCGGAATTGGTAGACGCGCTGGATTTAGGTTCCAGTGGGGAAACCCGTGAGAGTTCGAGTCTCTCCTTTCGCACCAGAATCGAGTCATTTACGAGGAAATAACATGCGAGTATCAGTGGAATCCACCGGCCCGCTGGAGCGGCGTATGAGGGTCGCCATACCCGAGGAGCGGATTGCTGGCGAGGTGAAAGAGCGTCTCGAGGCCCTTCGAAGGAGGGCCCGGATCGATGGCTTTCGCCCCGGCAAGGCGCCCCTTCCCGTGATTCGGCTTCGCTACGGGAAGCAGGTAAGGGAAGAGGTGATAGGAGAGGTGGTGCAGTCCACACTTTACGAAGCGCTGGCGCAGGAGAAGCTGAATCCGGCGGGAGTCCCCACCATCGACCCGGAGTCGGTAGAACAGAATGAGGGTCTCGAATACACCGCGGTGTTCGAGGTCTATCCCGAAGTCGAGCTGGCCCCCTGTTCCGAGCTGGAGATCGAAAAGCCGGTGACCGAGATTACCGAACAGGACATCGACGACACCATCGAGTCCATCCGCAAGCAGCGGGTGCGCTGGGAGGAGAAAGAGGGGGCGGCCGAAGAGGGCGATCAGATAGTCATCGATTTCGAGGGGAGTATCGACGGGGAACCATTCGAGGGTGGCAAGGCCGAGGATTTTCAGCTGGTGCTGGGTGCCGGCCGGATGATCAAGGGCTTCGAAGAGGGGCTGAAGGGGGTCGAGGCGGGTGAGGAGCGGACCATCGAGGTGGTCTTTCCCGAGGACTACCATGCCGAGGCGCTTGCCGGGAAAAAGGCCACCTTCTCCGTCAAGGTGAAGCGGGTAGAGAAGCCGGTGCTGCCGGAGCTGAACGACGAGTTCGCCCAGCATTTGGGCGTGCCCGGAGGGGTCGAGGCGCTACGGGACGAGGTGAAGGCCAATATGCAACGCGAACTCGATCAGGCGCTGAAGTCCCGCATCAAGCAGCAGGTCCTGGACAAGCTGTTGGAGGCCAACGAGATCGAGTTGCCCAAGAGCCTGGTGGAGCAGGAGGCCCGGGGGCTGGCGGCGCAGATGCAGCAGCGGATGGCCCGGGAGGGGCTGGGTAGCGGAGACAGACTGGACCCTTCCCTGTTCACCGAACAGGCGGAAAGGCGTGTCGCCCTGGGTCTGATCGTGGCCCGGATCATCAAATCGCAAGAGCTCAAGGCCGATCCAGAGGAGATTCGTGCCACCATCGAGGAGATGGCCGAACCCTACGAGGAGCCGCAGGAGGTGATCGACTGGTACTATGCAGACAAGCGGCGGTTGAGCGATATTGAGGCCCTGGTGCTCGAAAACAAGGTGGTGGACTGGGTGCTGTCACAGGCAAAGGTGGAAGAGAAGTCTGTCCCGTTCGGAGAACTGACTGCAAAATAGACAGGTTCCAACCCGGCGTGCCGAGATTTACCGGAGATCGCGGTTGGCGAGTTGAATCTGGGTAAGTAGCTGGGCAGTCGGGTTGGAGTTATTGCACTCCATCCCTGGCCCTCGCAGGACCAATCCTCGTTCAAGTAAACTGCTGGCGAGGCCGATTGTCTAGCTTAAACGCTTAAATACAGGAGAGATCGTTTGGAGACATTCAATACCGGACTAATCCCCATGGTGGTCGAGCAGTCGGCACGGGGAGAGCGGGCGTACGACATCTATTCCCGGCTGCTGAAGGAGCGGGTCATCTTCCTGGTGGGGCCAGTAGAAGACCACATGGCGAATCTGGTGGTTGCCCAGCTGCTCTTTCTGGAGTCGGAGAATCCCGACAAGGATATCCATCTCTATATCAACTCCCCTGGTGGTGCGGTGACCGCCGGCATGGCCATCTACGACACCATGCAGTTCATCAAGCCCGACGTGAGCACCATGTGCATCGGTCAGGCCGCCAGCATGGGGGCGCTGCTGCTGGCGGGAGGGGCACCGGGCAAACGCTACTGCCTGCCTCATTCCAGAATGATGATTCATCAGCCGTTGGGCGGATTTCAGGGGCAGGCCACCGATATCGAGATCCATGCCAACGAGATCCTGAAGGTCAGGGAACGGTTGAACAAGGTGCTCGCTGCCCATACTGG
>WFNS01000195.1 GCA_015488495.1 Gammaproteobacteria bacterium | reverse complement strand
TTCATACTCCAGCATCACCTCGATGCCATTACCCTCCTGCGCGGCAAGGGTCAACATCTCCGCCATATGGTCGGCACGCCCTGGCAGGATATTCCGGTCGTACTCGATACGGAACCAAGCCGGCTCGTTGTCGAGCATGAAGCAGAGGATCTCCTTGTCCGCTTCGTGGACACGCCAAAGCTCGCCTTTTACCTTTCCTGTCGCTTCGATTCGAGCCATTACCAAACCTCCTTGTTTTTCGTATTACAGTCAGTAGCGCTCCTCATGCCTGTCCCCTACCTGCCTAGACGATAACACAAAAAATATTGGTTTTGTAACAACAAATCGGTGACCTCCATCACAACTACGGGATGGATGGCTTGATAGCCATAACCCGTCGATGATGTGGTTCGCGCTCGCCCGGCGAGTGACGCCTTGACCGGGGAACAGCTGACGCCCCGAACATGCTCCACATCATCACCGGCCCAATAGGGAAGCGCAAAGATTTCTCAGGCCATCTCTCCGAGATGGACGGGCAGCGAAGCATCGAGCCATATCTCCCGTGGCGAAACCTTCGCCCGATAGGCGACGAGCTCTACCCCCTGGGCCGCGGCAGCCCGCAGGGTACGCCCGTATTCGGAATCGATATGGTCCGCCGGCCGAACGGCATGGACATCCTCCCGCTGCACACAGAACAGCAGCACTGCCCTGTCCCCCTTTCTCACCGTTTCGGCAAGTTCGCGAAGATGCTTTACCCCACGTGCCGTGGGGGCATCGGGGAAAAAGGCGAAACCCTCCCTGGCGGCGGTGACATTTTTCACCTCCACATAGCAGCGACCACCTTTTCCTTCCAGCAGCAGATCGATACGGCTGCGCTCGTTGCCGTAACAGACCTCACCGCGGACCGTGTCGTAGCCGGAGAGCTCTTCGATCACTCCGGATTCGATCCCCTCCCGTACCAGACGATTGCTCAACGCTGTATTGACCCCGACCAGCACGCCGTCGGCGGTTTCGGTGATCTCCCATGTCCAGGGATACTTGCGGTTTCGATTGCCGCTGTCCCGGATCCAGATCCGGCTGCCCGGCTCACTGCAACCGAGCATGGAGCCGGTATTCGGGGTATGGACGGTGAGTACCGTGCCATCAGCCAGCATCACGTCGGCCAGAAAACGCTTGTACCGCCGGGAAAGGATGGCCGGTGTCAAGGGGGAATCATACCGCATCAGCGCTGCCGCCAGGCCTCCAGCACGTTGGGCAGCTGGGCGATCCGGTTGAGTACCTTGCTGAGCTGCGCCGTGTCGCGGATGGCGATGGTCAGACGCATGGTAGCAATGGCCTGCTTGCGATCGGTGATGGTGTTGACCGCCAGCACGTTGACATCCTCCGCCGCCAGGATGGTGGTGATGTCCCGCAGCAGACCGGGCCGGTCCACTGCCCGCAGGTTGACATCCACCGGATAGCTCTCCCCCGGCTCCGGCTGCCCCCACTCCACCTCGATCAGGCGATGCCGCTTCTCCCCATCGAGATTGAGGATGTTGGGACAGTCACGACGATGGATGCTCACCCCCCGACCCTGGGTGATGTAACCGATGACGCTGTCACCCAGCACCGGCTTGCAGCAGCGGGCGATGTGGGTGAGGAGATCGCCCACTCCATGGATCCGTATGTCTCCTCCCTGCCGGGACGGCCGCCTCGCAAAGGACCGTTCCTTCTCCCCGGGCGGACGCTCCGCGGGGGGCTGCAGGCGGTGCACCGCTCCCGCGATCTGGGCCGTGGTCACCTCGCCCCGGCCGATGGCGGCCAACAGCTCGTTGGGCTCCTGGAACTTGAGCTCTCCCACCAGCCTCTCCATGGCGAGGTCGGTTGCACCCAGACGGCGCAACTCCCTGTCCAGCACCAGTTTTCCCTCGCTGATGTGCTTTTCCTGATCCTGCTGCTTGAACCAGGTGAGGATCTTGGAGCGGGCACGGGAGCTCTTGACGTAACCGAGCTGGGGATTGAGCCAGTCCCGGCTGGGACCACCATGCCGCGTGGTGAGGATCTCCACCTGCTGTCCGCTCTGCAGCTCATGGGTCAAAGGTACGATACGACCATCCACCTTGGCGCCGCGGCAACGATGCCCTACCTCGGTGTGGATGGCGTAGGCAAAATCCAGCGGCGTCGCCCCCTGCGGCAGATCCAGGATGTCACCCTGCGGAGTGAGCACATAGACGCGGTCCTGGAACAGCTCCGACTTGAAACGGTCGATGAAATCCCCGGCATCCCGCGACTCCTCCTTCCACTCCAGCAGCTGTCGCAGCCAGGCGATCTTCTGCTCGAAAGCGGTGTCACGGGCACCGCCTCCCTCCTTGTAGACCCAGTGGGCCGCCACCCCCAGCTCGGCGTGGCGATGCATCTCATGGGTACGGATCTGCACCTCCAGCGTCTTGCCCTGCGGGCCGATCACCGCCGTATGGATGGACTGATAATGGTTCTCCTTCGGGGTAGCGATATAGTCGTCGAACTCCCGTGGTATGTGGCGCCACAAGGTGTGCACAATCCCCAGCGCGTGATAGCAATCGGCCACCTCTTTGACCAGAATGCGTACCGCCCGCAGATCGTAGAGCTGCTCCAGTCCCACCCCCTTGCGCTGCATCTTGCGCCAGATACTGTAGATGTGCTTCGGGCGGCCGGTCACCTGCGCTTCGATCCCCGCATCGGTGAGGGCCCTTGAGAGCTGGCGGATGACCCCTTCGATGTACTGCTCCCGCTCCACGCGGCGCTCGTCCAGGCTGCGCGCAAGCCGACGATACTTCTCTGGCTCCAGATGGCGGAACGCCAGATCCTCCAGCTCCCACTTGAGCTGCCAGATCCCGAGACGATTGGCCAGCGGCGCGTAGATCTCCTGGGTTTCACGGGCGATCCGCCGCTGCTTCTCCAGCGGAAGATGCTTCAGCGTACGCATGTTGTGCAACCGATCCGCCAGCTTGATCAGCACCACCCGCACATCTTCCGCCATCGCCAGCAACAGCTTGCGCAGGCTCTCCGCCTGCCGGGTTCCTCCACCGGAAACGGTGTGGATGAATTCGATTTTGGTGACCCCGTCCACCAGGCGGGCGATGGCACTGCCGAACGTCTCCTCGATCTCCTCCAGGGAAACATCGGTATCTTCCACCACGTCGTGGAGAATGGCCGCAGCGATGGTCTCGTAATCGAGGCGCAGATCCACCAGGATGTCCGCCACCGCCAGAACATGGTGCAGGTAGGGCTCTCCGGAAGCACGCAACTGCCCCCCGTGCCCACGCTGGGCCACCTCGCAAGCACGACGCAACACCGCCAGGGCCTGGGGCGAATACTCACTGGCCAGCGCCTTCAGCCACCCTTCGGTGTCCGGCGTGACGATGCCGGCCGGCGGTTCCAGTCTGTTTTCAACATAAACCATACAGCTGCCGATAGATAAGGAAAGGCGGAAACACTCACCGCTCCCGCCGGTCGTCAGCAGATCATCGGCACACCTGGCCGAAAGAGCGGACGACCCCAAAAACGATTGTGGAGCGGTTTTTCACGCCTCGCCGCAACGCGAGAGAATCACAGTTGCCTTCAGTAGTTAAGTCGTTCCTGTACCCGAAAAGTTCAAGGAGTAGTACCTTGTACCCACTATACCTCTTTCTGCTTTCCATGGTCCTGGTTCCGCTTTCGGCAGCCCAGGCAGATACGCTGACCATCCCCAACGCGCCTTCGATGAAACAGAAAATGGACATGCCGACCCGCGGCATGAGCATGGAACAGGTGACCGAACGGTTTGGCCAGCCAGAGAATCGCCTTCCCCCGGTGGGTGAGCCGCCTATCACCCGTTGGAGATACGGCCACTATACCGTTTATTTCGAGGGCAAGTATGTCATCCACTCCGTTCCCGACAAGAGGTGAGCCTCGGAATGGGTTTCGGTAACGGCCGGCACCACCGGTGGGGTATCAGGAAGTGAAAATTTATCAGGATGTTGAAAAAGGCCATCCCTGGCTTTTTCAACCACGGAAGCCGAAAAATGCGATTTCCGGCTTCCTTCATTTTCAATAACTTGTTGTCATCGAAAATGGCGGCACCTCCCTGTGCCGCACACAGGCCATCGAAAAACTTCGTTTTTCAACGGCCTGTTATTGGAAAAGTCTGAAAAACCCCTCCATGGTTTTTTCAGACACGGCGGGTGAAAACACAGCTCTTCACCCGCCGTCCCGGAAACCCCGCCTATTTGGTTTCGAACGCCGCCACAGGCCGGGGTGAGAGCTTCCGCTCCTCCCTGCCGGCAGGCTCTTCCAGGTAGAAGAAGATCAGCGCAAAGACCGCTCCGGCGATGACACCAATCAACATGAAAAACTGATCGTACTCCAGCACCGAGTTGGCGGTCAGGAAAAAAACGGCGCCGACGTTTCCGAAAGCCCCCGCCATGCCGGCGATCTGACCGGTCATGCGGCGCTGTATCAGGGGCACCATGGCATATACCGCCCCGGACCCCGCCTTGGAGAAGATCCCTGCGACGATGGTGATGGCCACCACCAGCCACACCGGCCAACTGCGCTCCACCAGCCCCAACACCAGGAAACTGGCGGTGATGCCGGCAAAGATGATGATCAGGGTCAACTTGCGACCGATCCGATCGCTGAGCCAGCCGCCACCGGGTCGCGCCACCAGGTTGATGAAGGGGTAGATCCCGGCCAGCAGCGCCGCAGTCACCTTGGGGATGTCGAACCAGGAAACGTAGAACATGGCCAGCATGGAGACCACCGCCAGCTCGGTGCCGAAGGTGACGAGGTAGGCCCAGTCCAGGATCGCCACCTGCTTGAACTTGTAACGCTGTGCTTCAGGAACCGGATTCCTGAGGATGTGACCATTGACATGCCAGATCTTCCAAACCTTGAGCAGATAGATGGCCGCCAGAAGACCGTAGATGAGATAGGTGGTGGTCTGGTCGAACAGGTTCATCTGTGCCGGAGAGAGTTTCCAGGCCAGTAACGCCAGGGCCAGGAACAGCGGAACGTTCATCAGCATGTAGAGCACCAGATCGAAACCACTGGTCACCTCCATTGCACCGCTCTTTTTCGGCCGGTGATAGGTGGAGCCTTCCGGTGTATCGGTGACCAGAAAGAAGTAGAGCAGCCCGTAGCCGATGGCGGCGAGGCTGGCGAAGGTGATGGCATAGCGCCAGCCGTCGCTGTCCCCCATGGCCACGGCGATGAAAGGCAGGGTCATGGCCGCGCCGGCGGAGCCGAAGTTGCCCCAGCCGCCGTAGATACCCTGTGCAATCCCGGTCTGCCGCGCCGGGAACCACTCACCGATCATACGGATCCCCACCACGAAGCCGGCACCGATGAAACCGGACAGGAAACGCAGCAGAGCCAGCTGTTCGTAGCTGTCGGCCCAGGCGAAAGCGATACTGATCAGCCCGCCCAGCACCAGAATGATGGTGTACATGATGCGCGGACCGAAACGGTCCACCAGCATCCCCACCACGATTCGGGAGGGAATGGTCATCGCCACATTGAGGATCAGCAGTACTTTGGCCTGCTGGTCGGTCAACCCCAGGGAATCCTTGATGAAGGGCATCATGGGACCCAGCCCCAGCCAGACCACGAAGGTCATGAAGAAGGCGAACCAGGTGTAGTGGAGAATACGGATATTCTCCCGGCCCAGCCTGAACAGGTTGAAATTGCCATCGGACATTGGACTCTTCCTCCTCGACATCGTCCACAGAACCGCATCGGCTATAGCAAAAATGAGGCCATATAAAAATGCACGGCAAAATCAACTAATTACGCTCGAACGAAGAGGTCCTGGCAACAAAATCGGACCAACATGGTGCATGGAGCCGCGAGCGCTCCGAAGGCGATAATATAAGGTGACCCCCGCGCACCCTCCCGGTGCACCAAGAGGACTCCACCATCTTTTCTCCGCTTCGAAAATCACCGAAAAGGAAGACAAATCAATCGGATGGACCGTTTACGATATCATTGGCGCACTGTTTGCATCCGCTGTGGCCGGCAAAAAACCGGAAGCATCGGAAACCTGGGAGCGAAGCTGATTCATGAAGGAAGAGAGCATCCAAACCACCTGTCCCTACTGCGGGGTCGGCTGCGGCCTGATCGCCACCCGCCGGAGCGACGGCAGCGTGGAACTGCAGGGGGACCCATACCATCCGGCCAACCGCGGCCACCTCTGCTCCAAGGGGGCGGCGCTGGAGCAGACCCTCGATCTGGAGGGACGCCTGCTGCATCCGGTGGTACATGGCGAGCGTGCCGACTGGAAGCGGGCGCTGACCGCGGTGGCCGACGGCTTCAATGCGGTGATCCGGGAACACGGCCCCGACGCCGTGGCCTTCTACGTCTCCGGCCAACTGCTCACCGAAGATTACTATGTGGCCAACAAGCTGATGAAGGGCTACATCGGATCGGCCAACATCGACACCAACTCACGGCTCTGCATGTCCTCCGCGGTGGCCGGACACAAGCGTGCTTTCGGATCCGACACCGTTCCCGGCTGCTACGAGGATCTGGAGCGGGCCAAGCTCATCGTCTTTGCCGGCAGCAACGCCGCCTGGTGCCACCCTGTGGTCTATCAGCGTATCGTCCGGGCCCGGCGGGAACATCCCGATCTGCAGGTAGTGGTCATCGACCCCCGGCGCACGCCCACCTGCGACATCGCCGATCTCCATCTGCCCCTGCGGCCGGGTAGCGACGCCATCCTGTTCAACGGCCTGCTGGTCCATCTGGAGCGCCAGGGGGAGCGCAACGATCTGTTCCTGGAACACTGCACCGAAGGGTTTCGTGAGGCGCTGAACGTGGCCGAGGCCACCGCTCCCACCATCGAGAGCGTGGCGGCCCGTTGCGGGCTGGAGGAGCAGGCGGTGGCTGAATTCTACCGGCTGTTCGCCCGAACCGAGCGGACCGTCACCCTCTACTCCCAGGGGATCAACCAGTCCAGCAGCGGCACCGACAAGGTGAACGCCATCCTCAACTGTCACCTGTTCACCGGCCGCATCGGCCGTCCCGGCATGGGGCCCTTCTCGCTCACTGGTCAGCCCAACGCCATGGGGGGACGGGAGGTGGGCGGACTGGCCAACCAGCTCGCTGCACACATGGAGCTCACCGTCCCCGAACACCGGGAGCTGGTGCAGCGCTTCTGGAATTCCCCGAGGATGGCCGAAAAACCGGGGGCACTGGCGATGGAGATGTTCCGGAGAATCGAGCAGGGACACATCAAGGCGCTCTGGGTGATGGCCACCAACCCGGCGGTGAGCCTGCCCGACGGGGAGCGGATCCGCGCCGCCATGCGCAAATGCCCGCTGGTGGTGGTCTCCGACTGCATGGCCGACACCGACACCACCCGCCTGGCGCACATCCTGTTGCCCGCCGCCGCCTGGGGCGAGAAGGATGGCACGGTGACCAACTCCGAACGGCGCATCTCCCGCCAGCGCCGGTTCCTTCCGCTTCCCGGAGCCGCCCGACCGGACTGGTGGATCATCTGCGAAGTGGCAAAACGAATGGGCTTCCACAACGGATTCGACTACACCAGCAGCGCCGACATCTTCCGGGAGCACGCCGCGCTCTCCGGGTACGGCAACAGCGGCGAACGGGACTTCGACATCTCGGGGCTGGCCGCGCTGAGCGACGCGGAGTACGACCGGCTCGAACCGCTTCAATGGCCGGTGCCCCGCCCCGGCGAAGGAACCCCCCGCATGTTCTCCCGGGGGCGCTTCTTCACCGCCAGCGGCAAGGCCCGGCTGGTTCCGGT
>WFNS01000194.1 GCA_015488495.1 Gammaproteobacteria bacterium | reverse complement strand
GTTGAACACGGGTCCCAGCACCAGCGCCAGGGTGAAGGAGATCCCGACGCTGCCGCCGAGAATGGCCATCGCCCGGGTGCGTACCGTAGGGCGAGTCAGGTCGGCGAGCAGTGCCATGATTGCCGCGGCGATGGCTCCCGTTCCCTGCAGTGCCCGCCCCGCGATCACGCCGTAGATGGAATCGGATAGCGCGGCGATCACGCTGCCCAGCGCGAAGATGAGCAGACCGGCGATGATGACCCTTTTGCGCCCGATACGGTCGGAGAGCAGGCCGAAGGGGATCTGGAAGGCCGCCTGGGTCAGACCGTAGGCACCGATGGCCAGCCCCATCAAGGTGGGCGTGTAGCCGCTCAGCTGATGGGCGTAGAGGGAAAAGACCGGCAGGATCATGAACAGCCCGATCAAGCGCAGGCCGAAGATTAGCCCGAGAGAAACAGCGGCGCGCCGCTCCACCGGCTGGATGGCGTCACGCCTTTTCGAGCTTTCTGTGGTGGAGGCGGTCTCGTTCTGGTGCACCGGTACCTCGGCGGGTTTCACGGAGTTGCATCCCGATTGTATGCAATATCGAACGGTTTGTACACAAAAGGCAACGGGGTCATTCGCGCCAGAAGGAGGGCTGAAGCAGAACCAGCAGGGTGAAGATCTCCAGGCGTCCCAACAGCATGGCTACCACCGCAGTCAGCTTCTCTATCGTGTTGAGACTGGCGAAACTCTGCGCCACGCTGCCGAGGCCGGGACCGAGGTTGTTCATGCAGGTGGCGATGGCGGAAAAAGCGGAGATCTGGTCCATTCCGGCAGCCATCATGATCAGCATCAGCAGTACGAAGGTGAAGAGGTAGAGGGAAAAGAATCCCCAGATCGCCTGGGCGATGTTCTCCTCCAGCGGACGTCCGGCGAGCCGGGTGTGGAACAGCCCCTGGGGATGAAGCAGGCGGATGATCTCCCGGTATCCGAGTTTGGTCAGCGCCAGTACTCGCATCACCTTCATGCCACCCGCGGTGGAACCGCCGCAGCCACCGATGAAGCCGATCAGTATCATCAGCACCGGCAGGAAGGTGGGCCAGGTGGAGAAGTCGGCGACCCCGAACCCGGTACTGGTGATCACGGAGACCACCTCGAACAGTGATTCCCGCAACGCGGTGAGCCAGTGCGCCTCCTCGAGTCTGTATAGCGCCAGCGCAACGACCAGTACCATCGCCGAAGTGAACAGCAGAAAGGTACGCACCTCCACGTCCCGCCAGTAGTGGCGGAGGTCGCGACTGTGCCAGACAAAATAGTGGATGCTGAAGTTGATTCCGCCGAGCAGCATGAACAGGACGGCAATCAACTCGATGGCAGGACTCTGGAAGTAGGCAAGACTGGCATCGTGGGTAGAGAAACCGCCGGTGGAGACGGTGGCCAGACTGTGGGCGATGGCATCGAATGGGCTCATGCCGGCGATCCAGTAAGCCGTGGCACAGAGAATGGTGATTCCCACGTACAGGCCCCACAGGATACGAGCGCTGTGGGCCAGCCGCGGAGTAAGCTTCTCCTCCTTCAACGGGCCGGGTACCTCTGCCCGGTAGATGGACATTCCGCCGATTCCCAGCATGGGCATCACCGCCACCGCCAACACCACCAGCCCCATGCCGCCAAACCACTGTAGTCCCTGGCGGTAAAGCAGTATGGAGCGAGGCAGTTGATCGAGCCCCGAGATGACGGTGGCTCCGGTGGTAGTCAGACCGGAAACCGACTCGAACAGGGCATCGATGAAGGACATCTGCAAGCCAAACAGGAAGGGAAAGATCCCCAGCAGGCCGAGCAACAGCCAGAAGAGGGTCACTACCAGAAATCCGTCCCGGCGGCGCAGTTTGGCCTGTGGGCCCAGTGAGACAAGCCAAAGGCTTCCTCCACAGAGAAAAATGGCAGCGAAACTGGCAGTTAGATGCCAGATTTCACCATCCTGATAATAGAGGGAGACCGCGATGGGAGGCAGCAGGGTCAGGCTGAAACCCATACTTAGGGCGCCCACGCCGCGGGCTATCACCTTGAGATGCATCTTTCTGTTTCCCTGCTAAGGGATTGTTTTCTCAAGCACAAATTGTAGGCGTTCTATATTGAGAACGATGTGTTTAGATTAGCATGCGAGCGATGGGGGACAAGGTTTTCGCGGTATTCCCGGAATTGGCCATCAACGCTGCCTGATCAAAAGCAGCTCGCAGGGTTCTTCGGACGGGTTTCGCCAGTTGTGGTTGCGGCGAGGGTCGTAGTAGACCGCCTGGCCCGCTTCCACCTCGATCTCCTCTCCGTCGAAATAGAGAATGGCCCGCCCGCTACGGATCCAGACGAACTCCGACTCCTTCCCCACCAGAAAAGGCTGCTCCGCCAGATTGCCGCCCGCCTCCAGACGCACGATGATGGGCTCGAAACTGGAGTGGTGACGCTGCGCGGCCAGAGGAATCAGCTCGGCATTGCCGCGCAGGGTGAAGATGGGACAGTCTTCCAGATTGAGCACTTCCACCGCCCGTTCTTCTTCGGTATCGGTGAAGAAGGCGGCCATGGGGACCCTTAGACCGTGGGCGAGCTTCTCCAGCGTCGCCACCGACGGAGAGGTCTGGCCCTGTTCGATCTGTGACAAGGTGGCAGGGCTGACGCCACAGGACTCCGCCAATCCCCGCAGGGAAAGTCCTCGGGATTCGCGCAGCGCCCTGATTCGTTTTGCGACCGGCATGTGATCATGTTACAGATGAACGAACGGAGTGTAAAAACGATGGGCCGGGAACGGTTCGGGAACTCGTGTCTCGACCATCTCTTCCCCGGTACCGGGAGATGGGGCGGGCCGGCGGTAACCGGCCACGGTCCGCCTTCCCGGCTGAGAAAGAGCCGCCGTCGGTTTTCTGATACCATTTGTCCGTTTGTGTGACGGTTTCCGGGTGTTTTCCCGGTGAGGTGGAAGAGAACCATGACGGAACAGATCGAACCGAACCACGAAGGGATCGAGCGGCTCCCCCTGCGCGAGTACACCGAGAAGGCCTACCTGGACTACTCCATGTATGTCATTCTCGACCGGGCGCTGCCCCATGTCGGCGACGGACTGAAGCCGGTCCAGCGACGCATCGTCTATGCCATGTCGGAGTTGGGGCTCAGCGCCGGTTCGAAACACAAGAAGTCGGCACGCACGGTGGGTGATGTGCTGGGCAAGTTCCATCCGCACGGTGATTCCGCCTGCTACGAGGCGATGGTGCTGATGGCGCAGGATTTCTCCTACCGCTACCCGCTCATCGATGGACAGGGGAACTGGGGTTCGCCCGACGATCCCAAATCCTTCGCGGCGATGCGCTACACCGAGTCTCGCCTCTCTCCCTTCGCCAGGCTGCTGCTGCAGGAGCTGGGGCAGGGGACGGTGGAGTGGGTTCCCAACTTCGACGGCACCCTTCGGGAGCCGGCGCTGTTGCCGGCCCGGGTGCCCAACGTGCTGCTCAACGGCGCCACCGGTATCGCGGTGGGGATGGCCACCGACATCCCGCCGCACAATCTGCGCGAGGTGGTCAGCGCCTGCATCCGTCTGCTGGAGTCGCCGAAGGCCACCGTGGAGCAGCTCTGCGAACACATCCAGGGACCCGATTTTCCCACCGAGGCGGAGATCATCACCCCCCGCGCCGAGATCCGGAAGGTCTATGAAACCGGTAGCGGCAGTATCCGCGCCCGTGCACGCTATGTGCTTGAGAACGGAGACATCGTGGTCACTGCGCTGCCCTATCAGGTCTCCGGAGCGAGGGTGCTGGAGCAGATCGCAGCGCAGATGCAGGCCAGAAAGCTGCCCCTGGTGGAGGATCTGCGTGACGAATCGGATCACGAGAACCCGACCCGTCTGGTGATCACCCCCCGTTCCCGACGGGTGGATGTGGAGCAGTTGATGAACCATCTGTTCGCCACCACCGATCTGGAGCGCAGCTATCGGGTCAACATGAACGTCATCGGTCTCGACGGCCGGCCGCGGGTACGTAACCTGCGAGAGGTGCTGGCGGAGTGGCTCACCTTCCGTACGCAGACGGTGCGTCGCCGCCTGCAGTACCGGCTCGATCGGGTGAACGAGCGGCTGCACATTCTGGAAGGATTGCTCGTCGCCTATCTGAATATCGACGAGGTGATCGCCATCATCCGCAACGAGGAGGAGCCCAAGCCGGTGCTGATGGCCCGCTTCGGGATCTCCGACCGGCAGGCGGAGGCGATCCTGGAGCTGAAGCTGCGCTATCTGGCGAGGCTGGAGGAGATGAAGATCCGTGGCGAGCAGGAGGAGCTGGTGGCGGAGCGGGAACGGCTGGAGAAGATCCTGGGTTCCAGCCGGCGGCTGAAGACCCTGATCCGCAAGGAGCTGCTGGCGGATGCGGAGAAATACGGGGATCCACGTCGCTCACCGCTGGTGGAGCGCAGCGCGGCGCAGGCACTGGACGAGACCGCGTTGATCAGCGCCGAGCCGGTCACGGTGATCCTCTCCGAAAAGGGTTGGGTGCGCGCCGCCAAGGGGCACGAGGTGGATCCGCAGAGCCTGGGCTACAAGGCCGGGGATGCCTTTCTCGCCGCTGCCGCCGGGCGCAGCAACGAGCAGGCGGTGTTCCTCGACTCCACCGGCCGGACCTACTCCCTGCCGGCCCATCAGTTTCCCTCCGCCCGCGGTCATGGGGAGCCGTTGACCGGGCGGGTCACTCCACCGGCGGGCGCCGGCTTTCGGGCGGTGATGCTCGGGCCCCCAGAGCGTCGCTATCTGTTGGCGTCGGATGCCGGCTACGGTTTCATTGCCCGGTTGGGCGACCTCCATGCCAAGAACCGCGCGGGCAAGAGCGTGCTGAGCCTGCCCAAGGGTGCCGAGCCGTTGCCTCCCGTTCCGGTGGAGCAGCCGGAGGAGGGGATGGTCGCAGTGGCCACCAGCGACGGCCGGTTGCTGCTCTTTCCGCTGGCCGAGCTGCCGCAGATGGCGCGGGGCAAGGGTAACAAGATGATCGGTATCTCGCCCGCTGCACTGGCGGCGCGGGAGGAGTTCGTGAAGGGGGTGGCGGTGGTTCCCCCCGGCGGGAGTGTGACCATCCATGCCGGCAGGCGTCACATCACCCTCAGGGGAAGAGACCTGGAGCACTACATTGGAGAACGGGGCCGTCGGGGCCGGAAACTGCCGCGCGGATTCCAGAAGGTGGAGCGGGTGGTCAGCGGGTGATCCGCTTCAGCAGGTAGAAGGGGTATCTCCTGGCCACCGTGAACTGGAGTTGATGGGGGCTGGGGAGCAGCGTTTCGCCGCTGGCTGCCAGACTGAATGGTCCCTTGGGTGAGGTGGCTCCATAGAGCCGATAGCTCCCGGATGGCAGATTGGGGGAGTAGATGGTCAGCCGATTTCCCTGGAGCGTGGTTCGGAATCCCCCAAAAGGCTTCGCCAGGGGCTCGCCGATGAAGATCCCCTGTCCCGGCATCGCGACGCTCTTCCAGTAGCTTTCGATGAGCGATTCCCCTTTCAGATAGCGGCCAATGACGATCTCGGGCACCGGAAACTTGGTGGGAAAGTTACAGGGTTCCACTACCGTTCCGTAGCTCCCCGTAGCGCCGGCCTCCAGCCAGCGCAGGGCGCTCATCTGGCCGCTGCCGCTCAGTACCCCGCCGGCGGAGGTGAGGTGGTCGGCAATGGCACCGGGGAGATAGCGATTGGTGTTGTATACCGGCACCTTGGCAAGGCCGGTGAAGTAGAACAGCACATCCCGCTTGTTGCGAATGAAGTCCTGCTTCAGAATCTCCAGTCTCACCTGCTCGGTGAGCTGTTCGGAGCGGGGCTGACCGACGTTGTTGACGCGTACCGTCCGGTTCCGGTCGGAGGTCTGCAACAGATAGGCGGTTCCCTTCGGGAAGGAGGCGTCGGAGGCGACTCCCCGGTCGATCAATGCCTTGGCGAAGTCGAAATTCACCGCGGCGATGCTCATGGTGGGGCGCAGACCCAGCTCCTGGAAAGGCCGCTTGCTGTCGGAGTTGAAATAGGGGGAGCGCTTGGTGAGTTTGCACCCCGTGGCGCAGTAGGCGGGATCGAAACCCGCCGCGAAGGCGGTGGTGATGGACATGCACCCCACCCGGTAGGGAACCATCCAGG
>WFNS01000193.1 GCA_015488495.1 Gammaproteobacteria bacterium | reverse complement strand
TATTGCGCCGCTGCCCCTGGCGAAAGGCGATCCGTCGTCGCGGTCTGGCCCGGCAGCGGAAACTGCGCGATCGGCTGCATCTGATCCGGCGGGGGCAGGTCGACGGCATCCCCACCGCGGCACTCTCGATTCTCGAGAAAGTGGATGACCATCTGCTGGAACGACTCTGCCGGGACGCTCAAGTAATCCACGGCGATCTGAACGCCGGCAACATCCTGTTCGCCGGCCACGACCGGCGTCCCGTCTTTCTGGACTTCGAAGATACTCCGACCGCCTGGTTCTCACCGCTGACCGACCTCGCCTATCTGCTGGAGCGCCTCGCCCTGTGCAGCAGCTCCTCACCGACAACAACTGCCGAACACTTGCTGCGGGCCTACTACGCCGCTGGAGGGATGCGTTTCATTTCCGCGGCACAGCTCAACCAAATCCTGCAGGCTTTGGCCGTCCGGGCCCTGCTGTTGCTGGCGGAAAAATCGGCCCTGGGGAGATCGTCGACCACAGAGGAGTGGCAGAAATTCATCATTCTCCATCATGCCGCAACGCAGCATGATCCGCGGATGACCGCGCTCATCGCCCGCCTGCGCGACACATGACCACTCCCCGGCCCCGGATACTGATCTCCGCCCGTGATCCCGCCACGGCACATGCTGTTGGTCCTCTGGTGCGGTATGCACGCACCGATTCACGCATACGCTTCACCCTCCTCGCCCAGTCTCCGGCACTGGAGATCCTCCAACGATCGGTACCAGATGTCCGCCTGCTGTCTTTCCCCACTCTCTCCGAACCGAAACAATTGCTGACGGCTGCCCGGAGCCTCCTGGAACAGATCGAGCCGGACATGATCCTGAGCGGCGTTTCCGGTCCGGACAGCGGGGTGGATGAGGCGCTGCTGGCGGCCGGCGGTCAGCAAGGGATCCCCCGCTACGCCCTGCAGAGTTTCTGGGGCGACATCAACGACTCCTTGGGTGAGGTGGCGGAGACCTTCTTTGTGCTGGACCGTCAGGCCGCACGGCTGACCCGGCAACGTTACCCGGTCAGAACCATTCCCATCGGCTCACTCAGACATGCGGACTACGCCACCTTCGACATTCCCGGCATGCGGCGGCTGCGACGAAAGCAGTTGGGGCTCGACTCCAGGCAACGACTGGTCGGAGTGTTTGGACAACCCTTGGGAGATCGGCCCGGCTATCTGGAAACCCTGCACCATCTGGCCGCGAAGTCAACCATTTTTCCCCCTTGCACCACCCTTCTCTATCGACCCCACCCGAAGGAGACCGATGCGCAGCGCGACAGAACTTTGACGATACTGCGGCAGGCCGGTTTGACAGTACACCTGGATTCCGAGCCACTTGCGGAGCCATCCCTCTGCGCCTGTGATCTGGTGGTCAGCGCCTTCTCCAGCTGCGGCCTCGATGCCCTCTACCTGAATGCACTGTCACCACAACCACTCAACAGCGTGCTCTATCTGCTGTTCAATCCGGACCTGCGTGACTGGTATCGCTCCTATACCCGATTGTCGGACATTCCGCCGGTCAGTGCAGGAATGGCCCTCCTCTGTAGCGAACCCGATGAGCTGGCATCAACCTTGCAGTATGCCATGCAACCACGCGCCCGGGAGCGGTGCTGGAAAAAGAGCGATCAACTGTCACCACCTCAACAGGCGGCCCGAAAAATCATAGACACACTGGTTGCCGATTTTGACGTGTGAACAGAGGCGACGGCTATGCCATACGACTGGAAACGCATCACCCTCACACCTGACACCTCGATCCGCGAAGCGCTGCTCAACCTGGATCGAAGCTCCATGCAGATCGTGCTGGTGGCCGATGCGGCGGGACGGCTGCTGGGAACCGTCACCGACGGGGATCTGCGTCGCGCCTTGTTGCGTGGGGCAACGCTGGAGAGCCCCGTGGAGCAGGCAATGAACTGCGAACCCTGTTTTGGCAGGCAACAGGAGAGCCCGCTGATATGGCAGCAGCGAATGCAGCGGAACGCCCTGCGACACCTTCCCATTCTCGATCGGGGTGGACGACTGGTGGACTTGATCCACGACAAGCCGAAAGGGCCGGCACGATGGCCGAATCCGGTGGTGCTGATGCTCGGTGGCCTGGGAATGCGACTGCGCCCACTGACCCGGAAGGTCCCCAAGCCGATGCTGATGGTGGGGGACAAACCGATCCTGGAGACCATCCTCGAGCATGTCGCCCAGCAGGGCTTCAGCCACTTCTATTTTTGTATCAACTACCTGGGGGAGATGATCCGCGACCACTTCGGTGATGGCTCCCGCTGGGGGGTGCAAATCGAGTATGTAGAGGAAAAACAGCGCCTGGGAACCGCCGGCGCCCTCGGCCTGCTGGAAAACCCGCCAGAGCAGGATATCCTGGTGATGAACGGGGATCTGCTCACCAAGGCCGACCTGGGCGCCCTGCTCTCCTTTCACCGCGAACACCGCCACCAGGCCACCGTCTGCGTGCGCGAACACCGGCAACAGGTTCCTTACGGGGTGATGGAGATGAACGGAACCCGCATCACCCGGCTGGTGGAGAAGCCGATCTATCGGTACTTCGTCAACGCCGGGATCTACGCCCTGTCGCCAGAGGCCGTGGGGCACGTACCGAGAAACAGACCCTACGACATGCCGCAGCTGCTCAGCGATCTGATGCGGCGGCAACTGCCGGTGGGGGGATTTCCGCTGACCGAGTATTGGCTGGATATTGGTCAGTTGCCGGATTTCGAGCGGGCCCAGGCCGATTTCGATCTCCATTTCAGCCGTATCGCCTCCTGAGGAGAAGCACCATGCCCGACATTCTCGGTTTCATTCCAGCACGAGGTGGGTCGAAGGGGATTCCACGGAAAAACCTGTTCCCGGTGATGGGCAAGCCGCTGTTGCAATATACCTTGGAGGCGGCTGCCGGGAGCCGGCATCTCAGCCGCCGAATGCTATCTTCGGAAGACGAGAAGATCCGCGATTTCGCTGCTCGTCACGGCGCCGACATTCGCTACCGCCGTCCGCCGGAGCTGGCTACGGATGAAGCGACCACTGTCGACACCGTGCTGCATGCCCTGGAGTGGCTGGAGGCCCGGAACGAACTGCCGGAGATCGTGGTGCTGCTGCAACCCACCTCGCCTCTGCGCACCAGCCAGCACATCGACGCCGCCATCGAACAGTTCCTGCAATCCGGTTGCAGCTCCCTGATCAGCGTCCACCCCATGACCGAACACCCCTGGAAGTGTCTGGATGTATCGGACGACGGTTGGCGGTTCCTCGCCCGCCCCCCGGCAAAGATTACTCGCCGGCAGGAGTACAGCAACAACTACTACACCATCAACGGAGCGCTCTACATCGCGACACCCGCCTTTATCCGCGAGACAAGAGGGTTCATCGAGGAAAACGAAACCACTCTGTTCTTCATGCCGCCATCCGCGGGAGTCGATATCGACGAACTACCCGACGTGTTTCAGACCGAAGCCCATCTCAAGAGCGTGGCGCTTGGCTGATCCAGCAACGACCGTTTGAGACCGACCTTCAAATCCATCAGGATACGAAGCACGATTCCAGGTTTCACCCACGCAAAAAAGCCCGGCCATGGCCGGGCTTTTTCACGAAACTTCCTTTCCGCTACTTGAGCAGACTCAGCGCATTCTGCGGCAACTGATTGGCCTGCGAAAGCATGGCCACGCCTGCCTGTTGCAGGATCTGGGTCCGCGTCAGCTCGGCGGTCTCCGCCGCGAAGTCTGCGTCCCGGATACGGCTGCGAGAGGCAGAGAGATTCTCCACCGCATTCTGGTTGCTGCGCACGATGGACTCGAACCGGTTCTGGATGGTACCGAAGTCGGAGCGAATGGTGTTCACCACATCGATGGCGTTGTCGATGATGTCCATGGCACTCAGAGAACCGCTCACAGAGGAGATCTCGACACCGGCCGCCAACGCACTGCCAATCCCTCCGACGGTACTGGTCAGCACCCTGGCACTGACCGCGATACGGTTGGTGGCCGATGCAGCGTTGGCCCCCACCTGGAAGACCAGGGAAGCGGTACTGTTGAGCACCGATACACCATTGAAGTTGGTGGCCTGCGCTACACGGGTGATTTCGTTTTTCAGCGCCTGGAACTCCTCGTTCAACGACAGCCTGTCAGAGCCACTGTTGGTGCCGTTGGCCGACTGAACCGCCAGCTCACGCATCCGCTGCAGCGAAGCCGCCACCTCCTGCAGCGCACCCTCGGTGGTCTGCGCCAGGGAGATACCGTCGTTGGCATTGCGGGTAGCCTGTTCCAGGCCGCGAATCTGGGCGGTAAAACGCTCCGAGATGGCCATTCCGGCGGCATCGTCCTTGGCACTGTTGATACGCAGGCCCGAAGAGAGACGTTGCAGCGCTACTGCCATCGCTCCCTGAGAGCGGTTCAGGTTGCGCTGCGAATTGAGCGACATGATATTGGTATTGATGATCTGTGGCATGTTTCTTCTCCATTCCGCCGGAGCCAGTCTGGCTCATGCAGGCGATAAGAGCTGATCCTTTGGCGGATATACGCTGCTTGCGTATCCACCGCCTCCGCTGTCCGTTATCGGCGGGTGGGAAAAAACCTTAATCCTGTCAAAAAGTTGCCACCAATGAGACGAATTACCGTCGC
>WFNS01000192.1 GCA_015488495.1 Gammaproteobacteria bacterium | reverse complement strand
CCTGGCACGGTTTTCTCCTCTCCAGGCGCAGGCCGGATCTCTCGGCGGCGAGCTACTGGGTGATGGCGAAGGGAGAGGGTTATTACCATTGCGAACTGGCCGGCGAACAACCCGAGACCGACTGGCCCGCCTGGGCCCGGAAACTGCTCTGCTCCGATGACGATGCCGACTGGGTGGAATATCTCGATCGGGGGCACCACCGTTACCGCGGGGTACGCATGGTGGGAGATCGGCTGGAGAGCTGTATCTTCATCGGCCCCGACCACGAGCTCCCGGCACGCAGCTGGCTCGCCAGCCTGTTCTCCAGGGAGCGGCTGTCCGCAACCGAGCGGAAGGGATTGCTGGCGGGCAGACCCCCCGCCGGCGAGAAGGAGGCGGGCCATATCGTGTGCGCCTGTTTCTCGGTGGGGGTGAACACCCTGACCGAGGCCATCCGGACCCACCGGCTGACCTCGGTGGAGGCGATCGGTGAACGGCTGAAAGCGGGTACCGGCTGCGGCTCCTGTGTGCCGGAACTCAGGGGGCTGCTGGCGGAGACGGCGCTTCAGAAGCCGGTCAGATAGCCTCCGCGCAACATGAAGTCCGGCGAGCCGTCGTCGATCCCGAGGGAGACCGCGCCCCGCAGACGCCCGCCGCTCCAGGTCAGGTAATCGACCCCGGCGGTGAACAGCATCCGGTCCCCCTCCGTATCCATCCCCAGCTCGCCCAGCAGGTGAAGCCGTCCGTCCACCCGATGGATCAAGCCTCCACCGAGATGCAGTGAACTCTTTCGGTCCGTTCCACCACGCTCTTCGAAATTCAGACCGGCGGAGCCCATCAGAACGGTGTTTCCATCCAGCGGGCGGCGGATGGCGCCGAATAAACCGAGGTCGGCGTTCCCCTCACCGATCTCCTCGTCTCCGACCGGCAGCGTCAGGCTGCCACCCACGGTGATCCGGTTGCTTCCCCGGGCTCCGAGATGATACTTGCCGACGATGTCGAGATCGGTCAGCCCCGAGGCACCTCCACCGCCGTCGTAGTCCATATCGACGAAACCACCCCCGAGCCCCAGTTCGAACCGGGGCACGAGAGGGATGCCGCCACGCGCCCCGACATGAATGCTCGAGACATCGGGGTGATCGTACTCCGTGTAGCCCAGGTATCCTTCGACGTAGGAGGACCCGGACCGGATCGCATCCCGGTGAAAGTGGTCGAAGAACCTCACCTCACCCATCGCGGAGACCGGCCCCGCCATCATGAACGTGCCAAGAACGAACGGAATCATACCCTTCACCGGCTGCCCCTCCTTCCTCTCTCTACAGACCCTTCTCTTTCACCATATCCTCTCCACTA
Organism: Gammaproteobacteria bacterium; assembly: GCA_015488495.1. Taxonomy (GTDB): domain Bacteria; phylum Pseudomonadota; class Gammaproteobacteria; order Thiohalospirales; family Thiohalospiraceae; genus DRMK01. The sequence continues at coordinate 11,626 of WFNS01000192.1, read as the reverse complement.
TACCCGCCTCCCGGAAATGGTCATCCGGTTTTGGTCCGTTTTTTGACCCATTTCACACCGAAACCCGGGAAGCCACCGTAACGAGAGAGCAACCGTCCCCAATGAAGGGTATACTCAACTATCCCGAAGCTGGAACACCGTATGCTCGAACTGTTGAACGACAACCTGCTCTGGTGGCACTGGATCGTCGCCGGCCTGATATTGCTCGCCGCAGAGATGGTGACAGGGACCTTTCTGCTCCTGGGTCTCGGGGTGGCTGCCATTGCGGTCGGCATGATCGACCTGCTCGCCGGCATCGGCTTCATCACCGAGCTGCTGCTCTGGATCTTCTTCTCCCTCACCGTGCTGGCGATCTGGCTCAAGTGGTTCCGCAACCGGGAAACGAGCCGGAGTGGGCAGTCCAACCATCGCCTCGACACCCCGGGCACGGTGACGGAGCCGATCTCTCCGCACCAGCGGGGCAGCGTCCGCTTCGATGCGCCGGTGCTCGGCAACACCACCTGGCACGCCACCGCCGCAGTACCGGTTCCGAAGGGCACCCGGGTACGGATCGTTCGGGTCGTCGGCCAGCTCATGGAGGTGGAACCCTTGCAGGAGGAGCAATCCAATGGAAATGCTTAACGTACTCGTCGTACTCGCCATCGTCGTGGTCATCACCCTCTACCAGGGGATCAAGATCGTCCCCCAGGGAGAGGAGTGGGTGGTGGAAAAGCTGGGAAGATTCTCCCGCACCCTCCAGCCCGGACTGAACTTCATCGTTCCCTTCATCGAGCGGGTCCGGCAGCGCGTCTCCACCCGGGACATCATCCTGGACATCCCGCAGCAGGAGGTGATCACCAGGGACAACGCGGTGATCCTCACCAACGCCATCGCCTTCATCCGGGTCACCAACCCGCGGGACGCCATCTATGGAGTGGAGAACTTCCGCCTGGCCATCGTCAACCTGGTAATGACCACCCTGCGCTCCATCATCGGCGAGATGAAGCTGGACGAGGCGCTCTCCAACCGCGAGCAGATCAAGGTCCGTCTCAAGGATCAGATCATCGACGACGTGGCCGACTGGGGGGTGACGGTGAAATCGGTGGAGATCCAGGACATCAGTCCGAGCAAGTCGATGCAGGCCTCCATGGAACGCCAGGCCGCCGCGGAGCGTGAGCGGCGCGCCATCGAGACCACCGCCGAGGGCAACAAGAACGCCATGATCCTGGAGGCACAGGGCAAGCTGGAGGCGGCGAAGAAGGAGGCCCAGGCACAGATCGCCCTGGCCAACGCCTCGGCAAAGGCGATCGAGATGATCGACCAGTCGATGAAGGAGAAGGAGCTGCCGGCCATGTTTCTGCTGGGTGACCGCTACATCGATACCCTGGAGAAACTCGGCGAGAGTGGAAACGCCAAGTTCATCGTCTATCCCGCCGATCTGCGGGAGGCGATCAAGGGGATGCTGGGAGGAGCCTTCAGTAACAAGGCGCCGCGGTGACCACTCGCCAGGGGCGAAAAACATAGTTCTGCTCCATGCTACGACCAACCCCGACCCCGGCGACAGGAAGAGCGGCGCGCCATTCCGCCGTGCTGCTGGTGCCGCTCTTTCTTCTCTCCGCCTGCAGCCTGCTGCGGCCGGAACCGGTACCGCAGAGATTGCCGCAGATCCCGTCCGCGTGGGCCGCGGAGGCGGATGGACGGCCTCCCGCCCCCTTCCGCGAGACCTTCGACGATCCGGCGTTGGCCGCGCTGCTCGAGGAGGCGCTCGGCAACAGCTTCGACCTGCGGGCCGCCGCCGCGCGCATTCAGGCCGCGACGGCCAACGCCACCATCAGCGGCGCAGACCGCGCACCGCAGATCGCCGCCACCCTCAGCGGCAGCCGCGCCAAACGGGCCACGGTGGTGGGCGGCAGCGTGATCTCTGGCATCAGCAGCTATTTCCAGAGTGGAGTGGAGATCCGCTGGGAGCTGGATCTCTGGCGGCGCCTCGGCCATCAGGCACGGGCCGCCACCCTGGAGCTGGCCGCCACCGAGGCGGACTACCGCGCCGCCCGGCTCTCCCTGGCAGCCAACATCGCCCGCCACTGGTTCAACACCATCGAGGCGCAACAACAGGTGGCGCTCTCCCGCCAGCGGGTAGCGGAGCTACGGCTGAACCTGGAGCGTATCGATGCCGGCTACCGCAACGGGATCCGCACCGTCCAGGAACTGCAGCAGGCGCGCAGCGCCCTGGCCACGGGCGAGAGCCGGTTGGCCGCCCGGCAGGAGCGGCTGGTGCGGGAGCGGCAGCTGCTGCAGACCCTGCTCGGCCGCTATCCCGCCTCCCCTGTGACGTTGCCGACGGAGCTTCCCGACCTGAGACAGCCGATACCGGCCGGCCTGCCGGCGGAGCTGCTCATCCGGCGCCCCGACCTGGTGGCCGCCGAGCGCCGCCTGCAGGCCACCGACGAGCGGCTCCGCCTGGCGGCCAGGAACCGCCTGCCCCGCCTCCAGCTCACCGCCAGCGGCGGCACCAGCAGCGATGAGCTGCGGAATCTGCTGGAGGGGGATCGGACCATCTGGAGCCTGGTGGGCGGGTTGACCGCTCCGCTGTTCCAGGGGGGGCGGCTGAAGGCCAACCAGGAGCTGGCCCGCGCCAACGTGGAGCAGGCGATGAACCAGTACGCCCAGACGCTGCTGGAGGCGTTCCGCGAGGTGGAAACCGCCCTCTCCAGCGCCCCGCTGCTGGCGGAACGGCAACGGGCCCTCGGCCAGGCACTGGAGACGGCACAGCGGTTGGAGCAGCAGGCGGCGGAGCAGTTCCGCAGCGGCCTGGGAACACTGGATGCATGGCTGGAAGCGAAACAGCGGCTGTACGATGCCCGTAGCGCCCTGCTCGAGGTGCACAACCTGCGCCTGCAGAACCGCATCGATCTCCATCTGGCCCTGGGGGGCGGATTTGCGCCCTCCGGGGCAGAGCCGGTGGCCCGAAGGGGGCAGCCATGAGCAGGGTCATACGAACCCTGGCCCCGCTGCTGGTGCTGCTGGCGGGCGGCCTGCTGGTCTGGCTGATCATGGCCAACCGCCCCGAACCCGAGCGCAGGAGGGTGCAGGAGAGCCCGGTGAGCGTGGAGGTGAGCACCATCCAGCGGCGGCCCTATACCGTCCGGCTCCACAGCCGGGGTGTGATCCGGCCCCACCGGGAGACCACCCTGGTGGCGCAGGTGGCGGGCATGGTGAGCGAGGTCTCTCCCCGGTTCGAGGTGGGCAATCGCTTCGAGAAGGGGGCATGGCTGGTGCGCATCGACCCGCGTGACTACCGCATCGCCGTCACCCTGGCCGAATCCCAGCTCGCCCAGGCCAAGCTGCGCCTCGCCCAGGAGCAGGCCCGGGCGGAGCAGGCACGGCGTGACTGGGAGCGGCTCGGAGCGCCCGGCGAACCCACCGGGCTGGCGCTGCGGCTCCCGCAACTGCGCAGCGAACGGGCCGCGGTGGCCGCCGCCGAGGCGCAGCTCACGAAGGCGCGGCTCGACCTGGAGCGGACCCGTATTCGGGTTCCCTATGCGGCGCAACTGGTGGAGAAACAGGTGGAGCTGGGTCAGTTCGTCACGCCCGGCACCCCGGTGGCCCGCATCCAGGGGACGGACCGCCTCGAGGTACGCCTGCCGCTCACCACCCGTCAGCTTGCGTTCCTGCCGGAGGAGGGGAAGCCCCTGGTCCGGCTGAGCTGGGAGACCGGCACCGGGGTGGCGCGCTGGAACGCGCATGTCATGCGCACCGAGGGGGTGGTGGATCCCCGCACCCAGCAGCGCTTCGTGGTGGCCGGGCTGGCGAAGGCGGGGAAGAGCGGCTCTCCCCCGCCTCCCGGCCAATTCGTGGAGGCAATCATCGAAGGGCGCCGGCTGAAGGGGATGCTGGTGATCCCCAACGGTGCCGTGCGGGCGGGCAGCACCGTGTTCGTGGTGGACGAGGCGGGAACGCTCCGCCAGCGCGAGCTGACGGTGGTCTGGCGCGACGAAACCCACACCGTCGCCCGCGCCGGTCTCGAGGCGGGTGACCGGCTGGTGACCAGTCCGGTAGCGGCCGGTCTGCTGGGCCGCCGGGTCACCGTTGCCGGAGGAGAGCCTTGAAGGGGCTCATCGCCTGGTTCGCCCGCAACGACGTGGCGGCCAACCTGCTGATGGTGTTCATCCTGGGGCTGGGGGCGACGGCGCTCAGCCAGCGCATTCCCCTGGAGATCTTCCCCGGCTTCGAGGCGGAGGTGGTGCGCATCAGCGTCCCCTTCCCGGGGGCCGCACCCGCCGAGGTGGAGTCCGGCGTGCTGCTGCGTATCGAGGAGGCGCTGCGCAACATGGAGGGGGTGGAGCGGCTCACCACGGTGGCGGTGGAGGGGGCCGCTACGGCGATGGTGGAGATCGCCCGTGGCTACGACGCCCGCGAGATGCTGATGGACATCGAGGCCCGCATCTACGCCATCACCACCCTCCCGGCGGAGGCGGAACGGCCGACGGTCAGCCTGGTGCAGCAGCGCAAGGAGGTGCTGGACGTGGTGATCAGCGGCGATCTGCCGGAGCGGGAGCTGCGCCGGCTGGGAGAGCGGGTGCGGGACGAGTTGCGCGCCCTGCCCGGCATCACCCAGCTGGAGCTGGTGGGGGTCCGCCCCTACGAGATCGCCATCGAGGTGGACGAGGAGACGCTGCACCGCCACGGTCTGCGCTTCGAGACCATCGCGCAGACCATTGCGAACCACTCGCTGGATCTCTCCGGCGGCAGCATCGAGACCCGCGCCGGGGAGATCCTGGTGAGTACGCGGGGACAGGCGTTACACGCCGGGCAGTTCGCCGCCATTCCGATCCTCACCCGGGAGGATGGCACCCGGCTGACGCTGGGGGAGATCGCCACCCTGCGCGACGGTTTCGCCGAGGTGCCGCTGCGTGCGGAGTTCGACCACCGGCCGATGGTGGCGGTGGAGGTGTACCGGGTGGGCGACCAGAGCGCCATCGAGGTGGCGGAGACGGTCAAGCGATATATCGAGCAGGCCGCCCCCACCATGCCGCCGGGGGTCACTCTCACCTACACCCACGACCGCTCCCGCTACATCGAGTCGCGCCTGGCCACCCTGGCCAACAGCGCCCTGCAGGGGGGGATCATCATCTTCCTGCTGCTCGCCCTGTTCCTGCGCCTGGCGGTGGCCTTCTGGGTGGTGGTCGGGATCCCCATCAGCTTCGTGGGGGCGCTGGCGGTGGCCCCCGAGCTGGGGGTGACCATCAACCTGATCAGCGTGTTCGCCTTCATCGTGGTGCTGGGCATCGTGGTGGACGATGCCATCGTCACCGGCGAAAACATCTACACCCATCTGAAACGGGGCAAACCGCCGCTGCAGGCGGCCATCGAAGGGGCGCAGGAGGTAGCGGTGCCGGTCACCTTCGGCATCCTCACCACGGTGGCCGCCTTCCTGCCCCTGTTCATGGTGGAGGGGGTACGGGGGCAGATCTTCGCCCAGATCCCGGCCATCGTCATCCCGGTACTGCTCTTTTCCCTGGTGGAGTCCAAGCTGATCCTGCCGGCCCATCTCAAGCACCTGGGCACGGCGCCCCCGCGCCACCCCTGGCTGCTGCGACTGGACCGGCTGCAGCGGAGCGTGGCCGACGGCTTCGAGCGGGCCATCGAGACCCTCTACCGCCCCCTGCTCGCCCGGGCCCTGCGCCGCCCCTGGCTGACGGTGTCGCTGTTCGTGGCGGTGAGCGCCACCCTCTTCAGCCTGGTGCTGGGCGGCCATCTCAGCTACACCTTCTTCCCCCGCGTGCAGAGCGAGACCGCCCGCGCCGTGCTCACCATGCCGCCGGGCACCCCCTTCGAGACCACCCTGAAGCAGATCGAACGGTTCACCGTGGAGGCGGAGAAGCTGCGCGACAAATATACCGATCCGGAAACCGGCGAGAGCATCATCCGCGACATCGTCTCCGTGGCGGGCTGGAAGGGAGGCGCCCTGATCGACTCCCACATCGGCCGGGTGGTGTTCGAGATCGTGCCGCCGGAGGAGCGCGACCTGCCCATCACCAGCACCGACCTGATGCGGGAGTGGCGGCGCAACATCGGCCCCATCCCCGGCGCCCAGGAGGTGAACTTCCGCGCCGAGATCGGCCACGCCGGTGAACCCATCGACATCCAGCTCTCCGGCACCGACACCACGGCACTGGCCATGGTTTCCGCGCAGCTCCAAAAACGCCTCGCCGGCTATGAGGGGCTGTTCGACATCCACACCACCCTGGAGGGGGGCAAGGAGGAGATCCAGCTGGATCTGAAGCCGAAAGGGGAGCAGCTCGGCCTGACCCTCGCCGACCTCGCCCGGCAGGTACGGCACGCCTTCTTCGGCCTCGAGGTGCAACGCATCCAGCGCGGCCCGGAGGAGGTGCGGGTGGTGCTGCGCTATCCCCGCGGCGATCGCCGCTCCCTGGCCGCGCTGGAGGCGATGCGCATCCGCACCGCGGACGGCACCGCCGTCCCCTTCGGCGAAGTGGCCGAGGCGCGCCTGGGGCGCAGTCCGGCGCGCATCACCCGCATCGACGGCCGGCGCACCATCAACGTGCGCGCCGATGCCGACAAGGAGAACACCGACCTGGAGGCCATCAAGCGGGACCTGGCGCGCTTCATCCCGGAACTGCTGAGCCGCTACCCCGGCATCGACTACAGCCTCGAGGGGGAGGCGCGCGAACAGCGGGAGTCGATGCACAGCCTCAAGGTGGGCGTGGTGTTCGTGCTGTTCGTCATCTATGCCCTGCTGGCCATCCCCTTCCGCTCCTACACCCAGCCGCTCATCGTCATGTCGGTGATCCCGTTCGGCGCCGTGGGCGCCATCCTCGGCCACCTGATCATGAACATGAGCCTGAGCATCTCCAGCATGCTGGGCATGCTCGCCCTCTCCGGCGTGGTGGTCAACGACAGCCTGGTGCTGGTGGACTACATCAACCGCCGGCGGCGCGAGGGCATGCCCCTGATGGAGGCCATCACCAGTGCCGGCTCCGCCCGCTTCCGCGCCATCTGGCTCACCTCCCTCACCACCTTCGCGGGGCTGCTGCCCCTCATCTTCGAGAAGAGCACCCAGGCCCAGTTCCTGATCCCGATGGGGGTCTCCCTCGGTTTCGGCATCCTGTTCGCCACCTTCATCACCCTGCTGCTGGTGCCGGTCAACTACCGCCTGCTGGACGACCTGCACCGCTGGTTCGGGAGGGAGGGGGCGACCGGCTCGCCATAACCCCGGGCAACCGGCTCCCTCACCAGCAAGTTTCACCCGGGTTGGCTTGCCCGAACCCCTTGCTATCTATACAATTTCTCTCGTGGGGCCCGCTTTTCTCAGTGGGAGGAGAAATCGCTCCACGCCCGCGGCGTCATGGAATTCGCGGGGAAACAGACCAATCAAGGAGAGTATCCCATGACCAATGCAAACTATATAGCCGACATCAAGAATTACGTTGCCGACGTCGATGAAGGGGCCGTCGACGGTATCGTCAAGTATCTCGGGATCGCGCTGCGCAGCAGCAGGGATGCGGCACTGGTGTCCTGTTCCGACGCCGCCGAGCTGACAAGGGTGCGAGAAAAGTTCCTGAAGAAGAAACTCGGACGAACCGAGAGCGACGAGCAGCTCGACGAAGCGATCGCCGAAGTCTGTCAGAAGATGGCCGGAGCGAGAAACAAATCCCGTGTCACCTTTTGCTATCTGCTGGCCGCCCGCTTCAACCAGCTGTCCCTGTTTGCCTGACCGCTGGATACCAGCCCGCGTTGTTGGGTCCCTGGCCGGGGCTCCAGCAACGCCCGGCGTATGTCACCCGAGGGTCCTCAAATCCAGTAGGTAGTCCGGGTCATCACCTTGGACATGAGCCCCATCAGTTTCTTGACCGGGAAAGGGAGCTCGGCTCCACCGGCGTGGAGCGCGACGGTGGCGTGATGCCCTTCATCCACCTTCATCTGCTCCAGAATGGCACGGCTCTTTTCATCCCGGGGGGAGATTCTGGCCAGATGATCGTCGAGATGACGAATCACCTGGTGCTCCGTCTCGGCCACGAACCCCAGACTCCACTTGTCACCAGCGGCACCGGCCACGGCGCCAATCGCCAGTGAGCCGAAATACCAGACGGGGTTGAGCAGGCTGGTGTGAGCGCCCAACTCCCTGGCCCGCTGCTCACACCAGACCAGATGATCGTTCTCTTCCAGGGCGGCCCGCTCCATCTTCTCCCGGACCTCCGGCAGCCGGGCGGTCAACGCCTGTCCCTGATAGAGGCCCTGCGCAGATACCTCACCAGAGTGATTGATCCGCATCAGGCGACCGGACAGCTTGCGTTCCTCCTCCGTGAGCTCCGCCTCGGTATGGGCATCGGCCGGGTTGGGACGTTCGGTGACTGGCGGGCGGCCAAGCAGGGTTCGTAGTCCCACATCGAAATTCATCAACAGATGATCGACGGTGCTGTAGTTGCGGTTGCTCATGGATGCTCGAGAAAATTCCGGTTTGGGTTGATCCGAGTATATATCAGAAGCCCGTTTTTGGTGTAGACTTCTCTAGCCTGAATGTATCGCCCGGGAGCGCAACAATCGTGACGGGATCGTTGTCCGGATGCAGATTTGGGATGGCTCCGATAGCCCAGGCTATTGAGGGTTGAGCAAATACTGTAGATGGGCGGCGAGATCGGCGCAAAGGCACGTTCCCGGATGAAATATTCGGGCTGACGGGTGGGGGGCGACAACAGGACAGAGGAGTTCACATCATGGAGCAATCGACCATCCATTCCCCACCACCGACGATGCGACTGACACTTGCTCTCCTCTTCTTTGTCGGCGTTTCCCTTGCCGGGCTGGGTGGTTGCGGAGGAGGAAGCTCGGCCAACGACCCTGATCCCGAACCGGGTGGGGAGGTTTCCACGCAGCAGAGCCCCACAGAAGATGCCGAAAAACTGCCGGAAAAAGACGTAGCTCCCACCCCGGAAACCACGGAGCCAGAGCCTTCCCCGGAACCCCAACCATCTCCTTCCCCGGAACCCGCTCCAGAACCATCTCCTGAGCCATCTCCTGAGCCAGCTCCTGAACCGGTCCTGGCTCCTCCGCCCAGCAACTTCCGGGTGGAGATCGACGACAGCACGGCCATCTTCCGGTGGGATCCCGTAGAGGGGGCTGAAAAATATACGCTCTACATCGCAGAGGAGCAGGGCGTCTCACCTGAAAACTACGCCAGTTACCGTGGCGGGAAGATGCTGGATAGAGTCACTTCACCCTACCGTTACGACATTCCCCGTGGCAAGTCCTACTATGCCATCATCACTGCCACCATCGATGGCAAGGAAGGAACCCCTTCCGCCGAGCTTGGAATCCGGGTGCCCGTGGTCTTCGGGGAAAAGCCTCTCACCCTGGTATCAGTAGCCAGTGACGGCGGGATTCTGCCAAAGAGCAAGGGGGGCTCACAGGAGCCGGCCATCAGCTATTATGGCCGCTTTGTTGCCTTCTCCTCTTTCAGTGATCGGGTAGTGCCCGGGGACAGCAACGGGGTTCGGGACATCTTCGTCCATGATCGGCAGGAAAAGCGAACCATTCGGGTCTCCATCGCCAGCGATGGCACCCAGGGGAACGGTGATTCCCGCCGTCCCTCCATCAGCGGCGATGGACAGCTGGTGGTCTTCCAGTCTTCCGCCAGTAATCTGGTGAAGGGCGACACCAACGGGGTGGACGATATCTTCATTCACGACCTGGGAACCGGAGAAACCCGGCGCATCTCGACTTCCAGCACGGGCGCCGAGGGCAACGGAAAATCGGACTACCCGGTGATCAGCAGTGATGGCCGGTTCATCGCCTTCCGTTCTGCCGCTGACAATCTGGTCGAGGGTGATCTCAACGGTAAGCAGGACATCTTCCTCTACGAACGCGAGAGCGGAAAGGTAACCCTCATATCCGTCTCCAGCAGCGGAGAGCAGGGGAACGACTTCTCCGGAGCGCCCTCCATCAGCGCCCACGGGCGCTATATCGCCTTCCGATCGGAAGCGACCAACTTGCACCCCAAAGGTATCAACGAGGATCCGGACATCTTGGTACACGACCGGGTAACCGGTAAAACGGAGATGGTCTCCCTCAGCAGCCAGGGACAACCATACTGGGGCAATCCCAGCAACCCTGCCATCAGCGCTGACGGTCGGTATGTGGTATTCCAGTCCACCCATGAAAAATTGGTTCCAGGCTACACTAACTGGGAGCCGGACATCTTCCTGCACGATCGGCAAACGGGAAAAACCACACTCATCCCGCCGGAGAGAGGCACAGAGAGACAAGGCAAGCCTTCGGCCAATCCGGCCATTAGTGCGAATGGTCGTTTTATCGTGTTCCAGGCTCCGCGCAGTAAACTACTCTCGGATGACGCTGGCTCGAAACAGGATGTCTTCCTTTATGACCGGGAAAGCGGTAAAACCATCCGCATCTCTACGGCCAGCAACGGAGAGGCAGGCAACAAATGGGCTACGCGGCCAGCCATTAGCGGGGATGGCAACAGCATCGCATTCCAGTCTACCAGCGCCAACCTGGTGGCGGGAGACAACAACGGCAGCTGGGATATCTTTGTCTTCGACAGAAGGGTATCTTCCACAAAGTAATCATCCACAGCGATGGGTTGTGTGATTTTGTTACTGACTTTTTCCGCCGGCAGTCTATGATGTGATCCGGGCAGACAACCAGAGGAATCGGATATGAAAGTGAACGTTGGCGGTATCGACAGGGTCATCCGTATCGTGGTGGGCGCCTTGTTGCTCATCCTGGCTGCGACCGGTACCCTGGGAGTATGGGCCTGGATCGGCATCGTTCCCCTGGCAACCGGGCTGATGGGTTGGTGCCCCGCCTATACCCTGCTGGGGATCGAAACCTGTCCGGCGAAAGGTGGAAAAAAGGGGTAGCTTCGGCGTTTCCGGTTCTGAAGCAAGAAGGAGAACCTGTAATGAAAAGAGCCATTGTGTTGTTCGTGCTTGGCATCTTCCCATTGAGTCAGGTCTTCGCCGACGAGATGGCGCAGAGAGCCGCAGAGAGCCGTGCCGTGGTGAAAGAGTTCGCCACCGAATTGAAAACGGAGCTCAAGAGAGCTCTCAAGGAGGGCGGCCCGGTAAAGGCGATCACCGTCTGCAATGCCGTAGCCCCGGCGATTGCAAACCAGCAATCGAAGAAGCATGGCTGGCGGATTGGGCGTACAAGCTTGAAGGTCCGCAACCCCGCCAACGCACCCGATGAATGGGAAAAAGAGGTGCTGGAAAGATTCGAGGCACGCAAGAAGGCGGGCGAGGATCCTGCCAGGATGGAGTACTTCGAGGTAGTCGAACAAAACGGCAAAAAGCTGTTCCGCTATATGAAGGCCATCCCCACTGCGGAAAAACCCTGCCTGCTCTGTCACGGCAGCCACATCGAACCAGAGGTTGCCAAGGAGCTGGACAAGCTCTACCCCCACGATCAGGCGCGAGGATTCAAGGCGGGCGATATCCGCGGTGCCTTCACCATTACGCAGCCGATGTAAACCGGGCGTAACTATTCAGCTCACCCCTGAAATCCGCCATTTCTGCGTTGAAAAATGGTCATTTACACTCGTAAACTCACATTTTTCGCCTTGAACTGACGGATTTCAGGGGCGATCTGAACAGTTACCGGCCTGTTT
>WFNS01000191.1 GCA_015488495.1 Gammaproteobacteria bacterium | reverse complement strand
TTGGTGGCCAGAGCTTCATCCCCTCGACGCTGCAGAAGCTGCGCGAGGCGCGCAAGATCATCGACGACAGCGGCTACGACATCCGGCTGGAGATCGACGGCGGGGTCAAGATCGACAACATCGGCGAGATCGCCGCGGCGGGAGCGGACACCTTCGTGGCCGGCTCTGCCATCTTCAACACCGACGACTACAAGGCCACCATCGACGCCATGCGTGCCGAGCTGGCCAAGGTGGCGGAAGCGGAATAGCGCTCCATGAAGTTCGACAGACCGGCCATGATCCTGTTCGACGTGGACGGCACGCTGGTGGACAGCGTGCCGGACCTCGCCTGGTGCGTGGACCGGATGATGGAGCAGCTGGGGCTCCCTGCGCGAGGGGAGGAAAAGGTGCGCAACTGGGTGGGCAATGGCGTGGAGGCGCTGGTACGGCGCGCGCTGGTGGACCGGCTCGAAGGGGAACCGGACCCGGAGCTGTTCCAGCGTGCCTATCCCCTCTTCCTTGAGCTGTATGCCGGGAACACCAGCAAGCGCAGCTATCTCTACCCCGGGGTGAAGGAGACACTGGAAACGCTGCGGGAGGCCGGATATCCGCTGGGCAGCGTCACCAACAAGGCGGAGCAGTTCACCCTGCCCCTGCTGGAGCAGCTCGGCATCCGGGAGTTCTTCCGGATCGTGGTGAGCGGCGACACCCTGCCGCGCAAGAAACCGGATCCCCTGCCGCTGCTGCACGCCGCGGAATTCTTCGGCGTGCCCCCCCGGGAGGCGCTGATGGTGGGTGACTCCATCAGCGACGTGAAGGCCGCCCGGGCGGCGGGATTCCGCATCGTGTGCATGAGCTATGGCTACAACCACGGAGAGGACATCCGGGATGCAGGCCCCGATGCGGTGATCGACGAGATGACCCGCTTGCCGGGACTGCTGCCGTAAGGCAAACTGGAAACATGATGGCGGGGTAACTGTCCAGCTCACCCCTCGACAGTTACCGGCCCATTTATACTATGCTGAACAGTTACATGGCGGATTACCTGAGAGACGATCGGAAGCGATGGCGGACCGGCTGATTTCCGGCCCCCTCCCGTTTCCATCGTCCACTTCACAGGTAAACCGAGCAATGACACCCGAACAGTTCACCACCCTCGCCGCCGAGGGCTACAACCGTATCCCGCTGATGCGGGAAGCACTGGCGGATCTCGATACACCGCTGAGCACCTATCTGAAACTGGCCGACGGGCCCTACTCCTATCTGCTGGAATCGGTGCAGGGGGGCGAGAAATGGGGCCGCTACTCCATCATCGGGCTCCCCTGCCGCTCGGTGGTCCGCATCACAGGAGAGCGCGTCACCCTGCTGCGGGACGGACGGGTGGCGGAGGAGGTCGACGCAGCGGACCCGCTGGCATGGATCGAGTCCTTCCAGGAGCGCTTCCGGGTACCGGAGCTGCCGGAGCTGCCCCGTTTCACCGGGGGACTGGTGGGCTACTTCGGCTACGACACCATTCGCTACATCGAACCCCGTCTGGCCCGCAACGCAAGCCCCGATACGCTGCAAACACCGGACATCCTGCTGATGGTCTCCGAAGAGGTGGTGGTGTTCGACAACCTGAGTGGCAGGCTGTACGTGGTGGTCCACCAGGATCCCGCCGAGCCGGACGCCTGGCAGCGGGGTCAGCAACGCCTCGCCGAACTGGTGGACCGTCTCTCCCGGCCGGTGCCGCGCCATTTTCACGCCCGTCCCGCCCGCGTGGAAGAGAGCGATTTCGTCTCCGGCTTCAGCCAGGCCGATTTCGAGCGGGCGGTGGAACGGATCAAGCGATACATCACCGAGGGAGACGTGATGCAGGTGGTCCTCTCCCAGCGGCTGTCGATCCCGTTCCATGCGCCGCCGCTGCATCTCTACCGGGCACTACGCAGCCTCAACCCGTCGCCCTACATGTACTTCCTGAATCTCGACCGGTTCCACATCGTCGGTTCGTCGCCGGAGATCCTGGTGCGGCTGGAGCAGGGAGAGGTCACCGTGCGCCCCATCGCAGGAACCCGGCGTCGCGGCCGCACCCCGGAGGAGGATCGGGCGATGGCCGAAGAACTGCTGGCCGATCCGAAAGAGCTGGCCGAGCACCTGATGCTCATCGACCTGGGACGCAACGACGTGGGTCGCATCGCCGAACTGGGCAGCGTACGGCTGACCGAAAAGATGATCATCGAGCGCTACTCCCACGTGATGCACATCGTCTCCAATGTCACCGGCCGACTACGGGCAGGCTTGAGCGCCATGGACGTGCTGCGGGCCACCTTCCCGGCCGGCACGGTGAGCGGCGCACCCAAGATCCGCGCCATGGAGATCATCGACGAGCTGGAGCCGGTCAAGCGGGGGATCTACGCCGGGGCGGTGGGCTACCTCTCCTGGTCGGGCAACATGGACACCGCCATCGCCATCCGTACCGCCGTGATCCAGGAGGGGAAGGTGCATGTTCAGGCCGGGGCCGGCATTGTGCACGACTCCATCCCGGCGCTGGAGTGGAAGGAGACCATGAACAAGGGTCGTGCCCTGTTCCGTGCCGTGGCCCTGGCGGAGGAGGGACTGGAGGGCGCTCACCGCTGAGGGCGATTCATCGACCCGGCAACGAAGGATACCGTGTTCAGCCGTTGCGCAACTGGATGGTGGTGTCGAACACCTTTCGCAAATAGCGATCCGCCGGCGTGGTCACCGTCTTCTTCAAAAGGTGAAAGGTACGCGCCTTGGGTTTGCGCAACCGCTCTTCGATGCTGCGCAACAGCAACGCGATACGGACCGCCACCACCTGGCGGAAATCGGCCACGTTGTCGGCGGTGAGGAAACGGTTGGGAATACCATCCCCGTCATCGTCCACGCCGTAGCGGATCTGCATGTCCTCCACCCCATCGACCAGCGCCTCGGCACCCCCATTGCCCACCTTCCGGTAGAGGGCGGGAGCACCACCGCCACCATCCTGGGGATGGACGAAATAAGAGACGGTCACCCCCTTGAAGATGTAGCTATGCGCCGGATTGAAGTGGTTACGGGGATCCATATCGGCGGAATCACCCCACGAGGGGTTGGTGTGATAGATCGACAGGTCACCACCGCTCAGGTGGAGGCTTTCGACGGTGGCCGTACGCGCCTTGGTACAATCGGAGACCACCACCAGATCACCG
>WFNS01000190.1 GCA_015488495.1 Gammaproteobacteria bacterium | reverse complement strand
CCGAGGTCGTGGCATTTATCGACGACAAACAAAGCTTCCAGGGGAGAGAGCTCCTCGGTCTGAAGGTCTATCCCCGTAGCAAATTGAGGTGGTTGATCCGGCACTATGGAGTATCTCAGGTGCTGTTGGCGATCCCTTCCGCGTCGACGATTCGCCGCCGGGAGGTGCTGGCACTTTTGGAGCGTTATCCGGTGGCAGTCAAGACCGTTCCATCCCTTCATGAGCTGGTCTGGGAGCGGGCGTCGGTGGAGCAGGTTCGGGATGTGGATATCGGGGATTTGCTGGGTCGCGAGCCGGTGGCTCCCAACGATACCCTGATGGCGGCCTGCGTCACCGGAAAGTCGGTAATGATCACGGGGGCTGGTGGTTCCATCGGTTCCGAGCTGGCGAGGCAGATATTCATGCTGGCTCCCCGTCGCCTGATCCTGTTTGAGTCGTCTGAGTTCTCCCTCTACCAGATCGAACGAGAGCTGCGAAATTTTCGTTCGCTATCCCGCCAAGGCGAACCGGCAATGGAGATCGTCCCGGTTCTGGGCAGTGTCGTGGACAAAAGCGCCCTGAAGAAGGTATTCGATGCATTTGAAATCCATACGGTTTATCACGCAGCCGCATACAAGCATGTGCCCCTGGTAGAGCAGAATCCGGCGGCCGGGGTTTTCAACAATGTGTTTGGTACCCTTTACACTGCCCGGGCGGCATTGGCAGCAAAGGTCAATAGTTTTATTCTTGTATCCACCGACAAGGCGGTGCGACCCACCAACGTCATGGGGGCAAGCAAGCGGATGGCCGAGCTGGTGCTGCAGGGGCTCGCCCAACATGAGATGGTCATGCAAGGGTTGGCAGCCCATTATCGTACTACCCGTTTCGGCATCGTTCGCTTTGGTAATGTACTTGGTTCATCTGGTTCGGTGGTGCCGCTGTTTCGGGAGCAAATTCGTGCCGGGGGTCCGGTGACCGTGACCCACCGTGAAGTGATCCGTTATTTCATGACCATCCCGGAAGCTGCACAGTTGGTCATTCAGGCAGGCTCCATGGCGCAGGGCGGGGATGTTTTCGTGCTGGATATGGGAGAGCCGGTACGGATCTATGATCTTGCGCGCAGGATGATTGCCCTGAGTGGCCTTACCGTGCGAGACGAAGACAATCCGGAAGGTGATATCGAAATCCAGATTACTGGTCTTCGCCCGGGGGAAAAGCTCTACGAGGAGTTGCTGATAGGGTGTAAAGTCAGTACCACTGAACACCCGCGAATCCTGCGTGCCCATGAGATAATGCTTCCTTGGTCACAGCTCATTGTGACACTTGAGCAGCTCGAAAGGGCATGTGAGAAGCGCGATGTAGTTACCCTCCTCAGGCTGTTGCGTCAAGCGGTAAATGGCTATGAGCCTCAGTGCGGGATCAAGGACGCGGTCTGGATCGCTTTGGCCGAGAAACGGAAAGAGGGTCGTGATGTGGTTACTGGAACGATAGCCAGTTAGGGAAGTTAGCCCGGCCACCATATAGGTAAAACAAGGGGTATCGTGTGTTAGTACGTCACAGCTTCATATATGCCCTCGCCCGCGGCGTCCCGGGGATCGTCAATTTCCTGGCCATCATGATCTATACCCGGATGATGACACCCGGAGAATACGGGCAGTACGCCTTGGTGATCGCAGCGGTAGGGCTGATCGACTCCGTGCTGTTTCAATGGATTCGGCTGGGTCTGCTACGCTTCTTGCCCCATTACTCGAAACATCCACAGGTATTGCTGTCGACGCTGTTCCTCGCTTTTTTGTCGGTGGTGGCCTTTACCTCTCTGCTGGGTATCGTCGGTTATTTTTTCTGGACGGGGCAACAGGAACACAAGCTGCTTGTTATCGGCCTGATACTGCTGTGGATCCAGGGGTGGTACGAGCTGGAGCTGGAACTTGCACGCAGTCAGTTGGCACCTCTTCGTTATGGCATGATGTCCATCTTCAAATCGTTGCTTGCTCTGACCATTGGGCTTTTGCTTCTTTATCAGGGAATAGGAGAGGTTGCTCCGCTGCTTGGATTGATCATCGGAATGGCGTTGGCATCACTGTTGTTCGCATGCAGGGAGTGGAGGGTGATTCACGCCGACTCCTTCGACACTTCGTTGCTGAAGAATTTGCTTCATTACGGCTTGCCCATGACGGCCACCTACACGCTGGCCTTTTTGGTGGGCAGTTCGGATCGTTTCATGCTTGGCTGGTTTCAGGGTGCCGATGCGCCGGGGCTTTACGCTCCAGGCTATGACCTGACCCAGTTCAGCCTGCTGATGCTGTTGATGGTGGTGAATCTTGCTGCCTATCCGCTGGTGGTACGCGCCATGGAGCATGAAGGGCTGAAAGAGGCCCGGGAAAAACTGAAGGATGTGCTGCTGCTCTCCGTCGCAGTTGCCCTGCCGGTGGCCACTGGAATAGCCGTCTGTAGCGAAAACATCGCTGGAGTCATGTTGGGAGAGAAGTATCAGCACGCTGCTGCGTCGTTGATCCCCCTCATAGCCCTGTCTTCTTTCTTGTTCGGCATGAAGGTGTTCTATCTGGATCTGGCTTTTCAGCTCAGCAAGAAGACCTATATCGAACCCAAGATCATGTTGGTGGCTGCCCTGGTCAACGTACTGTTGAATCTTTGGTGGATACCCCTTTATGGATTGATGGGAGCTGCCTTCGCCACGGTTGTCGCATACGGCGCAGCCGCCTATCTGGCCTGGCGGATGGGTAGAAAGGTATTCCCGCTGCCGGCACCGTCGGAAGATGTCTGGAAGGTATTTCTGATATGCGGCGTCATGGGGCTGGCGCTGTGGTTTACGATCGATTCCCGGGGTGTTGGTGCTTTGCTTGGCCAGGTTACCATAGGAATCGTTGTCTATCTCCTGGGTATCCTCTTGCTAGATGTGGCAGGTGTCCGCAAGATGTTGCTGGCCCGTATCGGTGCGCAGCGGGCTCTGTAGTTGACCGGACTTGCCTCGGAGAGAGGCGAGCACGTGGTAGGGTCCAGAATCTTTTGCACTTTCGTTCGGCGTGTCTCCAATCCGGGTTAATGCCGTGCAGGGCTTAGTAGCGTCGGGATCTCCAGCAAGTCCATTCTCTTGGTAAAACGTCAGCGTTTCTTCAATGTCCTCCCGGCCTTCGCAGCAGCCTCCTTCAGATGCATCCCGTCGTAATACAATAACGCAAGCCTGGCACATTTTCCTCACCCGTATGACGCTGTTCCGGCGTGGTGAACTTCAGACCGCTGTGCTTGTGCTCCGTGTTGTACCAGCGACTGAAGGACAGTACCCACTCCCTGGCATCCTCGATGGTGGCAAAGCCGTTGGCCGGGTAGTCCGGCCGGTATTTGCAGGTCCGAAAGAGCGACTCTGCATAGGCATTGTCGTTGCTCACCCGGGGACGGCTGAAGGAGGAGGTAACACCCAATCGGCGCAGCGTCTCCAGCATGCTGGCCCCTTTCATCGGGCTGCCGTTGTCCGAATGCAGTACCAGCGGCCGCGCAGCGATTCCCTCTGACAGGCAGGCCCTGCGTATCAGTCCTGCGGCCAGGTCACTGGCTTCTGTCTCATGGATCTCCCAGGCCACGATCTTGCGACTGTAGAGATCCAGGATCAGGTAGAGATAGTAGAACAACCCACGGACCGGACCCGGTAGCCAGGTGATGTCCCAGCACCACACCTGATTGGGACCGACGGCGCTATGGGTG
>WFNS01000189.1 GCA_015488495.1 Gammaproteobacteria bacterium | reverse complement strand
GTCTTGGTCTCATACGGATCGGTGCCGCAGATCATCAGCACGTCCGCATCACCCCAGTCCTTGTAGGAAGGGCCGAAGTTGTCGAACCCGGCGTCCCGGAAGCCCGGCGTGGAGGTGACATCCGACGGTGTATCGTGGAAGGTGAACGCCGCCGTTCTCACATGCCGCAGGGCAAACTTGGTGAGCGCATAGGTGTTCTCCACGAACTGGTAGGAGTACTGCTTCACCGAATAGGCATTGGGCCCGTGGTTCCTGATCACATGCTTGCCCACGGCCGCCGCCACGTCCAGCGCGAGGTCCCACGATACCGGCTGCAGGGTTCCGTCGATGCGCATCAAGGGATGGGTCAACCGATCCCTGGTGGGTGTGTTCGGGTTGAAACACTTCCGGGCGATGGTACCGCCACGGATACTGGAATCACCGCCGACATTCACCACCTTCGAGCTCTTGTCGGGAATGATGACCACGTGGTGCGGCTCGCCCTTGTACATCACCACGTTGTGCTGGGTGGGCGCCACCCAGCACTTGAGCATGGCGGTGGGAAAATCTTCACCAAAGGCGTTTTCACTCGCCCTGGGACCACCGGACGGGACGCTGGTCGGCCAGCGATAGACGTTGAAACCACAGGCAACGATGCAGTAGTCGCAACAGGTCGTCAGTTTCTCCGCGTTCCTTGGTGGTAGCGGTATCCAGTCCTTCGGAGTATATTCCTTGTTCAACATCCGGCTATCCTGATTGCATCACGTTCCGGTTGCGGCCATAGAGCAGGCCCATGATTCCGACGGCATGGATATCATCGCCGTCGAGTTCCAGCAGGATCTGGGGCAGGCTCTCGTAGGCCTGGCCCGAGACCACGATGCCGTGCCGGGTCAGATCGAACGTGGAGAGATGCATGGGGCACTGCCCCAGCACGCGATGGTCACCCACCACCTTGTACAATCCGTCGAGCGCCCCGCCCTGGTGGGTACAGAGGTAGCTGAACGCCACCACATCCTCCTGCGGCCCGATCCCGCCGCCGGCCCTGATGCCTCCCATCTTGACCAGCATGGCGGAACTGCCCGGAGCATCGTCCGGATAGTTGAAATCCACCGGAACATCGTTCTTCAACTGACTCAGCCTGGCGATGCGCTTGCGCGGATACTCCACCACCTCCGCCTGGACCGTGCCTCCCGGAAACAGAGACAGGGATATGGTACTGACCGAGAGCGCCGCCACGCCGCTGGTCATCAGAAACATGCGGCGGCTCATCATGCATCGGATGTGCCCGGCCGCGTCATCTTTTTCGGCTCCGTTCCTCCCGACAGCCATTTTCATTTCTTTGCCTCCATCAGTTCCTGCCTGGTGAACCGGGGTGCATACTCAGGCAATTCCGGAGCTTCGACGATGATCTCCTCACCCGAGAAGGCTTCCAGGAACGCAAGCAGATCTTCCTTCTCTTCATCCGTCAGGCCGAGCGGTTTGATGAGCTTGCTCTTGTTTTCCGGGAACGGGGTGGTACGCCCCTCCTCGTCCATTCCACCGCGGTCATAGAAATCTACCACCTCTTCCAGAGTATAGAAAACACCGTTGTGCATGTAGGGAGCGGTGTACATGGTGTAGCGGAGAGACGGGGTACGGAACTTGCCCTTGTCCCATCTGTTCTTGGTGCGGTAATAGAAGCCCCAGTCCGACTTGGCGGTGCGGTACCCCTCCTCGGTCTGCCCCTTGACATACTGTTCGAAACGGAAGGTGATCTGGGCCAGTCCGTCCTCCTCCCAGCGTCTGTTGGGGGGGACACCGGTATTGTAATAGTCGAAATCGGTGGCCATGGCTCCGTTGTGGCACCGGATACAACCCGCCTTGCCCTCGAACAGCTTCTTGCCGCGCAGCTGCTGCTCGGTCAGCGCCGACTCGTCACCCCGCAGATACCTGTCCAGCGGTGTGTCCGTCTGCACCAGCGTGCGTTCATAGGCCGCAATCGCCCGCCACGCGTCACGGATCAACGGCCACTCCGTGCCGAACACCTTGCGGAAACGCTCCACGTACTCCGGAATCAGCGCCAGCCGCGCCTCCATGATGTCGTTCTCACCATTTCCGGCGACCGCGCCACGAGCCGCGGAACGGGCCTGCTCCTCCAGCGAAGGGACCGAGCCGGCCCAAAAATTACGCGGATAATAGGCGGCATTGATGATGGTCTGGCTGTTGCGCCAGTGCACGGTGCCGGGATAGCCGCGGGAGAAATCCTCCGCCCACGCCCATCCCTGGGCGGGCTCATGGCAGGTGGAACAGCCGGTGGAGGCATCTCCTCCCAGGCGGGCGTCGAAGAACAATAATTTGCCCAGCTCGATCTTCTCCGGTGTCTGCTTGTTGTCCGGCGGGATGGGGGGCGGTCCCAGCGGCGCCAGCGGAGGCGGCCCCGATGCCTCGGCTTTGGCGCCCGCCGCCATCGCTCCCCCGGCCTGGTTGGCGCAGCCCGCACCCCAGCCGGTCATCAGAGCCGCGAACAGGAACCAGCACCCCAACACCCCCTTCCTGCCACCCATCCCGCGGCTTACGGATCGGGTATCCACTGTTTCACTGCCGAACATTTCTAGTTCCGAACCTCTTTCCAGTTGGTAACGGCCTCATACTCTTCCGGATACGGCTCTTTCCAGACATACTGCTCGCCGGTGAGGGGATCTCCGGATAGCGAGAGCAGGAAGGCCACCAGATCACTTCTTTCCTCCTTGCTGAGGCCGAGCGGTTTGAGCAGTGGACTCTTGTTGCTGTCGGCACCCCCACCGGCATTGTAGAACGCCACCACATCCTCGAGCGTCTCGAGCATGCCATTGTGCATGTAGGGGGCGGTATATTTCAGTTCCCGCAGGGTAGGGGTGATGAACTTGCCCATGTCCGCCTTGTCCAGCGTGACGTTGTAATAGCCGGGGTCACGCTTGAGGTTCATGTAGTTCTCGATTCCCTGGAACATGGCGAAGGCGAGAAAGGCCTGATGGTTCATGGGGTCGAGGAAGAGATCGAAATTCTCCGGGACACCGGTATTGTGGGGTTTCTGATCGGTGAACAACGGACCATCGTGACACCGTACGCAACCGGCCTTGCCGGTGAACAGCTTCATGCCGCGCCTGGCAGCCGTGGACATGGTTCCGTTGTCGAAGGGAACGTTCCTGGAGGTGAGGCTCTTCAGATACTCGGGGATGGCCTTGCGTACCTTGCCGTTGGAGGGCTCGCCATAGCCGGCCTCCTTGAACATCCTCACATAGACGGGATCCTGTTTGAGGCGCTCCTGCATGAGCCGCATGTCCATGTTCATGATGTAGTCTTCCGTGATCATCTCGCGGGTCAGGTCGTCCAGGTTGGTACCGATGCGACCGTCGTGCAGCCATATCTTTTTGTAGGCTGTGTTGATCAGGGTGGGTGCGTTGCGGAAGTTGCCGCTGCCCGGATAGCCCTTAGAAAGGGCGGTGGGACTACCAAATCCGTTTTCGGGCACATGGCAAGAGGCACAGGAGATCCCCGCATTCCCGGAGAGACGGGGATCGAAGAACAGCCGCTTGCCCAGCTCCGCCTTGGCCTCGTCATACTTCAACGCCGGCAGAGGTCCGATATCCGCCGCAATGACGGCGGGGGCGATCAGCACCATGCCCAGCACGGCGGCAAGAAAAGTGCGTCGCTTGCCGAGTTGCACTCCTGTCATCCTCCTCCCGATCGATTGGCCCTCACCTGGCTCACGGGGCCACCGGGGCCGGGTGGTCATTCCGGGATCGTACGCCACCTCCCGCCGCTGAGCCGGCATCATTCGGGCCGGCCGTCGATGACTTGCGTTCCTTCCGGGAGCCCTGCAACAGATAGCGGATCGCCTTGGCGACGAGCGCGGGAGAGGTTCCGTGGGGAAAGAGAAAGCGCAGGGTTCCATCCTGGGTGATCAGATAGATGGCCGCGGAGTGGTTGATGGCATAGTCGGATGAACCTTCCATCTCCACCCGGTAATACTTGACGCCGTACAGCCTGGCCACCTCCGCTATCTCCTCCTCCGTTCCGGTCAGCCCGATGAACCGGGGATGAAAGAAACGAAGGTACTCGGCCAGTTTCGCAGCATCGTCGCGCGTGGGATCGAGGGTGACGAACAGGGGCTGTACCTGTGCCAGCTCTTTCTCATTCAGGCTGTTCAACGTCTTGGTGAGAAATGCGAGCGAGGTCGGACAAACGTCCGGACAGCTGGCATAGCCGAAAAACAGCAGCACCACCTTGCCCCTGAAATCATGCAGCGAGACCGGCCCCCGCGGGGAGCGCAGGGTAAAATCACCGCCGGGTGGCGGCCCGGACGGCTCTTCGGCACTCCCCCTTTCTTCCGCCCGTTGCACCCCGGCCTTCGGCGCTCCACTCGCACAGCCGGCAACGGTGATGAGCATCAGCAATACCAGAGCGAACGATCCCGACCCTGGGTCGCAAAACCATCGACTCATGACTCCTTTCCCATCCATCTGCAGCCGGGATCATATACTCACATCCGGGCCGGAAACACAAGAGGAAGCTCGCCCATCCACGGCTGCAATCCCGGTTGGCAGGGCAGCCGGGAGACCACCGCGATCGATTGAGCTCCAGCGGTGCAGAACCCGCTCGCCGCGAACACCGACGGAAATCGTTTCGGTTCCACGCCTCTCCTGCTACGATTTCCCCTTGTCTTCACTCGCCGGATGGTCTTCACTTCCGATAATGGGGCAGCAGAGTGAGCGATTCCACCAGTGTATCACCTTCTGTCGCACCTCCAAGGCCCATCGTCGGGAGCTCTCGCATCGGCGCGGACAGGCGACGAAAGTTATCGAACGGAAACACGATGCCGACGAAAACAGAAGTCATCACCATGCTGTGCCGGCTGCTCTCCCGCGGGGATGAGGCGGATCGCTGTCATGTATCGCGGGCCCTGGGGAGACTGAAGGCCCCGGAGGCCTTTCCTGCACTGACAGAACGGCTGTACCACGAAGATCCGGATGTCTGCATCGACGCCGCGGAGGCGCTGGGCAGCATCGGGGATCCCGAGGCGGTCGCCCCGCTGCTGGAGCTCTTGCGGCACCATCCGGAAGGAGAGGTCCGCACCGCAGCGGTCGAGGCGGTTGCAAAAATTTCCGACCCGCGAGTACCGGCAGTCCTGCTGGAGATCGCCGCCGGCCGTCCGCAGGATCTGGCCCGGGACGACGAGTGGGACGACTGGTGGGACATGCAGCTGCACGCCATCGATGCGCTGGGCAGGAAACGGGTTGCCGAAGCGATACCGGTGCTGGAGCACCTGCTGGAGGACGAGGAGAACCAGGGGATCGAGACGGAACTGCTGACCGCCCTGGCGCGAATCGGTGGAGAGGGGTTGAGGGCAATCGAGCAACGCCTCGCCCATGGCGCACCGGCAGAGCGGCGCAGGGCCGCCACCGTACTGGGTCATGCGGCCAGTGGCGAGGCCATCGAACTGCTGGGCCGGGC
>WFNS01000188.1 GCA_015488495.1 Gammaproteobacteria bacterium | reverse complement strand
CCGAACAAGACGTAGCCCCTGTGTTCTCCGGAGACAACCAGCTTTTCCGATCGATTGACGTCGGCGCTGGACTGAAGCGTATAGATTCCCTTGCGCCCAAACTCCGGCCGATACTTGAGGGCCGCCAACGTATTGAGGTCGCTCTGCCGCGAGAGCCCCAGCATGCGCCCGATCCCCACCAGGTTCAGGTGCCGGTCCGCATAGTCGGACACCGGATTGCCATAGAAGGTCTCCAGCCCGTCCTTCTGCCGTGCCTCTTTGATATGCTTCCAGTTGGTATCGGTCAACACCGCGCGGAAGCCGTGCTGGCGAAGCACCCGGCCAATGGCCCGCGCCACCTGATTTGCACCGATGATCAGGAAACCGCGAGGCTCCGGCTCCGCCACCCCGAGCAGCCGGGCCAGAAAACCCGCCGTGGCACTCTGCAGTACCACGGTACCGATGATGATAGTGAACGCCAGTGGCACCAGCAGCTCCGCACCACCATAGCCCTCCTGCTGCAAACGGATGGCGAACAGCGCCGTGACCGCCGCGGCGACGATACCCCGCGGCCCGATCCATGCGAGCAAGGCCCTTTCCTGCCAGGTGAGGGAGGAACCAAGGGTGGACAGAAAGACCTTTGCAGGACGACCAATGAACTGGATGGTGGCAAACAGGGCGACCGCCCCCCAGCCCAGCTGGACGAACTGCTCCAGTTCGATACGCGCAGCCAGAATGATGAACAAGCCGGAGATGAGCAGGACACTGAGGCTCTCCTTGAAATGGAGGATGTCCTTCATCGGAACCTGCTTCATGTTGGCCAGCCAGATCCCCATCACCGTCACCGTCAACAGCCCCGACTCATCGGCGATGGCATTGGAAAAGGCATAGACGCCGAACACCACGGTGAGCGTGACCACGTTGTGCAGATATTCCGGCAACAGATGGTGGCGCAGGATCAATCCCAACAGATAGGCCGCCACGGCTCCCATGGCAAATCCCACCAGCAGGACGGTACCAAAGGTGGCGAGGGTGTGGGTAAGGGCACTGCCCCCCTGACCGGAGATGATGAACTCGAACACCAGTACCGCCAGCAGGGCGCCGATGGGATCGATGACGATCCCTTCCCAGCGCAGGATATTGGAGACCTTGGCATTGGGACGCACGGTGCGCAACAGCGGCACGATGACCGTCGGACCGGTCACCACCATCACCGCACCGAAGAGAAAGGAGAGATTCCAGTCGAAACCCAGCAGCAGGTGGGTGGCCACCGCCATAATCAACCAGGTGACCAGCGTTCCGATGGAAACCAGATTGCGCACCACCCGCTCCAGCCCCTGAATCTCGTGGAAGCGGAGGGTCAATCCCCCTTCGAACAGGATGACGGCAACCGCCAGCGAAACGAAGGGAAACAGCAGATCGCCGAACAGCGCATCCGGTTCCAGCCAGCCGGTGACCGGCCCCGCCACGATACCCGCCAGCAACAGGAACAGGATCGCCGGCAGCTTCACCCACCATGCGAACCACTGGCAGGCGATGGCTATCAGACCGATGCCTGCCAGCAGCACCATAATGTGCTCGTTCATGGCGCTGCAACCACTCTCCGGTGGCCCTCCCCCCGGGAAGAACCACCGCTACGCCGGCACACCGCCATCAACAGCCCGTTCCCCCGACGGTCAGGCTGTCGACGCGCAGGGTGGGTTGCCCCACTCCAACCGGTACGCTCTGCCCCTCCTTGCCGCACATCCCCACACCGTCATCCAGCGCCAGATCGTTGCCGACCATACTGACCCGGGTGAGCACGTCGGGACCATTGCCCGCCAGCATCGCCCCTTTCACCGGCGCACCGATGCGGCCATTCTCGATCAGGTAGGCCTCACTGGCGGAGAAGACAAACTTGCCGGAGGTGATGTCCACCTGGCCGCCGCCGAAATTCACCGCATACAGTCCCCTTTTCACGGAACGGACGATCTCTTCCGGTTCATGCTCGCCGGCCAGCATGTAGGTATTGGTCATGCGCGGCAGCGGCAGATGGGCGTAGGATTCCCGGCGCCCGTTACCGGTGGAGGCCATCCCCATCAGCCGGGCATTGAGTTTGTCCTGCATGTACCCCTTGAGAATCCCTTTCTCGATCAACACGGTCTGCTGTGTCGGGACCCCTTCGTCATCGATATTCAGGGAACCACGCCGGCCGGGGAGCGCTCCATCGTCCACCACGGTGCACTGTTCGGAGGCCACCCTTTCTCCGATGCGCCCGGAAAAGGCCGAGCTCCCCTTGCGATTGAAATCCCCCTCCAGGCCGTGGCCCACCGCTTCGTGCAGCAGTACACCGGGCCAGCCAGGGCCCAGCACCACCGGCATGGTCCCCGCCGGAGCCTCCACTGCCTGCAGGTTCACCAGGGCCTGTTGCACCGCCTTGCGGACATATTCCCGGCCCCGATCCTCTTGCAGGAAATAGTCGTAACCGACCCGGCCGCCGCCCCCGGCCGTTCCCTGCTCGCGGCGCCCGCCATCCTCGGCGATCACGGTGACATTGAGCCGCACCAGGGGCCGCACATCGGCCGCCAGGGTACCATCACTAGCGGCCACCAGAATCACCTCATGCTCTCCCGCCAGGCTGACAATCACCTGAGAGATCCGGGGATCCTGGCGGCGCGCCTCGGCATCGAGGCGGTAGAGCAGATCGATCTTCTCGTGGGCGGAAAGAGTGTCCAGAGGATCGATGGGAGCATAGAGCCGCTCCCTTCCCACTCGACGCCACGCCTGCACCTCGCCCCGACCTCCGCTACGGGCGATGGCGCGGGCTGCAACGGCGGTCTGCTCCAGGGCGGGCAGAAGGATTTCGTCGGAATAGGCGAAGCCGCTCTTCTCGCCGCTCACCGCACGAACCCCGACCCCCTGTTCGATGTCATGGCTGCCCTCCTTGACGATCCCCTCCTCCAGCACCCAGGATTCGTGGCGGCTGGACTGGAAATAGAGATCGGCGTAGTCCACGGAGCGGGTCATGATGCGATCGAGCACCGACTGGAGCTCCCTCTCGCCAATCCCGGCGGGCCGCAACAGCACCTCCTGAGCGGTGATCAGCGAATCGTTCACGACAGACGACATGGCAGACGCCGATGCTCCAGAACGGGAAAGGTGCGCCGGGTGTTGCGCAGCTGCTCACAGTCGATCTCCGCTACCACGATACCGGAGCCGCTGCTGAGCCGATCCAGCACCACTCCCCAGGGATCCACGATCATGCTCTCTCCATGGGTGAGGCGGCCGCTGACATGATAGCCACCCTGTGCCGAGGCGATGAGGTAACACAGGTTCTCGATGGCCCGCGCCCTGACCAGCACCTCCCAATGGGCCTTGCCGGTAATGGCGGTGAAGGCCGCGGGCAACGCGATCAGCTCGGCGCCCTGCTCCACCAGATTGCGGAACAGCTCGGGAAAGCGGAGGTCATAGCAGACCGCGAGACCCAGTTTCCCGAAAGGGGTGTCCACCACTACCAGCTCGTCCCCCGGCTCGATGGTGGCCGATTCGTTGTACTCCTCACCGCTCTCCCGCAGGGAGACATCGAACAGGTGGATCTTGTCGTAACGGGCCACCTGCCGGCCTTCGGCGTCGTAGACCAGGCAGGCGGCGCGGATCTTGTCGGGCGTCGATGCCTCGAGAGGCACGGTTCCACCGACGATCCACAGCTCGTGCCGCGCCGCCTGGCGGGATAGGAACTCCTGAATGGGCCCCTCCCCCTCCTTTTCGCGCAGCTCCACCTTGTCCCGCTCCTCCATTCCCATCACAGCGAAATTTTCCGGCAGCACCACCATACGGGCTCCCGCCGCCACCGCCTGGTCTATCAAACGGCCTGCCTCGATGAGATTGGCACTCACGTTGGGACCGGAGGCCATTTGAATAGCTGCTATCTTGCTCATGACTGACTCGATTGTTATCCCGATTCTATTTTTGAACGATAGTGTTTCCGGCGCGGCAGTCAGAGTATCACATCACTCCCCGCCGGGGGGAGCACTCGCCGCTTTTTCCCGTCCCCTGGTGATGACCGGATTCTCCCAGCTCCCGGTGACGTGATAGACGTACTGGGCCACCTTGTCCAGACGCAAGAGCTTTTCCGCCATCCAGATGAGCGCTCCCGCCTGTGGCCCCCAGGCCAGCGCTCCGGCGACGAACAGATTGGAGCCGTCCCCTGGAATCACCAGGATATGCTGATCGTAGTCCCGCGCCACGTAGCCGGTACGGCCACTGACTGCGATACGGGCGGTGGGCCCCTCCAGCAGGAGATTCCTGGTAATGGCATTCCCGTCCTCCAGGCGGATCTCCCCCTTGATGGAATCGAAACGGAACCCTTTGCCGAACAGGTCCCGGAAATCCAGCGTCAGACGCCGTGGCAGTGCCTGCAGGCTGAACAGACCGAACAGTCGTCCCGCGCCGGGCTCCACGCTCTCGATCCAACCGCTGCCGATGGCCAGATTCAGGTCACCTTGCAGCCCCTGCAGCGAAAAGTCCATTGGCGAGCCCGACCACTCCAGCTCTCCCTCGATGTGCAGATTCTCACCGTGGATCATCGCCGCGAGCCCCAGCGCCTCGAGCATGGTGTGAGTCTGGGGCGCGGTCAGGACCAGTTTGGCGACCGTCCGCTGCTTCCCCTCTGCCAGCCACTCTCCCCTTCCCTGGAGCTTCATGTAGGGCGCATCCAACACCAACTGCTCCACCACCGGCCCTTCCGGTCCCGTCCGCGTTCGGAACGCCAGACGACCAAGATTCAGCTCCCGATATCTCAGCTCATGGATGCCCACCGTCAGTGCCGGCAAAAGGCGGGGGTCCAGTGTTCTGGACCCCTTCTCGTCGGCGGTAACGGAACCGTTCCGGGACGGCTCCAACTGAAGCCGCTCCAGTTCCAGATCCACCCTCAGGCCGTGCAGGTAACCCTTGCTGCCGGCTGAGAACTGGGGAAAATCCGCCCACAATCCCCGCCACTCCCCCGGAGCGATCCCTTCCAGCGCCCCGGTAATCCGCAACACCGGACCCGCCGGAAGCCGTCCCTCTCCCGGCCCGAAGTGGAGATACCCGGCGCCCGGAGGAGATCCTCCATCGCTGCCCCCGAGGGCGATGTCCCCCTTGAGGACCTCACCATAGAGGAAGCGAACCCGTTGACTGGCATCGTCCCAGTCGATGTGCAGGGGAGCCGCGACCTCGTCCGGCTTCCCCAGTGGCGCGGGAAGCGTCGAGGTGATCCCCTCCAGTGTCGAATCCACCCGCAACTCCAGCAGTGGCCCGGGTCGAAGCCGGTGGTAGTTGAATCTCAGCTCCGCCTGGAGGGCGCTTTCTCCATCCAGGCGCTCCAGCAGCGGCACACGAAGCTGTCGCGCCAAAGCGGCGGGCAACAACCGCCCGTCGATGGCGATCCGCGTCGTCGTCTCCCCCTCCTCGCCCCGGGAGGTGGCTACCTCGATGCTGGCCGGCCGATCGAAGAGGAATGCATCCAGGGAATTCGCCCGATAGCCCTCCCGGTCGAACTGCACCCTGCCGTCGATGTTGGTGGCTTCCAGATACCCCTCACCGAGACGATAGCGCAGGCTGTTCTCGTGCAACGTCACCGTCCCCCGGTACTCCACCGGCTGCTTGCGGAGGGGAATGCCGAGATAGAGACCCAACGTCGCCTGCCCCGCCACGCTCATGCGGGCCAGCGCCGGCTCGGCCTCGGCGGCAATGGGGGCTTCACGCAGGAAACGGAGCATCTGCCCCCCATCCCCCCTGGCCTCACCCAGCACCGTCAGCATCCGGTCATGGTAGTCATCGATGCGAACGTGGCTGCCATCGATACGAACGCCCATGATGCGCCCCTTGCGGGCATCGATCCGCAGGCCGGCACCGCGAAACAGCACGTCCGCATTGAGGGAGTCGATACGGGGCCACCCTTTCAGATACTCGAGCCGTACGCCACGGGCATTAAATCCCACCTCGAACACCCCTTCCCCCTTCCGATAGGGGAAAAGCCCCTTTTTCAGCCTCCCGTGGAGCACCAGGGAGCCCGCGGTGACCTCGCCGGCAAGCAACGAGCGATCCAGCCAGTCGAGCAGCTTTTTCCGCAGAATGGCCGTTGGATAATAGCTCGGCGCCCGGACGACCCGCCCCTCCTTGAAGGCGATGCGCAGGTCGAGGAACGGCGGAACGCCCCCACCCGGCACCACCAGATCCAGCTCCCCTTTCGCCTTCAGATCCGGATTGCTCAGCTCCAGTTCACGCCCCGAAAGATACCAGCCGCCACCATCTTTCTGCCACTCCAGCAAACCCTTCAGCCACCCGAAGTGCCACGGATTGCGGGCCAGGCGAGGGAAATCGATGCTCCCCTTTTCACTCTCCAGGCGGAGGGCACCGGATTCGCCGTCGGCCCACAGGATGCCGCTCACCCCCTGCAGGGCCGGCAGCTTCTTCCATGCCTGCAACGCCAGCCCCCGCATCCGCGCAGAGACGACGAGGCGTTGCGCGAGGGGGGCTTGCGGGCGGTACTCCACATGCAGATCCGAGAGATCGCCCCGGGGACGCATGGCGGCCACGGCCTCGCCCCACTCGCCGGAAGAAGGCTCCACAAAGAGGGCCAGATCGGCGAGATCACCGATACGCAGGAAACTGCTTCGCAGATCATAGCGCCGGGAACCCTCCTCTTCCCGCACGACCAGTTTCAGATGGCTGTCCGGCCATGCTTCACCTTCCCGGTTCACGCGCAGACGTGGAACATCCAGCGTCCACCCCGCCTCATCCCGCCGCCACTGGAGCACGCCGTTGAGCAACCCGAGCCGGAAGATCCTCTCTTTCTCTGCGCGGAGCACCAGGTCCCGCACCCCCGCCTCTCCCCGGAGGTGGGTCAGACGGCCTCCTTCCCACCGCCCCCACAGCTCCAGATCCAGCTGGCCGACACCACTGGTGATCCGTTTCGGCCGGAACATCTCCAGCAGCGGGCCCAGTCGTATTCCCAACCCGTTGAGATAGAAGCTTCCGCCCCAATCGTGAACCGCATTGCTGCTGCCGGAAAAGTCTGCCGCCACGCGGATGGTCCGACCCACCCCCTCCGGCAACATGACCACACCATCCAGCTGATGACGTCGGCCCTGATTGCGCAATTCGATCCTGGCTATCTCGAAACGCATGGGAGGTTCGTCACGGCCCTCATCCTGCCAACGGATGATGCTGTCCCGGATCAGAAGGTGGGATTGCGACAGTAACCACTCCCCTGCCCCACCGGTATCCGCCGGTGCCGCCGTATTCACCGGCCGATCCAGTTTCAGCGCCAGGCCTTCCACCTGCAGCTTGCCCTGCTGGTCCCGCCGCACTGAGATCTCCGCCCCTACCACGGTGAGCAACCCCAGGGTCACGCGTTGCCTCAGCAGGCTTCTCCACAGGTCGATCCCCACCCGGAGCTCGCGGAACTGCAACGAGGTCGGTTCGCCTCGCGAATCCAGCAGGCGCACGTTTTCCAGCAGCAACGTCGGCTGCAGCCCCTGCATCCGGGCATCCAGACCGCTCACCGTCACTGGCTGCTGCAGTTGCCTGCCGATCCAGCCGACGACTTCTTCCCGGTAACCTTCGGCGTTGGCCAGTATCACCCTCACCGAAGTCAGGGCGATGGCGCCCGCCACCACCAGAATGACGAAGGTGATCCAGAACAGGGCGAACAGTCGTTTGAGAAGGGTTCTCACCGTGCTTCGTTCCCGGGTGAAGCGTAGCGCCTTCAAGAGCCGCGGCGTCCTACGTCATGACGACGTCGAACTGTTCCTGGGTGTAGAGAGACTCCACCTGAAACACCACCGGTTTGCCGATGAAGGACTCCAGATCCGCCACGCTGGTGGACTCCTCGTCCAGCAGCAGATCCACCACCTCCTGTGAGGCGAGCACCATGAAACGCTGCGCATCGAACTGGCGCGCCTCGCGCATGATCTCGCGAAATATCTCGTAACAGACCGTCTCAGCGGTCTTTATGGAACCCCGCCCGTTGCAGGTGGGGCACTCCTCGCACAGCACATGCTCCAGACTCTCCCGGGTTCGTTTGCGGGTCATCTCCACCAGTCCCAGTTCGGACACCTCGGTCACGCTGGTCTTGGCGTGATCCCGCTCCAGGGCCTTTTCCAGCGCCAGCAATACCTGGCTGCGGTGCTCGGGACTCTCCATGTCGATGAAGTCGATGATGATGATCCCCCCCAGATTGCGCAACCTGAGCTGCCGGGCGATGGTCTGCGTCGCCTCCAGGTTGGTCTTGAAGATGGTCTCCTCCAGGTTGCGGTGCCCCACGAAAGCCCCGGTATTGACGTCGATGGTGGTCATCGCTTCGGTCTGATCGATGATCAGGTACCCCCCCGACTTCAGCTCCACCTTGCGCTCGAGAGCCCGCTGGATCTCGTCCTCCACCCCGTACAGGTCGAAGATGGGGCGCTCGCCCGGATAGTATTCGATCCGGGGCGTCAGCTCCGGGATAAACTTGCTGGCGAACTTGGTCACCTTCTGGTAGGTCTCCCGGGAATCGATGCGGATCTTTTCCAGCTCCACTCCGGCCAGGTCACGCATGATCCGCATCGCCAGGGGCATGTCCTCATGGATCAGGGTGCCCGGGGGTTCGGTGCCGTTGCGTTCCTGAATGGCGTCCCACAGCTTGTGCAGAAAGGCCATGTCGGCCCGGATCTCCTCCTCGCCAACCCCCTCGGCCACGGTACGCACGATGTACCCACCGGGACCGAAATCCCCTGCGCAATGCTGCACCAGCT
>WFNS01000187.1 GCA_015488495.1 Gammaproteobacteria bacterium | reverse complement strand
TTTAGAGTCCCCGATAGGGGATCCGTAAACCCCTCGCCTTTAGGCGAAGGATGATATCCTTACGGGATGAAAGATTATAAGAGGGGAAGCCATACTGTCTGGGATTGCAAGTACCATCTGGTATGGACGACCAAGTATCGATATCAAGTATTGGGAGGAGACATTGGGCTGCGCTGCCGAGAGCTTCTTCGGGAGATAGCGATGAGCCGGGAAATGATCATCTATGCTGGTTCAATCAATCGTGATCATGTGCATATGCTGATAGGGATTCCACCGCAGCTATCGGTATCCCGTGCGGTACAGTATCTGAAGGGGAAGAGTTCGCATAGGCTGTTGTCGGAGTATAAGGTGCTAAGGAAGAAGTACTGGGGACAACATCTATGGGCGAGGGGGTATTGGGTTGCGACCAGTGGCAATGTGACAGATGAGGTGTGGAAGGAATACATCAAGAACCAGACACCGCCGGAGCCAGATGATGATTTCCATGTGGTGTAAGAGTCGGCCGAACGGCCGACCAATCCGGCTTTCAGCCGTAACCCGAAGCCACCGGCTTTAGCCGGTGGAGTATTCACACTCTGAACTGGCTCACCAGCTCCTGAAGGTGGGACGCCAACTGGGCCATCTCCCGGCTGGCGGCAGCCGCCCGCTGCGCTCCTTGGGATGTCCTCTCGCCGATTCCGCTGATGGCTTCGACATTCTGTTTGATTTCGTTGGCGACCTCTCCCTGTTCCTTGGCCGAGCTGGAGATCTGGCCGTTCATATCATTGATGGTAGCTATGGAGCCGGTAATCACCTCCAGTGACTGGCCTGCCTTCGCTGCCTGCTGGACGCTGACCTCCGCCTGTTGATGTCCTTTGCCCATCACTTCCACAGCGTGTCTGGTGCCGGACTGCAGTCTTTCAATCATCACCTGAATCTCCTTGGTGGATTCGTTCGTCCTGCTGGCCAGGGTTCGCACCTCGTCGGCCACCACGGCAAACCCCCGTCCCTGTTCGCCTGCTCTTGCTGCCTCTATGGCGGCGTTCAGCGCCAGCAGGTTGGTTTGCTCGGAAATGCCCCGGATTACCTCGAGAACCCCACCGATATTTTCGCTATCTGCTTCCAGCTGTTTGATGACCTCTGCAGCGCTTTCAACCTCGTTCGCCAGATTGTTGATGGCGGCCAACGTATTCTGCACCACCCCTGAACCGGATCTGGCTTCGTCATTTGCCTTTCTGGCCGCCTCGGCCGCGGCCAAGGCGTTGTGAGCTACTTCGTTCACGGATGAGGTGAGTTCGCCGATGGCGGTGGCAACCTGCTCGGTCTGTGCTTGCTGCCTGGTTACGCACTCTTTGCCCTGCTGGGAGATGGAGGACATCTCGTTCGCGGCCGCTGCGAGCTGGTTGGTCGACCCTGCAACGTCGGTGATGATGGCCTGCAGCTTGTCCATGAATGTGTTGAAGCTCTTCACCAGCCGACCAATGGCATCCGTACTGGCGGTGGAGAGACGCCGCGTCAAATCACCTTCTCCGCTAGCAATCTCTTCGAGGGAATCGGCCACTTCGGAGATGCTTTTGTTAATGGATCGGCCAACGGTGACCACTGCGGTGGTGAGTATCAGGACCATGGCCAGGCCAATGACGAGACTGGAAAAGATGGCTTCCCTGGAGGCCTTCCGGGTGCCGTCAACCATATCCAGAAAGTGTTTATATTCCTTTTCGCGATATGTGAGCATTCTCCCTTCGAAGGCCTTCATGGCCTCCAGCATCTTGAGGGAGGCCGCTTGGCGCTCGGCCTCCGGGATGGTTTCGTTGATGATGCCGAGTGTCACCCCCCTCGCAATGTCATAGTAGTTCTTGAAATATGTCTCCAGTTCCTGAACAGCGGCTCTTTGCTCGGCGTCGATCTCGATGATCTCTGAAAAGGATTGCAGGATCTCCTCGGCCAGTCCATCCGTTGTATCGGAGATCATCTCCTCATCTTCGGTGTAGGCCGCAATTCCCAGCAGGTCCTTGATGCGGGTCATCCGGGCGACATTCGCGTCGGTACGTTCCAGAACCGGAAAACTGATCTCACGGATGTTTCCCAGCCGGGTCTCGTTGTTTATCGCAGCCCAGTAGCCAAACCCGAGACTTAGGGTGAACCCGAAAATGGCCACCGCGCCAATCAGCATGATCTTTGCGTTGACCGATAGTGACTTGAACCAGTTCATGACAGTGTTTCCAATCAATTAGGTGATGAACTTTGGAGTAACTCTGTTCCAGAACGGTGTTTCCCTTATTTTGTCTTGAACACCGCCTTGACCGAATCATCCAGTGCTTCGGCATTGATGTATCCGAGACTGTTGGGTGTTTTCGCTACCCACTCCTTTACTGCGGCGTCATCTCCAACCACCTTTGGAGGTACCCCCTTTCCGGCGAAGACACGTTTGGACCAGTAGCGTTTCAGTTTCTTCTGGCTCTTTCCGAGCACCTTGTCGCCAAATTCGATACGGGCCGCGCTGCCGCTGTTCTGATCGGCCAGCGCGACGCTGCTGCCGTCGGGAAAGGACTTTTCCTTCTGCAGAAACAGTGCCTTGATCTGGCTGGCGTTCAGGGAGTCCACGTTCGTTGCCTTGTTGGTGATTACCACGATTTCGGCAACGGCAGCTTGCGCCAGGATGAGAAAAAAGATCCCAAGGATGGCGGGAATGGTTTTCCATGTTCTATTCAACATGTCGGTCCCTCCTAAAATACGACGTCGACAGCGACCCCAAACCGGTTTACGCTGTCGTCTACGGGTGTATTCTCAAACAGCCCCTGGCCTTTATCGGTGTTGATTACGCTGTACTCGAGCTTCAGATCTGCCGCGTCGGAAAGGTCGTAGCGCAAGCCGGCTGTGGTCATGTTCTGCTCCTGCGGTGAGGTGCTTCCCCTGCCTCTTTCAAAGTATTGATAGGTCAGGTGGGGGAGCCAGTCGCCGAACTGGTAGCCAAGGGTGGCATACCAGCTGCTGCCGTTCATTATCGCGGTTTCCATGTCGGTTTCCGCCCACTCGGCGTAGCCGATGATGTCGTTCCAGTCGATGCGCATGCCTAGGGCCGTGGTGGTGTGGTTTTTACCTTCCATCACGGGCATCGGCGTGTTACGCATGATGCCCTGGTTGTAGTTGGCCTGGAAGGTTATCTCCTCGTTCCAGTCCAGATGCAGTTTTATGCCGGCCATGTTGCGCACCTGGGTTTCGCCCAGCGTGATCTCGCCGCCAAAGAGATCTGCGCTCAAGTTCATGTCACCCTGGCTATGCTCCCACAGCGCGCTGCCACCGCTGTAAGCTTCCCGGGTTATGTTGGCGCCGCTGTGCTCCTCGGTATAGAACAGCATCGGCGGACTGATCCAGGGATAGGCGTTGCCCACGGATACATACTCGTTGACGATACCGATGGGGAATTTCATTTTTCCGGCACGGAATGTGACTTCATCGGTCAGGCCAACCGCAACAAATCCCCAGTCCAGGTGGGAGACATAGCTGTCATCTTCCTGTGTGGCCAGAAATTGGCTGAAAATGGTGATACGTTCGTCGATGGGTGCGGTCAGATTGAGTCCAATCATGGTGCCGCGGAAGGAACCATCCTTGCCGATCCCGGTGTAGTCGTCACCATTGAAGAAATTGTCTTTGCTGATTTTCTGATACTTGGCGGACATGAATCCGGTCAGGTTGATTCGATCAGCCCAGTTGTCCGCCGCTGCCGGGGAAGAAAACAGGGCGGTCACAACCACTCCGTACAGAAAAAGCGCTAGCCTGAGTCCGGTTGAAGCCGCACGTTGAACTTTCATCTATCCGCTCCTTTTTTTGCATGGAACAACGATCTACCGGGGATATGCCCCTGTTCCTCTGACAGGTACGGCGTTATATCGGCCTAGCATGCGATTGCTTTACCTGCGAATCACACTATTTTTTGCGGGATCATATGGTTAGAGCTGTTCCAGATGGGTTGGCCGCTCTTTTTTTATGGGGCCCAGAAGGATTACTGAAATGTAATCTTCCCGTCATCCCGGGGACAACGGTGGTTGGTTACTGTATCAGGGATAGGAAGAAGAGTTGATAGAGGCTGTCCGGCTGGTTGGAGCCGGAGCTCTGTGATGGCCTCGAGCGATGCAAGGCTGCAGGCGAATTCTCTCAATGGTCCTTGCCTGTGTGCGGCACCCAGGTTCTACGCTTAGGGAGAATCGGGAGGTTTGGTGAGATGTTGACGGTCAATGGTTTGTCGAAGGCGGCCCGGATCACGCCGGATGCGGTGCGCCACTATATGCGTATCGGCTTGCTGGTGCCATCGCGGGATCCGAAGAACGGCTACCGGCTGTTCGACGACGAGGCGCTCAAGAGGGCGAGGTTCATCCGCCGCGCCAAAGGGCTGGGATTCACCCTGCAGGATATTCAGACCATATTTTCCTACGCTGACAATGGGCGTTCTCCCTGCCCGGAGGTGCGCGCCATCATTCAACAGCGTATCGCGGAGAACAGGGCCAGCGTGACCGAGCTGGGCGAGCTGCTGGAGCGGATGGAGGATGCGTTGGAGCGATGGAAGTCGATGCCGGATGGTGAGCCGGATGGTGACGAGATCTGTCATTTGATCGAATCGGTGCCCCTGGGCCGGTAGCCCTCCGCCCTTTGCTTTCCTGGAGCCCCGAATATGGTTGCCGGAACATGACACAGAAACAGAAGGAGAAGAGCAACAATGAAAGACCCCGTATGCGGCATGAGCGTCACTGAAGAGTCGGAGTTTCACACCGAGCACGAA
>WFNS01000186.1 GCA_015488495.1 Gammaproteobacteria bacterium | reverse complement strand
GAGCCGGACTATTTCTACGAGCGTTTCTTTCGTGCCAGGCTGAAGAGGGGGGGCTCCGGAGAGAGTGACGAGTTGGTGCGGCAGGCCTGGGAAAATGCCCGCAAAAGTCCGTATCTGCTGTAAGAGAGACGCATTCCCCTCGATTGATGGTGCTGGTATGGCGCTGGCCAAGTTCCGCCTTTCCCGTTAAGCTCTTTTTCATGCGGATAGCGTTTACCAAGATGCACGGCCTGGGCAACGATTTCGTGGTGATCGACGCCATCCACCAGCCGGTCCGTTTGAGCGCGGAACAGGTGCGTTTCATCGCCGATCGCCACTTTGGAGTCGGTTGCGATCAGGTGTTGCTGGTGGAGTCCTCCAGCCGGGAGGAGGTGGATTTCCGTTACCGGATATTCAATGCCGACGGCGAAGAGGTGGAGCAGTGTGGCAACGGTGCCCGTTGCTTCGCCCGTTTCGTGCGTGACAAGGGGCTGACCAGCAAGCAGGAGATTCGGGTGGAGACCGCGGCCGGCGAGATCCTGCTGAGGGTGGAGGCGGATGGGCGGGTCACCGTGGATATGGGCGTGCCCCGTTTCGAGCCCTCCGCCATCCCCTTCGAGGCGGAGTCCCGTGCCGACGAATACACGCTGGAGATCGACGGCGAACGCGTCACTCTGGGCGTGGTCTCCATGGGCAATCCCCATGCCGTGTTGCGGGTGGATGACGTGGCGCAGGCGCCGGTGGCCCGCCTGGGGGCCGCCATCGAGTCCCATCCCCGGTTTCCCCGGCGGGTCAACGTCGGTTTCATGGAGGTGGTGAACCGCGGGCTGATCCGCCTGCGGGTGTTCGAGCGCGGGGTGGGGGAGACCCTGGCCTGTGGCAGTGGCGCCTGCGCCGCGATGGTCATGGCTCGCCAGTGGGGTTCGATAGATGATAAAGTGACGGTGGCACTTCCCGGCGGGCGACTGGAGATTGCGTGGCCCGGCGAGGGGCACCCGGTGATGATGACCGGGCCGGCAGAAAAGGTATTCGAAGGGCAAATCACGATATGACGCGCGAACTGGACAGGCCGCTGGCAGAGGATCTGGACGAAAGGACGGTAGCAGACTATCTGCGCCACCATGCCGATTTCTTCGAACGGCATCCCGAATTGCTGGCGGAGCTGCGGCTTCCCCACGAAACCGGCAGTGCCGTTTCTCTTCTCGAGCGCCAGGTGCAGGTGCTGCGGGAGCAGCGCCAGCAACTGAAGAACAAGCTGGGCACCCTGATCCGTAACGCGCAGTACAACGAGGAGCTGGCCCGGCGTCTGCACGAACTGACCCTCACCCTGCTGGAGACGCAGGATCTGCGGGAGCTGTTCGCCGTGCTGAGCACCCGCCTGCTGGACCGCTTCCATGCCGATGCGGTCGCCATTCGTCTCTTTCTGGCCCCTCAGAGGGAGTACGACGGAGAGGAGTTTCTGGGGCGCGACGAGCTGCACCAGCGCCGATTCGAGCGGGTATTCCGCGCCGCGGAGCCGTTGCGCGGCCGCCTCCCTCCCGAACTGCTGGAGGCGCTGTTCGATGCCGAGGCGGTGGACATCGCCTCGGCCGCCCTGATCCCGCTGGGCGAGAAGGACGATCCCCTGGGCGTACTGGCCCTCGGCAGCTACGACCCGGAGCGCTTTCATCGCCAGGCGGGCGCCATGTTCCTGCGCTCCCTCGGCGAGATCTTCACCGGGGTGATCCGGCTGCACCTTTCCCATGAGGCTGATTGAGGCCTTCCTGTTCCATCTGCAGACCGAGCGCCGTTGCTCCCCGCGGACGCGGGAAAACTACCAGCGGGATCTGAAGCGTATCCATGCGTTCTGCGAGGAGCAGCGCATCACCGGGTGGCGCGACCTGGACGTCCACCGCGTTCGTGCCTATGCCGCCTGGCGCCACCGGCAAGGGGTCAGCCCCCGGACCATTGCGCGTGAACTCTCCTCCCTGCGCAGCTTCTTCCGATTCCTGATGCGTGAAGGTCACGCCGAGGCCAATCCCGCTGCCGAGGTGAGCGCCCCCAAGGTGAGACGCCGGCTGCCGGAGGTGCTGGACGTGGACGAGATGGCGCGGCTGCTGGAGATCCGCAAGGACGATCCGCTGGCGGTTCGGGATGCGGCGATGATGGAGCTGCTCTACTCCTCCGGTCTGCGGCTCGCCGAGCTGACTGCGCTGGATCTTTCCCACCTCGATCTGCAGGAAGGGCTGGTGCGGGTCACCGGCAAGGGCAACAAGAGCCGTCTTCTGCCGGTGGGTCGGGAGGCGAGAAAGGCGTTGCAGGAGTGGCTGGCCGTGCGTC
>WFNS01000185.1 GCA_015488495.1 Gammaproteobacteria bacterium | reverse complement strand
CCCGGACCCGGTTATGCTCTGGTGGCGGCGATGGCGACAGCCCTGGTCTGGTCCGCCACCATTTTCGAGATCATCACCTTCGCCTCGCGCGCCTTTGCGTTCTATTATCTGTTGCAGTGTGTGGTGGCGTTGCTCGCCTCCCGCGGCCGTGGGCATCTCGCGCAACGCGCCGGGTTTGCCGTCATCGCCGCCCTGTTGCTGCTGGTGGTGCTGTTTGCCATACCCGATGGGGGTTGACCCGGGTATTTCTGCCGCTCACCGATGCTTTACCGCAAGCTGCTGTTTTCATGGGAGATACCCGGGATGGCTCTTCGACGCTTTGAGTGGAGTTGGTTCGGTCGCCACCGTGCCCCGTCAA
The DNA here is from genome assembly GCA_015488495.1 of Gammaproteobacteria bacterium. GTDB lineage: Bacteria > Pseudomonadota > Gammaproteobacteria > Thiohalospirales > Thiohalospiraceae > DRMK01. The sequence goes on along the minus strand of WFNS01000185.1, from coordinate 5,339 downwards.
GGGTGGAAGGCTTCTGAATAACATCCGTCAATTCCGCACGAAATGACTGGGAGCAAAGGCAAGCTGTCGCCTGGACGACGATCCCGGCACGATCATCACGTTCCCGGGTGAAACGCTCGGGTCAGGGAGTGTCCGCTGTAGTGAAAAGAATATCTGCAAAATGGTTGCTGATCCCTTTCGCCGCCCTGCTGGCAGGTGCGCTCATCCATTTTTCGTCTTTCATGGAGAACCGCCCGGCGGTCGTCGATCCGGAGTCGCTGTCATCCCTGTTGAACGGAGCGGTGTCGTTTGAGCATCAGGTGAAGCCCGTTCTGGAGCGGCGCTGCGTGGTCTGCCACGGCTGTTACGACGCCCCCTGTCAGCTGAAGCTCTCTTCCGGTGAGGGGATAAGGCGCGGCGCCAGCGAGGAGCTGGTGTACAATCCGCGGCGTCTGACGCCCATGCAGCCGACCCGCCTGTTCGTGGATGCCAAGAGCACGGAGGGGTGGCGTGCCCGCGGATTTCACCCCGTGCTCAACGAGCGGCAGCCAACCCCGAAAAACAACCTGGAAAATTCGGTGATGTACCATCTGCTGCGGCTGAAGCAGCGGCACCCCCAGCCGCGCGGGGGGCGTCTGCCGGACAGTTTCACCCTGGAGCTCAACCGCGAACAGAGCTGCCCGAAGATCGAGGCGATCGACGATTTTGAGCAGGAGCATCCGTTGTGGGGTATGCCCTATGCCATGCCCAATCTTTCGGAGCAGGAATACCGGACGCTCGTCTCCTGGATCGCCCAAGGTGCGCCGGTTCCGCCTCCGCCTGCCCCCTCCGCCGCCGTGCAGCCGCAGATCGAGCAATGGGAGAGCTTTCTGAACCGGCCATCGCGCAAGCAACGTCTGGTCAGCCGCTATCTGTACGAGCATCTTTTTCACGCTCATATTCATTTCGCGGGATCCCCGCCACGGGAGTTTTACCGGCTGGTGCGCTCCAGCACACCACCCGGCGAAGCGGTGGACGAGATCCCCACCGTGCGGCCGTATGACGATCCCGGCGGCTCACCGTTCTACTACCGCCTGCGCAGATACCATCCGAGCATCGTGGCCAAGAACCACATCGTCTATGAGTTTTCCGGGCAGCGCATGGAGCGCTACCGGCAGCTGTTTCTCGAACCCGATTACGAGGTGCGCGAGCTGCCCACCTACCGGCGCGAGATCGCCTCCAATCCGTTCAAGACCTTTGCCGCCATTCCTCCCATGTCGCGCTACCGTTTTCTGCTCGACGATGCCTACTTTTTCATTCAGGGATTCGTCAAGGGGCCGGTCTGCCGCGGGCAGATCGCGCTGGATGTGATCGAGGACCAGTTCTGGGTGCTGTTCTTCGACCCCAACCAGCCGGTGATCACCAACGACGCCCGCTTTATCGGGCAGATGGCGGACGAGCTGCAGGTTCCCGCCGACGGCGGCAGCAATCTGGACCTGCTGCGCATCTGGACCGAATACTGGCGCGGACAGCGGCGCTACATGGCCAACAAGCAGGCCTGGTTCAAGACCATAGGCACCCACGATCTGAAACATGCCGTGAACTACATCTGGGACGGTGACGGCGGGCGCAACCCCAATGCAGCGCTGACCGTGTTCCGTCACTTCGACAGCGGTTCGGTGGCCTACGGCTTGGTGGGGGACTATCCGGAGACCGCGTGGGTCATCGACTATCCGCTGTTCGAACGCATCCACTATCTGCTGGTGGCCGGTTTCAACGTCTACGGCAACGTGGGCCATCAAATCAGCACCCGGATCTACATGGATTTCCTGCGCATGGAGGGGGAGGACTATTTTCTCGCCTTTCTGCCGGCCAAATGGCGCAAGACCATCCGCGACTCCTGGTATGTGGGCCAGCGCGCCAGCATCGAAAAGCTGTTCGCGGCACCGCGCGAGTGGCTGAGCACCGAGTCCGTCACCGGCTACCGGACGAACGATCCGCAGAGGGAGCTCTACCGGCACATCGAGCAGCGCCTTGCCGGGGCGATGGAGCTGGCGCGGGCAAGGAATCTCTGCGGCCGTGACCGCTGTGAAGAAGCCGCTGTCCAGATCGAGGCGCAACGTGCCATGGAGAAGATCGCCCGCTTGCGTGGCGAGCAGCTCCACGCCTTTCCCGATGTCGCCTTCGTGCGGGTGCGAATGGAGGACGCGGAGCAGGATTTCGCCTTTACCCTGATCCGCAACAAGGCGTACAAGAATGTCACCTCCTTTCTTGCTGACGAGCGTGAGCGGGACCGTGCGGACATAGAGCGGGACTCCATGACAGTGGTGAACTGGCTGGAGGGATCCTACCCCAATTTCTTTTTCTCGGTGGCGCTGTCGGAGATAGAGGAGTTCACCCGGCGCTGCGCCGCCATTCGGGATCGGAATGATTACCGGGAGTTCATCGATCGCTACGGGGTGAGAAGAACCGACCCGGAGTTCTGGGAGCTGGCCGACTGGTTCCAGCAGGAGTATGCGCGAAACAAGCCGGTTCAATCCGGACTTTTCGATCTGAATCGGTATCGGAATCGCTGATTGGTGCCAGAAATTTCAATTAGAGTGATTGTTCCTGCTGATTGATGTACTTATAGTAAAAGAGTGGGCAAAGCTCGGGCTGTTTCCTGTTTTTGTTGGCTCTCAAGAACTAACCTAAGCAGGCTGATTAGTTGACAATGATGCATTTTCCAATGGCTGTATTATTGTCTTCGTTTCTCTCATCAATATCACCATATGCATCTGCAGTTATCTGAAAATTCTCCAGCCTAAAATCTTTAGGAACAGGAATGGATAGTTTTCTTGTCTGCCCCGGGGCTATTGCTGGCGTACTTATAACCGAGAAAGGTGCTTCACCAAAATAGTCAATTTTTGTGCTTGACCGTTTGGCAGTAAGGTTTCCTCGGTTTCTTATCGAAACCAATAGATTTCCTTCAGAAAGCACACAAAAGGATCCATTTTCATCAGGGATTGGAAGCAGATCAGGAAGAGGTCTTCCGGCTTTAATCCTTTCATTCGCCCGTTCAACGTCTATACCGCCATGGCCGTCTGTTTCTCCCTGTTGATCCAAATGGGCTGTGGTATATATGCTGATCACATCAAGGGGATCACTGCTTTGAATGACGACAAAGCCTTTGATGTATCCTGGTGATGGAAATCCGTTTTGGAATAGTTTCGAGCGAATATGTTCGCAATCTGTTTCCAGTGCTTCATCATATTTCAGTTTGTCGTTGCCGATAGACATTATTTGCCCAGGCCGCTGTCCTCCAGGAGGAAATGTCAAGGCAAGTTTTTTATGAATCTTGACCCCTTTCTGGTTGGGGTTGTGGATGTTGATTGCCGTGGCGTAAAATCCTCTAGCCAGCATCATGTTTTTTGGATCCCTTTGGAAGCCACATATAATCTTTGATGTATATTCAAACACGCTGTCCACAACAAGAGGGTCACTCCCTTGGTCCAGCTCGTCACCATCTGTAATTCCATCCCCATCGGTATCAGAGCTTGAGGGATCTGTTCCTATCGACAGTTCTTCACATAGAGAAAGCCCGTCCTCATCCTCATCCGTCGATTTGGACGATATGACAAAGGTCACCTGAAGGTCGATGTTAGCGTCATTATCTGAATATTGTGTAAAAGATCCGGTACCTATACCGTCAGAAATCTCCGAGCCCTTCCCAACTGAATAGCTGACACCAGACAAGATATCATCATCCTTGTCCAGGTCTCCCCGGCTTGCCGGCTCATCATCGTCGTCCCAACCTTGGATGGTAGCAACTATTCTCTGCTCAGGGTCAATACAGAGTGTCTGTGAGCTTGGTAACTTTTCTGACGGAATGGGATTGCCGCTACCAATGGTGATGATATCTGTCTGTGTTCTTGTTGAGTAGCGAAAATCTTCTGTGAAAAGTGTAAAGACCAAATTCAGATCGCCGGGGTTGTCTCCATCATCCAGATCGTCGTGAACGAAGATATTGGATACCTGTACGGAAACCTCAATAGGTCCTACGTTTTGTGGAGAGGCGCAAGGCGTATATTCTGGATGTGGAGAAGCTCCCGGTGATACCATTAAGCCCATAGGTACGCTTGCTGCGGGAACGCCCTCTTCCTCAAGTGCCAGATGAAGCAAGCGGCACCACTCATGGCGGGTCTGGGCCTTTGCCATATTAGCTGCTTCTTCATGGTATATACGTGAGATGTTGTCTTTGTGTAAGCCTCCCCCTCCTGTTGTCGGGCCATGAGGCAGCATATTGACATCCTTGCATAACGGGTTAGGTGGACCCGGTGTTCGTATTCCGCAGGGGCAGTGTTGAAAGGGATGGCCAGTTTGCCCGGTTATCAGGAGTCTCAACGTTCTTCCGTCGTCCGTGTGCACAAGAGGGACGCGAGTATCACCTGTAAATTCAATGTTCCAGCCACTTGGTGGAGACAGTTCTTGCGTAGCAATAATGTTGTCCTGCACCGGAGATCCTTTAAACCCGGACTGGAAGTCTGTCCAGGGGCCAAGGCCGCCATCAATCAAATCTGTGGCAGGATTGCTTTTCCCCATCTCTACCCAGTTGGAATGGGAATAGAAATCATGTATCCCATGGAGCGCATTACCCCACATCGCCGCCGCTTTGAACACCTCGGGTACTTGAATGGACGAAGCAGGTGCAAAGGGAGAAAGCCGACGTATAACTCCCGCAAAATCGGGCTGCAGCGGCGAGTAAGAGTAATAAGGCAGGAGATAGCGAGTATTGATTTTTTTGATACTACCGTCAAAGTTACATGCATCAAAATGATTGGCAGTATCCATTTCATCAATAAAGCCATCGTCTGGCTCATTGACTTCCTCTGCAATCAGGTTCAGGACATGTGGCCTGAGAAAAGGCAGGCTTTCGCGTATGAAGTCCGGATGACACTGAGATCCATCAGCACGATTGTTACAAAATGCTGCACTCTCTTGGATCAATAAGAGTGAGATTAGGATTGCCGTGGTGAAGGTTGATATTGTTGTTTGTATGACCCGCGGCATGGAGTGCCCGAGTTGAACAACTTTCATTTCATGTTTTGCCTCGGCTATTTCCCTAATGAATATTTTTAGAGGCAGGACGTATCCTGTTCCTACAATTAAGCATAGACCACGATGTGTTGATGGACCAGGAGCTTTTATAAATTCACACCCAATATTAATTGGCGACCACTATATCTGCCTCAGCCGCCATGTGTGCGCCCGTGGCAAGGGAGCAATGCGTCTCCGTAGCCCCTTTCACAGAAGGCCTCTGTAACACAGCCCGCAGGCGTAGGCATTGCGACCCTTCTTTGAAAAAATCGGTTGAGGATGACAAGTATGGCACACTTCCATAT
>WFNS01000184.1 GCA_015488495.1 Gammaproteobacteria bacterium | reverse complement strand
ATCGGCTTTCCCGACGTGGTGATGAACGACCTCACCTGGGAGGCCTGCCTCGGCTGCCACGGCGATCCAGCGGGGGCTCCGCTACCCGTGAAACGGGGCTATCTGCCCGATCGGCACCACCTGCGGGTGGATACCCCCATCGAGGAGTACACCGCATCCCCCTATCCGGAAAAATCCCCGGACGGGACCCACCAGTGCCTCACCTGTCATCAGATCGACTGGGTCTCCGACCCTGACCGGCCGCTGGGCGGCTACTACGCCTTTGCCCAGGATCCCGGCAGCGCCGAGTTTCGCAATTGTCTGAATTGCCACCGACAGTGGTCGGGGGTGACATCGGTACACCACTTCACCCAGAAGGCCCAGGAGGCCAAGTGTCATCTCTGTCATGGCAACGTGATCAACGACCCCAACGACGACCACTATATTCCGGACAGCGGGATCGTGAACGTCACGCCCCGGCCCGGTCGCGGCAGCGGTGAGGTGGGGGAGACCGGTGAGAAACGGGGTGGCTGTCGATATTGTCACGGGGGCGGGGTGGATGATGTCACCGGCATCGAGGTACCGGTGAATGCCAGAGGCAATGCCAACAACGCCACCCATCACGGGACAGGCATCGGTATGGGAGGGACCAACTCGGCGCACGATTGTCTGCTCTGCCACAACTGGGGCCTGGAGCCGGGCCCTCTCAACGGGCCGTACAATATTCGAGGCTGTGAGCGTTGCCACGGCATCAGTTCGCTGCACAACATCCAGTTCGATCCGGTCGGTGACGGGATCGTGCCGGGTGAGGAGCCCCCATTCTACGGTCATGTGGGCAACAACCTGGATTGCCGGGGATGCCACGGGCCCAATCCCACCTTCCCACAGGTACCCTATCCCGGCAACCCCGATTACGATCACCTGGGGGATGAGAGTGACTGCCTCGGCTGCCATCGCAACGGTGATTTTGCGGCCGGTATGCAGGCGGCCTCTGCGGGGGATGCGCCGGGGCCCACCTTCGGGCCCGTCGTGCCCTATCTTTCCGGGATCAGCCGGAAACGGGTGGTGGCGGGGGAAGAGACCACGTTGACGCTCACCGGCACGGCCTTCTTTGCGGAAGGGGATCCCCTCGAGGTTCCGGTGAAGGTGGCGTTGTACTCCGCTGCCGGGGAGCGCACGGAGATCGTCCCTGCCGTGGTCACCCCCACCTTGCTGGAGTTCACGCTGCCGGCGCGGCTCGCCCCGGGCAGCTACGTGATAAAGGCGGTCAAGGGGGAGTTGGGGAGCAACATCGTCCCCCTGGTGGTGCTTCCCGCGGTCTCCATCGAAAGGGTGCGTTGCGATGGGAAGCGGGTCACCATTACCGGTGAGGGTTTCCGCGAACACCTGGAGGCAGAGGGATCGGGCACCAGGGTCTTCGTCGGTGGGCCGGAAGAGGCGTGCCAAGTGGTGTCGTGGAGTGACCAGCGGATCGTGGCCGACTGCCCCTCACCCCAGGGGCGTTCCATCCGGGTGGAGAGTCTTTTCGGTGAGGTCACCGCTTCTGCCGCCTGCGGCGAAACAGCCGGCCGCCCCCGCTGGTGGGCCATCTGGAGCTGGTGGGATTCGTGGTCCTGGGGGCGGCGCTGAGTTTCGATAGTCAGCCTCTGCGCCGGCCAAGGGCCAGCAGCGACAGGAGGAGCAACGAGAGCAGCGAAGGAAGTCCCAAGGCGCCGCCGGAGCTGCGGTTTCCGCCGGCTGGCTGGTCTCCATCGGAACGCCCGGATTCGGGTTCCTCTGTTCCCTCGCCCTGGTTGCCGGTGCCGTCTTTGCCTCCGCTCTCGTTGTCCCGGCTCCCGCCGTCACCATCGTCGCCGCCGTTGTTTCCGCTGTCGTTGTTGCTGTCACCACCCCCGTTCTCGCTGCCACCGGGGCCGTTTTCGTTCCCCGGTCCCTCTTCCGGCGAGCTATCCCCCTTCTCGAAGGCGCCCAGGTCCGGTGCTCCGGCCACGGGCCGCGGTTGGCCATCCAGGTGGGGCCGGTATTCCATCGTCAAACGGTGCTCCTCGGGCAGCGCCGGGGCCAGCGGGCCTCCCCGGTCGATGGCCGGACTGCCGGCGGTGAGCCGGAAGTCGAGAGCAGCCTCATCGACGAAGCCGGGCGCCTCTCCCTCGATGATCTCCCCCGCCCGCGCGATGGTACCAACGAACCCGCTCCCCTCGTGAGAGGGGACCCATCCCGCCTTGATCCAGTTGTTGTGCAGCGTCATCCGGCCGGATTCATCCAGCAGGGCGAACCGGTCTCCGGCCGCGGTGAGATGAAAGATATTGTTGCGGACGTCGGCGCTCTCCTCGTTGGTGGAGAGCCGCAGCAGGGTGGTTTTTCCGGCGCGGGTGGAATAGAGGGTATTGTTGTAGAGGTAGAGCGTCCCCTTGCGATAGTCCCCTTCCGTGCCGCTGTCTCCCCCGTAATGCATCACCTGCGGATTGCCGCCGTCCCGCTCCACCAGGATGTTTCCATACACATAGGTCTCATGGTAGGCGGGATGCTCCACGAGAACCTTGCTGTCCTCGGCGTCCACCATGTCCAGCAGGCGGTTGCCTCCCTCGATCCAGTTGTAGCGCACCGTGAGGCCGGCCGAGCGGTCCTTCAGGTTGTTGCCGGTGGCTCCCGGCCGCAGCGGCCCGAAGCGGTTGAACTGATAGGTGATGTGGATGGCTGCGGTGTAGGCGTTGTGTTCGTAGTAGCGGCCCACGATGCCATTGCCGTGGATGTGATTTTTTTCGATGAGGATGTTCCGGGTCTCTCCGTCGTAGGGGCCGATGAACAGGCCGTTTCCCGAGTCGTGCAGTTCGCAATCGCGGATGGTGAGATGGGCTGCCTTCTCCACATAGATGCTGGCGGCATTGCTTCGGTAGCTCTGGCGGCTGCCGTCGGCGGCGGTAAAGCGGTAGTCGGGATGGCCGGAGCGGATCTCCAGTCCCTCCACCACGATATGGGTGGGCACCTGGTCGGAGGCGGTGCCGATACTCAGCACCCCTCGATCCTCGTTCCAGAAGTCGAGCCCTGCCGGGGTGACGGCGTCGCGTCCATCGATCACGGGTCGTTGTCCCTGCGCTCCCCGGACGCCGGAGATGACGATGGGTCGATCGGCGGTGCCGCTGCTGCCGATGACCCACTTCTCCCGGTAGGGTTCCGGGCGATAGTGGATGAATACCCGATCGCCCGGCTCCAGTTTCGTCCACGGTACGCCGCCGATGTGGTCAATGGGTTGCCCCGGTCCAACGTGGAACTCCTCTGCGGCAAGAAGGTGCGTCCCTCCGAGCAGAATCATGCCGAACAGGGCGTTTAGAGTCGGGCGAAGGTGGAAGGGGTTTTTCATCTTGAAGCCGTCCTTGGTTTGTGCCGTGGGAAACCGCTTCCCTGCGGTACACCTGTCAGGGATGATAGCAGACTATATGCAGAGTCGTTCGGTGGCAGTGATGTCTGTCACATGATAAATACCTATTTGAGGTCGACCCAGGGAGGAAATGGGCTATTCTTTGCACTGGCTGTCGTCACTTTTGATACAGTCTTTCCAGGAGACAGAGCTATGGACAAGGCCGAACCCACTGCAGAGCAGTTTTCCAACCCCGTCGTTGCCTACCTGGCGGCGACCCGTCCCCCTTTCATTCTGGCCAGTGTCATCCCGATCCTGCTGGGTCTGGCTTTCATTTACTACCAGGGGAATCCCCTGAACGGGATTACCGCAGTATTGACGCTCATCGCCGGGATCCTGCTGCATGCCGGTGTGAATGTGCTGAATGATTACTATGACGCACTGAACGGAACCGATGAGGTGAACACCGACCGGGTATACCCTTTCACCGGCGGCAGCCGTTTCATCCAGAACGGGGTGTTGAGCCGGCAGGAGATGCTGGGCTTCGGCCTTGGCCTGATGCTGGCCGTGGTGATCATCGGCGCCTACTTGGTGACCCAGGCGGGAAACGGGCTGTTCTGGCTTGGCGTTGCGGGCCTGCTGTTGGGGTGGGGGTACTCGGCGCCGCCGCTCCGCCTGAACAGCCGGGGTCTTGGCGAGCTGGCGGTATTGGTGGGTTTCGGCCTGATCCCCCTGGGAACCGGCTATGTGCAGACCGGGGATTTCTCCTGGCAGCTCCTGCTGGTGACGCTGCCCCTGGCATTGTTGACCACCAACCTGCTCTACATCAATCAATTCCCCGACCGCAAGGCGGATATCGCGGCCGGCAAGCTTCACTGGGTGGCCCGACTCCCGGTCCATACCGCCCGTTGGGGATATCCGCTGATCGCCCTGCTGGCCTGGTCGATCCTGCCAGCCCTGATCCTTGCCGGCCTGTTGCCCTCTCTGGCCTTCATTGCTGCGCTTCCCGTGCTGCTCAGCATCAAAGCGGCACGTATCCTGCTGCGCCATGCGGATCAGCCGCGATGCCTGGAGACTGCCATCCGGATGACCATCGTTGCGATGTTGGCGCACGGTGCGCTGCTCTCCCTGGCGCTGTTGCTCGGCCGCGCTGCGGGGGGATGAATGAGGGCCGGCCGATGACAGAAGGGGTACGGCGGCTCCGTCGTCGCGAGGGGTCATCGGGACCTGTCAGCGCTTCTCCTCTGGCACCTGGCTCGGCTTGCTGGTCTCGAGACTGGCTATGAAAGCGATGTTGAGGAGCAGGACCGTGGCGATCAGGATTCGGAGAGGGGCCTGTTCCACGAACAGGACGATGGATGTGCCGCCCACCACCACGATGGAAAGGATGGCCACCACCTTGGCTCTGGCGGGGATGGAGCGGTTCTCCTGCCAGTTTTTGATCAGCGGGCCGAACAGGCGGGTCTCCAGCAGGCGGGCGTGAAACCGGGGTGAGGAGCGGGCGAAGCAGGCCGCGGCCAGCAGCAAGAAGGGGGTGGTTGGCATCACCGGCAATATCAGACCGATGCCCCCCAGTCCGACGAACAGCATCCCCAATGTCACCAGCAGCGGTTTGGTCATTCAGGAAACCTCGCGCTTCAACGTCTCTCCTCAGTGCAGACAACAATGCTTGTATTTCTTTCCGCTTCCGCAGGGGCAGGGTTCGTTGCGCCCCACCTTGAGGGCCGGGGCATCCTCCTCCGCCATCTCGTTCAGCGCCAGATAGAGAGAGCGGCCGATGAGGGCATAGCTGGCCATTGCGTCGCCGAATATCTTGACCACCGTGCGGGCCATCTCCCCGGCAGTGACGGCTTTGGTGGAGGCCTCCTGGCGATAGGCCTCGGCCAACCGGGGATCGGCAAAATAGCTCAACACCATTACGCAAGAGCCCAGTTCGTCATCCAGCTCCTCGGGCAGGCAGCTGTCCCACGTCTCGGCCAACCAGCCGTGACCGCACATGAAACCCGCAGACCACTCCCCCAGTGGTGAGGTGAAGTTCTCTTCTGCCACCTCGGTCGGCTGGCACTCCTCCGGCAGGAACGGCCGTCCGCTGACCACCTGCTGATTGACGTCGTTGTACAGGGTGATGATCTGCTGGAGGATGGCGTTGGCCTCTTCGACGTCGGCATACCCGGGATCCTGATCGTCGAAGATCATGGGCAACCATTCCGAGGGTTGGACCAGATCGGGAGAGCAGGCGATGGAGAACAGGAACCCGCACAGTTCATGATAGCTCATGGTGCCGGCGGGACGGGCGGGTGAAGCGAGAAACTCCTGCAAATTTTGGGACATCTCGTTTGCCTCAAGATTCCTGGATCGGTTGCCGACTCTCTTCGACAGGGATGACCTGCCCGGTAGCGCCATCGCGATACCGGGCTCTCCTCCCGGTGCGGGGACCGACGAGGTCCCGTTTCCTACAGAATAGTAAAAAACGGCGCCTTTGACGAATCACCCTGCTCCAGGATGGAGGCGGAGGGCGGAACTGGGGTAAGATGGTGCTCCAGCCCGGATGTTTCGCTTGGTACATATCACGGAGATTCCACGGAAAGCGGAGGCGCATGCCATGGGAACAGAGATGACGGAAGATGACAGCTTGATGCCAAAGTGGGACGTGGCCCTCGAAGCGTTGCTGGCCGAGGAGTTCGAGGAGCGGGGGGTGGAGATGCGGATCGCGGATTT
>WFNS01000183.1 GCA_015488495.1 Gammaproteobacteria bacterium | reverse complement strand
TCGGCCACTATAGTTTTGCGGTTTCCAGGTCTCGTCGAGATTTTCGTCATCCATCACCACCGGTGCGTCGTTGATGATGCTGGCAGCGGTGTAGCCTTTCTCCAGGGCCGCAGAGTAGATGAACGGCTTGAAGGCGGAGCCGGGTTGGCGCCTGGCCTGAGTGGCCCGGTTGAACTTGCTCTTGAAGAAATCGAAGCCCCCGCTCAACGCCAGGATGGCCCCGTCCCTGGGATCGATGGACACCAGGGCACCTTCCGTTGGCGGGATGCTGGCCAGTTCCCAGCCGCTTTCGGTGGTAAAGCGGAGCCGAACGATGTCTCCCGCCTTGACGATGTCGGTCAATTGCTGGTGATCATCCTGCTGCGTTCCTTTCAGCGCCCAGGTGAAACCTGAAGGCGGGACCGTGACGAGCTGTTCATCGGCAAGCAGTGCGGAGATGCCCTTGTTGTTCACACCGACTACGGCTGCTGGCAGTAAGCCGCCCAGAACGGGGGTTTTCTGTAGCAGGGAAACAGCCTGGGCCAGGAAGGGAGGGAGGGGTTCCTCGCCCTTTCTTTCCCTCTTCATCCACCGGCTCAGCTCACTGCGGGGCAGGTCGATGTGTTTTTCCGGTCCCGGGTAGCCGTGGCGGTGGAGATAACTGATCAGGCCTTTGCGCACCGCCCGGTTGGCGGCGTTCTGCAACCGGCTCTCGATGGTGGTGTAGACTCGGTAGCCGGCAGTGTATGCCTCTTCTCCAAGGCGTTTTACCATCTCCCTGCGCACCATCTCTCCCACATAGGGAGCCTCGACCTCGGAAAGAGTCTTGTGTCGGCGAGCGTCGTCTTCCTCATTGAGGGCCTGCCGATAGGTATCGGCATCGATGAATCCCAGCTCGTGCATGCGCTCCAGGGCGTAGTTACGGCGTTGCAGTGCCCGCTTGGGGTTGACGATGGGGTTGTAGATGGAAGGGGCCTTGGGCAGACCGGCGATCATCGCCATCTGGGCGACACTCAGTTCGTCGAGGGGCTTACCGTAATAGGCCTCTGCTGCAGCGCCAACCCCGTAGGCCCGATTCCCGAAGTAGATCTTGTTGAGATAGAGCTCGAGGATCTCCTGCTTGCTCAGTTCCTTCTCTATCTTGAGAGCGAGCAGGATCTCGTTGAGCTTGCGCAGATAGGTCTTTTCCCGGCTCAGGAAGAAGTTGCGGGCAACCTGCATGGTGATGGTGCTGCCACCCTGGCTCTTCTCCCCGGTACGCAACAGGGTGATGGCTGCCCGCAGGATGCCTTTGAGATCGACGCCGGAATGTTCGAAGAATCGGTCGTCCTCGGCGGCCAGTATGGCCCGTATCATCAACGGCGGTATCTGATCATAGCGTAACACGATGCGGCGCTGCTCCCCATACTCGGCGATGAGGCGCCCGTCGGCGCTGAAGACCCGTAATGGAGTATGCAGCTCGACCTCTTTCAGGGCGTCGATGGGGGGAAGCCTCGGAATCAGGTAGAAACGGATCCCCGCGGCGGCTCCCAGCCCCGTCAGCAGGGTAATCAGCAGTAGGATTGCGCTGACAAGGGCAATTTTTCGTCGGGATGACATGACTTCCGGGTAATGGGTAATCGATTAGGCAAGAAAGAAGGACATTAGTATAAAGGCATTCTGCCTGCCACGGAATATGGGCCCTGTTTCCCCCAAGGGGGATGTCATATCCCATGGTCGGAAAAGGGGAACCAAACCCTACCCCTGGAAAAACAAGAACTATTTTCCAGCTGGTCTACCCAGGGCGGTAAAGAAAAAAATTCGGCCTGCCGATAACCAATATCAAACGCCTGAGTGGTGCGGAGGTGCCCACTCAACCGGAAATTGGATAGAAAGGGGTTCTGTAATGTTGTCACGACTTTGGCGGGGCAGGCAGAAAAAGGTGCTCGGGCTGGATATTGGCGCGTCCGCGGTGCGGCTGGTAGAGCTGTCCCGGAACGGTGATCGCTATCGGCTCGATCGGTTTGCAGTGGAGAAGATGCCGGCGAACGCCATGTCCGAGAACGATATCAAGGATGTTGCCGTTGTCGCCTCAACGGTGAAGCGGGCGTTTTTGCGCTCGGGGAGCAAGGTCGGGGAGTGTGCGGCGGCGGTCAGCAGTTCCCAGGTGATCATCAAGACCATCACCATGCCCGCCGATCTCAGTGACAGTGAGCTGGAGGAACAGGTCAAGGCGGAGGCTTCCCAATACATTCCATATCCCATGGAGGAGGTCAGTCTCGACTTTTCTCTCGGCGATCCGGCGGAAGAGGGGAAAGAGACGGAGGTTCTGCTGGTGGCGTCACGCAGTGAGAACGTCGATGTTCGTGTGGCGGTTCTGGAGCAGGCGGGGCTGAATGCGGCGGTCATGGATGTGGAGACCTTTGCGCTGGAGAACGCGTTCCAGCTGGTCAGCGCCCAGATGACCGACACGGCTCCCGTGCATACCGTGGCACTGATCAACGTCGGGGATGCCACCACGACCCTCGTGGTTCTCCGGGACGGGAAGGGGATCTACAGCCGCGAGCAAATGTTCGGGGATATTCAGCTGACCGAAGCGATTCAGCAGCACTATGGTCTGAGTTACGAGCAGGCGGAACAGGCGAGGCAGAACAACGAGCTGCCACAGGACTTCGAGACGGAAGTATTGCCCCCGTTCCGCAAGGCCGTCGCTCAACAGGCATCCAGGTTGCTGCAGTTCTTCTTCTCCGCCAGCGGAGTGAGCCATGTGGATCGAATCCTGTTGTCCGGTGAGTGTGCGAAGACCCCCGGTATTGCCGAAACAGTGACGGAGACGACCGGAATCCCGGTCACCGTAGCCAATCCCTTTTCCAGCATGGTGCTTCCCTCCTCCGTTGCTCCGGCGGAGCTGGAGAGGGAGTCACCGGCGATGATGATCGCCTGCGGTCTTGCCCTGAGGAGTTTCGACGAATGAAACAGATAAACCTTTTGCCCTGGCGTGAGGCGCGACGCAAGGTTCAGCAGCGCCGGTTCGCCATGTTTGCAGCCGGTTGGACGGCTTTCGCCGCTACCGTCGTGTTGGGGGGGTATCTCTACGTGGGCAACCTGATCGAAGCCCAGCAGGTCCGGAATGCCTTTCTGAAGAAGGAGATTGCACAGCTCGACAAGAGTATCTCGAGCATCAAGGAGCTGAAGAAGGAGAAGCAGCGGCTGATGGCACGGATGGAGGTGATCGGTGAGCTGCAGAGCAGTCGCACAGCGATTGTGCACATGCTGGATGAACTGGCCCGGGTAGTTCCCGGTGGCGTCTATTTCACGGCGCTCAAACAGCGGGGAACGGTGCTGGAGATCGAAGGTGTGGCTCAATCCAATGCCAATGTATCGGACCTCATGCGCTATCTGGACGGAGCCGAATGGATGGAGAATCCGCGTCTCGAGGTGATAGAGAGCAAGGACAAGCGCTCCGCTGCTCGTGCCAGCCGCTTCGTATTGCGGGTGAACCATATCACCGCCCACGAAGAGAACAAGATTGAGGCAAGCTGATGAGTATTTCCGACCTGGCGAACGCAGATCTGGATCTTCGCAATGTGTGTGGCTGGCCGCGGCATCTGCAGCTGGCACTGAGTTCACTGCTCGGGGTGGTGGTGCTGGTGGTCGGATATTTCCTGGTCATCGATGGCCAGCTGCAGCAACTGGATTCGGCCCGTGTGCAGGAGTCGAACCTGAAGGAGGAGCTCGAGCAGAAACAGCTTCTGGCATCCAATTTCGATGCCTACCAGGAGCAAAACAAGGTGATGCGGGAGATGCTGAACAGCATGTTGCAGCAGTTGCCCGGCAAGACCGAGATCGCGAAGCTGCTGGTGGATATCTCCCAGGCCGGCATCGGTAACGGTCTGGAATTTCAGCTCTTCAAGCCACAGCAGGAACAGATGAAGGAGTTCTATGCGGAACTTCCCATCCAGATTCAGGTGACCGGCACCTACCATCAGTTTGGAAATTTTATCAGTGACGTAGCTGCCCTCTCCCGGATCGTTACATTGCACAATATCTCGATCCGCAAACAGGACAAGGCCGGGTCGGGCAAGCTGGTCATGGACCTGGTGGCGAAGACCTACCGTTATCTCAGTGAGGAGGAGCAGGCGGAGTTGAAGAAAGCGAAGAAGGAAAGGAAAAAATGAGCAGCCATATCCATTCAGAACCCCGTCTCCTGCGAATCGTCCTGCTGACGCTGATTGGTGGCATGCTTGCCGGGTGTGCCAATGACAACGTCGATGACCTGGTGAGTTATGTCGCAGAGATCAGGGAGACCCGAAAAGGGAAGGTGGAGCCTCTTCCTCCTATGGTGAAAGAGGAAGGGTTCCGCTATCAGGCAAGTGATCAACGTGATCCGTTCATGTCCCCGAGCAGCATGCAGCGCCTGGCGGAACGCAACAAGCATAGTGGCATTCATCCAGATGCCAAGCGCAAGCGGGAGCCGCTGGAGTCTTTCCAGCTCGACACTTTGCGCATGGTAGGGAGTCTGCAGAAATCGGGGCAGTTGCTGGCTCTGGTGCAATCTCCGGACGGAATCATTCATCAGGTGAAGAAAGACAATTATCTGGGGAGAAATCACGGACGGGTGGTCAAGCTGTCACGTGACAAGATTGAACTTGTGGAAATCATACCGGACGGCATGGGCGGGTGGATGGAGCGTCCAGCCCAGATCAGTCTGAAGGACTAAGGGTGGGGATGACTATGAAACGAAAGAGTGGGACAGAACAGATGTTGGTGTACGCGACAACGACAATCAACAGAGGGGAAAGACTCCGTATTCTGGCAGCGACGACGATCCTGTTTGCCTCGCTGCTGTGGAGCACGCTTTCTCACGCCAATGTTCTCAAAGATGTGCAGGTTGCCAATGTCGAAGACGCGGATACGGAACTCGTCTTGATACTGGAAGAGGCAGTGTCACCACGCCCAGTAAGTTTCACTACCGCCAACCCTCCACGGATCGTCATGGATCTGCCCCAGACATCTAATGGATTGAAACGCTACAAGCCGTTCATGGCAACGGGGCCGGTCAAGAACATGCAAGTGGTGGAAGCCAGGGGAAGGACGCGCCTGATCTTCGATCTTACCCGCATACTTCCTTATGACGTGCGTACCGAAGGTAACCGTGTATATCTGGCGCTCAACAAAGTGCCAATGGCTGCTCCCGTGGCAACCGATGCCGGCCTGGACCTTGGTGAGCACTCCGCCATTTCTCCCTCCATTACCGACATCGATTTCAGGCGCGGTGAGAAAGGGGAGGGGATCGTCGAAATCCGGTTCTCGAAAGAAGGGGTGGTGGCGGACGTCCGCAAGGTAGGTGACCGCATCATTGCCGATTTCCGTGGAGTGAAACTTCCCCCACACCTGGAGCAGCGTTTCGACGTGACCGACTTTGCCACACCGGTGACCGCGATCGATGGGTATGCCAAGGAAGGGGGCGCCGAGCTGATAGTTACTGCCGTGGGTCCATATGAATACAAGCTCTACCAGTCCGACAACAGAATGAGCATTCGTGTCCATGAGCTGAAAAAGGAAAAAAAGGAAAAGGTCAAAAAGAAGACAAAGCGCTATACGGGTGAGCGACTGTCGCTGGACTTCCAGGACATCGAAGTGCGTGCGGCCTTGAAGATCATCGCTGATTTCACCAACCAGAATATCGTTGCCAGTGACAGCGTTACCGGTAACATCACGCTTCATCTGAAGAACGTTCCGTGGGATGAGGCACTGGACATCATCCTGACCACCAAGGGGTTGGACATGCGGCGCCGCGGAAATGTGATCCTGGTGGCACCCGCGGAAGAGATTGCGGTCCGGGAAAAATTCGATATGGAGACTCAGAAGAAGCAGCAGGAGCTGGCGCCGTTGCTGAGCGAAACCATCCAGGTAAACTATGCCAAGGCAGCAGATATCGCCGCCCTGTTCAAAAAACCGGAGAACAGCCGTGGTTCGATCTCCATCGATGAGCGGACCAATCGGATCCTGGTTACCGATACCTACGAGAATATACAGAAGATGCGTGCCCAGGTGGCCGAGCTGGATATTCCGGTGCGCCAGGTGATGATCGAATCGCGGATCGTCATCGCCAACAACGATTTCAGCCGTAACCTGGGCGCCCGCTTCGGGATCACCGCTGCTGCGAAAAACGGCGGCAATGGGATCATTGGCAGTACGGGTTCCTCTGCCGGGACCGACACCATGGTCAACAGTGCTCTGGACAATCTTCAGGGGGGCGGTGGTCCCTTGCCGGTGAACATGCCTTCACTGGGAGATCGCTACAACGTCAATCTGCCAGTCACTAATCCGGCCGGAAAGTTTGCTCTTGCCCTGCTCGGCAAGGATTACCTGCTCGACCTGGAGCTCTCCGCGTTGCAGATGGAAGGACGTGGCGAAGTGCTTTCCAATCCGCGGGTGATCACCTCCAACCGCAGCGAGGCGCTGATTGAGCAGGGTGTGGAGATCCCGTATCAGCAGGCCACCTCGAGTGGTGCCACCTCGGTCTCGTTCAAGAAGGCGGTACTGAGCCTCAAGGTGGTCCCCCAGATCACTCCCGACGACCGCATCATCATGGATCTGAATGTCACCAAGGACAGCGTCGGCCAGGTTTTCAACGGGGTTCCCAGCATCAACTCCCGGGAAGTGAAGACCCAGGTACTGGTCAGGGATGGAGATACAGTGGTGCTGGGTGGCATCTATGAGCAGACACGCAGCAAGGAGGTGGACAGCGTGCCGCTGCTAGGTGACCTGCCAATCGTTGGTGCGCTCTTCCGACAAACCCGAAAGGTGGACGACAAGGCGGAGCTGCTGATCTTCATTACGCCCAAGATCATCCGGGAAAACATGGAGGTGAGATAGTTCATGAATGGTTCGGGAGACAGCTATCGCGAGACAGGGCAGAGACGCTTTGTAATCCGGTTGAGTAAACGAGGGGGAGTGAAGATGGGTTCGCAATACAAGACGGTGCTGAGGAACGTTCTGGCAGGAGGTGTGGCATTGATACTGCTGGCAGCCTGTGGCGGTGAAGCCACCTTTGGAACAGCGGGGGCCACGAACCAGAACGGAGGAACCGGGACCAGTGAAAGCGGGTCGGACAGCGGCACACAGACTGAAACGGCCTCCATCAGCTTGCAACTGGTTTCCGCGGAGACCGGACAGCCCACCCAGACCATCACCTCGGCCAAGCCGGGGCGGGTCATCGCCACGGTCTCCGGCATCACCTCTCCCCAGGTGGTGACCTTTACCACCACGGCGGGTGAGATCCCGGTTCCCACGGCGATAACCAATGGTGCCAACCAGGCCGTGGTGGATATTCTGGCGGGGAGCAGCCTCGGTGCCGGAATCGTTACCGCCAGCCTGTCGGAAGATGTCACCGCGTCGCTGGCGTTTGCCGTGGGTGCCACCAATCTGCGCATGGGCAGTGGTATCCCCTTCCAGGAAGGGGTGGCGCAGGTGGGGGCTGCGCAGATCTCGGCGGGTGGTACCACGGTGGTATCGGTGACGGTGGTGGACGAGAACGGCAACCCTTTTTCCGAGCCAGTGGATGTCAACTTCTCCTCTTCGTGCAGCAGTCAGGCAACGCCCACTGCGACGCTGAGCTCTCCGGTCACCACGGTCAACGGAGTGGCTACCAGCACCTACCTGGCCCAAGGATGTGTGGGAGACGATGCGATCAACGTCACCGCCAACGCGGGCGGGATCAACCTCTCGGCGACGGCGACGGTCAACGTGTTGCCGGCAGACGTGGGCAGCATCGAGGTGGTATCGGCCACTCCCGACAAGATCGCCATCCGCGGGGCCGGGGGTATCGGTGGTGCGGAGAGCTCCACCGTGGTCTTCCGGGTGCGTGATATCAACGGGAATCCGGTCAATGGCCGGTTGGTGGATTTCTCTCTCAACACCAATGTCGGAGGAATCACTCTGACCCCCACTCAGGCGACCACCAACACCGAAGGGCTGGTGCAGACCGTGGTCAACTCCGGCACGGTGGCCACCACGGTGCGGGTGACCGCCAGCGTCAACGGCAGTGATCCGCTGATCCTTACCCAGTCCAGTCAGCTGGTGATCTCTACCGGCATCCCGGATCAGAACAGCTTCAGCCTTTCCGCAGAGACGCTCAATCCGGAGGCGTGGAACACCGATGGGGTGGAGGTGAAGGTGACGGCCCGCCTGGCGGATCACTTCAACAACCCGGTTCCCGACGGGACTGCGGTGAGCTTCTTCGCCGAGGGAGGCTCCATTGAACCCTCCTGTACCACGGTCAACGGCAAGTGCTCCGTGACCTGGACCAGCCAGGAGCCCCGACCCACCGGACAGACCCTGGGCGGTGCCCGAGTGCCCGAGGTCAACAACAGCATGGGCCAACCCTACGGCGGACGCGTAACCATCCTGGCCACTGCCATCGGCGAGGAGTCATTCCCCGATCTGAACGGCAACGGTCGTTTCGACGCATCGGAGATGACCGCCTTCCTCGGTAACGATGTCACCGGCCGCCCCTATGATCTGGCCGAGGCATTCAACGACTACAACGAGGATGGCGTCTATAACCCGGCGCAGGGTGGAGGAGAGGCAGCCGGGGATCTGGAGGAGTTCGTGGATTTCAACGGCAACGCAGCATTCGATGGCAAGGACGGTCTGTACAACGGGGTGTTGTGCTCCATCCCGGCTCATGCCGGCTGCTCATCGACGCAGAAATCCACCAACGTGCGGGCACGGCTGGTGCTGGTCATGTCCGGCAGCGAAGCTTACCTCACCCTCAACGAGCCGGCCTCTGGTACCTTGACCCTCGTTGGTGAATCGACTGGCAGCGTCAGCGTGACCATCGCCGATCTCCATGGACAGCCGATGCCGAAAGGGACCACGGTCAAGTTCACCGCAACGGTTGGTTCCATCGTGGGGCCCAGCTCTTTCACCTGGGCGAACGACAACCACAATGGCGGCCAGCAGTTCTCCGTGGTGGTCAAGGGAGTGAACACCAACGGAGATGTCAAAAACGGTTCGCTCATCGTCGAGGTGACCACGCCTGGTGGTGTCACATCGGTGTTCACACCCGTTGCGATAACCATCCAGTGATGGGAAGTCGGGCCGTGCAGAGGGCGGGACCATTCTCGGGTGGTGCCCGCCCTTTTGTGCGGAATGGGGTGTCTGCACGGTGTGATTCAGGCGGGATACCGACATGGCTCTTCACCTGATCGAGTGGGTAAAACGGCAAATCACCGCGTAGCGGCTTCGTCCTTGACAGGCAGAATGCACGCTGGAAGGTGGTCGGCATAAGGGGATTGGGGACACTTTGGGATAACCGGATCACTTGCCATTCCCGCAGATAGTGGATATCCGGTAGTCTCAATCCAGACGGCCCCAATCCCCTTCTGGCTGCCGAGTATGTGGCGTGCATTCTGCCTGTCAAGGATGATTTGCTGTTTTATCCCCGCGATTTGGTGAAGACCCACCGACATTAGTGCCCCGGCAACCAAATATTTGCAGCTTCAGGACACCGGGGCAATAACCGGTGCAGAGCCGGTTATAATGCCCCCATGGAAGGAGCAGACAGAATTTTCCTGGTCGGCCCCATGGGGGTCGGCAAGACCACCATCGGACGGCGGCTGGCCTCGGCCCTGGCCAAGACCTTCGTGGACAGCGACCACGAGATTGAAAAGCGCACCGGGGTCGATATTCCGCTCATCTTCGAGCTGGAAGGGGAGGCCGGATTCCGCCGCAGGGAAAGCAAGATGATCGACGAACTGACCCAGCGCCCGGCCGTCGTGCTGGCCACCGGTGGTGGGGCCGTGCTCGATCCGCAAAACCGCCAGCACCTGCGAGAGCGTGGTTTCGTCGTCTACCTTCACGCCTCCCTGGACCGGCTTCTGGAACGGACGGCGCGGGACAAGAGGCGTCCTCTCCTGCAGACAGAGGACCCTCGCGCCCGCCTGCAACAGATCCTGGAGCAGCGCGGGCCACTCTATGAGCAGGTGGCAGATCTCAAGGT
>WFNS01000182.1 GCA_015488495.1 Gammaproteobacteria bacterium | reverse complement strand
GGCAACGTGCGTGAACTGGACAACCTGATCCAGCGGGCACTGGTATTGCAAGCGGGTGACGAGATCCACGAACGGGATCTCTGCTTCGAGGAGAGTTCGGAGCAGGGTGGGGGCGATCTTTCCCCGCCGCGCGCCGAAGAAGGTGGCACGCTGGATCAGAGCATTCGCTCCCAGGAGTACCGGACCATCATCGATGCCCTGAAGGAGCCGGGAAGCAGCCGCAAGGCAGTAGCCGCGCGGCTCGGCATCAGCGAACGTACGTTGCGCTACAAGCTGGCCCGGATGCGCGAGAGCGGTATCGAGATTCCGGCCTGAGGCAGGTAAAAGGGCCGTTTCGGAAACGAGGGGGAAATATGAGCGAGATCAATACAGAGCAGCTGATGGCGCAGATGCGGGTAATGGCTGCCCAGGCGCAAGGCGAGAGGAGCACCCAGCCGCAACAGGGTGCCGATTTCGGCGAGCTGTTGCGAGGCACCATCGACCGGGTCAACGAACTGCAGCGGAACTCCCGTGAGGCCAAGGAGGCGTTCCAGGCCGGAACCAGCGACATGAGCCTCGCCGAGGTGATGATCACTGCAGAAAAGGCGGGCATCGCTTTCCAGACCCTGCTGCAGGTGCGCAACAAGATGATCCAGGCCTATCAGGACGTGATCAATATGCCACTGTAACCGTCACCCGGTTTTTTCCGGATTTTCCGGTGTGCCGCTCTGGGGTGACACCGGCAGAAAGATAAAAAACAGGTAACTATTCAGCATGGTGTGAAACGGGCCGGTAACTGTTCAGATCGCCCCTGAAATTCGTCAGTTCAAGGCGAAAAATGTGAGTTTACGAGTGTAAATGACCATTTTTCAACGCAGAAATGGCGGATTTCAGGGGTGAGCTGAATAGTTACAAAAACAGCGTAGCAGAACGAACCGATAGAAACGATGGCATCCACGAGCTCAACTGGTATCGACGCTTACCTCAAAGGTTTCAGGCAGTTGCCCCTGGGCCGCCAGATTGGTCTGGTGGCCGCGGTGCTGGGCGTGTTGGCGCTCACGGTGGCGGTCCTGCTCTGGGCCCAGCGTCCCACCTACAAGATGCTGTACAACAACCTGGAGATGCGGGATGCGGGTGAGGTGGTGCAGGCCATCGAGCAGATGAAGATCCCCTATCGGCTGGACGAGAAGAGCGGGGCGATCCTGGTGCCGGCGGGCAAGGTCCACGAAGTCCGTCTGCAGCTGGCTGCACAGGGACTGCCTCGCGGCGGCAGCGTCGGTGGCTTCGAGCTGCTCGACAAACAGCAGGGATTCGGTATCAGCCGGTTCATGGAGTCGCGGCGTTATCAGCAGGCGCTGGAGGGTGAGCTGGCCCGCTCCATCGCCACCCTGGAAAACGTGCGCAGCGCCCGGGTCCACCTTGCCATGCCCAAGCAGTCGGTGTTCATCCGCAAGCGCGAAAAGCCCTCCGCTTCGGTGGTAGTCAACCTTCGTCCGGGACAGGTGCCCACCGAACGGCAGGTGCAGGCCATCGTTCATCTGGTGGCCTCCGCCATTCCCGGCCTCACCGCGGAACGGGTCACCGTGGTGGATCAGTCTGGCCGGTTGCTCACCAATCGCGAAAAGAGCACGGACCTGGATCTCACCAACCAGCAGTTCGCCTATACCCGGCGGGTGGAGCAGAGTTACGTCTCCCGCATCGAGGGGATCCTGGCCCCCATCATCGGTAACAAGGGGGTGAGGGCGCAGGTCTCCGCGGAGCTGGATTTCACCCGCAGCGAGCGGACGCAGGAGAGCTACGATCCGGATCGTACCGCCATTCGCAGCGAGCAGCGGCTCGAGGAACGGGTATATGAAGGCGGCGAGGCCGGGATTCCCGGTGCGCTTTCCAACGAACCACCGGGCGCCGGGCTGGCCCCTGAGCTGGTCAATCCGGCTGGCAACGGCAAGGAAGGGGTACCCCTGCGCAGCAAGCGCAACGCCACCATCAACTACGAAGTGGACAAGACCATCAGCCACGTACGCAATCCGGTGGGGGTGGTGCGCCGCCTCTCGGTCGCGGTGGTGGTGGACGACCAGCTGAGCACCAATGAGAAGGGGGAGCTGGTGCGCACGCCCCGCAGTCCCGAGGATCTGGAACGGATCACCGCCCTGGTGAAAGAGGCGGTGGGTTTCGATGCCCAGCGGGGGGACAGCGTCAATGTCATCAATGCTTCTTTCGTCACCGATGCCGATGCGGAAGAGGAGGCGGGAGAACCGTGGTGGCAGCAGCCATGGGTGCTGGATCTGGGCAGGCAACTGCTGGGGTGGCTGCTGGCGCTGGTGCTGATCTTCGCTGTGTTGCGTCCGTTGCTGCGGAGCCTGACCCGACTGCCGGAAGCTGAGGGGCGGCCGGAGTCTGGTGAAGAAGAGGTGGATGAGGTGGCGTTGCAGCAGCAGGCGATACAGGCGGAGATGCAGCGGGAGATGCGGGCGGCGACCCACGAGGACAATCTGAAGAACGCCAAGGAGATCGCCAAGCAGGATCCCAAGCGGGTGGTGCAGGTGGTTCGCACGTGGCTGGAGGAGGAGCAGCCCAATGGCTGAGACCCGTACGGACCTGCCGGAGAAGAAGCCCCTGACTGGCGTCGAGCGGGCGGCCATCCTGCTGCTCACCATCGGTGAGGAGGACGCCGCAGAGGTATTGAAACACCTCGGACCGAGAGAGGTGCAGAAACTGGGTGCCACCATGGCGCGCCTGAGCGGTGTCACCCGCCAGCAGGTGGAGGAGGTGCTGGCCAGCTTCACCGAGCTGGTGGAAAACCAGACCTCCCTCGGCCTGGAAGCGGAGGAGTACATCCGCAGCGTGCTGGTCAAGGCGCTGGGAGAGGATCGGGCGGGAAGCCTGGTGGATCGCATCATGCTGGGCAAGGGTTCCAAGGGGATCGACTCCCTGCGCTGGATGGAGCCCCGCGCCATCGCCGAGATGATCCGCCTGGAGCATCCGCAGATCATCGCCATCGTTCTCTCCTTCCTGGAGTCGGACCAGGCGGCGGAGGTGCTGGCGTTGCTGCCCGAGAACACGCGCACCGACATCATGCTGCGTATCGCCACCCTGGAGGGGGTACAGCCCAACGCCCTGGCCGAACTGGACGAGATTCTCGAACGCCAGTTTTCGGGCGGCAACGCCGGCAGCCTCAAATCTTCCACGGTGGGTGGTGTCAAGAAGGCCGCCGATATTCTCAACTTCACCGACAGCTCCGTCGAGAGCGGGATCCTGGACAGCATCACCGATGTGGATCCCGAGCTCTCCCAGTCCATCCAGGACCTGATGTTCGTGTTCGACAACCTGCTGGATGTGGATGATCGAGGGATCCAGGCCCTCTTGCGGGAGGTGGAATCGGATACCCTGGTCACCGCCCTCAAGGGTGCCGATGATGCGCTCAAGGAGAAATTCTTCAAGAACATGTCCCGCCGTGCCGCCGAGATGATGCGGGACGATCTGGAGGCCAAGGGGCCGGTGCGTCTCAGTGACGTGGAAGCCGCGCAGAAGGAGGTTCTGGCGGTAGCCCGGCGCATGGCCGACGCCGGTGAGATCAGTCTGGGTGGCTCCGGTGAAGAGTTCGTCTGACGACAGGATGGCAGCCAGAATCATCAAGGGTGAAGCGCAACCCATCCGCCGCTGGGAGCTGCCGGTGGTGGAGGGGAGCGCGCCGGAGGCGGCAGATGAACTCCCTCGGCAGGAGCCGGAAGAGGTCGCCGAAAAGGAGCAGCAGCCGCGGCTCGAGCCAGCTCCCGCGCGGGACCTCGACCGGGAGGTGGCGTCCGCCCGCCAACAGGGTTACGAGGAGGGATACCGGGCCGGCAACGAGGAGGGGTTCCGCAAGGGGTACGAACAGGGGATCGCCGAAGGGTTGCGGCAAGGTGCGGAGCGCGCGGAGCAGAGTGAATCCCTGATCGAGATCGAACGCCAGCAGTTGCAGGCGCGGGTGCGGCACTTCGAGCAGCTGCTCTCGGCGCTCGCCGATCCCGTCAGCCAGGTGGACAAGGAGGTGGAGGAGCAGCTGGTGGAACTCGTACTGGCGGTCTCCCGGCAGCTCATCCGGCGGGAGCTGAAGGCCGATCCGGGGCAGATCATCGCCGTGGTGCGGGAGGCGGTCTCGCTGCTGCCGGTGGCGGCGCGGGAGTATCGCCTGGCGCTCCATCCCGAAGACGCGGCACTGGTGCGGGAGACTCTGGCAATGGACGAGGGAGCGGGAGAACGTCCCTGGACCATCGTCGAGGATCCCACTCTGACCCGTGGAGGATGCCGGGTGGTGAGTGAGGCCTCCTACATCGATGCCACCGTCGAACGGCAGCTGGCCGCGGTCGCCGCCACCCTTTTGGGGGATGAGCGGGAGCGGGGCAAATGAGCCAGGGCGACCTTCCCTCCCCATACCGCGGCGCCGTCTGGGCCAGGCGGCTGGCCGACCAGCGCAAGCGTCTCACCCCGCCGGAGCTGGTGGTGGAGGGCAAGCTGACCCGCATGGTGGGCCTGACCCTGGAAGCGGTGGGATGCCATGCCCCCATCGGCGCCAACTGCCGGGTGGTCAATGCCGACGGCAGCCATATCGAGGCAGAGGTGGTGGGGTTTGCCGCCGACCGGCTCTACCTGATGCCCACCGGCAGCATGAACGGGGTGGTTCCCAATGCCCGGGTCATCCCCACCAACAAGGTTTATCAGGCCCCGGCGGGGGACACACTGCTGGGCCGGGTGCTGGATGGGCGGGGGCGACCGCTGGATGGCCGGGGACCACTGCGTGCCGAGACCACCATCCCCCTCGGCGGCCATCCCGTCAACCCGATGGCGCGGGCACCCATCCGTGAACCGCTGGATGTGGGGGTGCGGGCCATCAACGCTCTGCTCAGCGTCGGCCGTGGGCAGCGCATGGGGCTGTTCGCCGGCAGTGGCGTGGGCAAGAGTGTCCTCCTGGGGATGATGACCCGCTTCACCACCGCTGACGTAGTGGTGGTAGGGTTGATCGGGGAGCGTGGGCGGGAGGTGAAGGAGTTCATCGACAACATCCTGGGACGGGAGGGGCTGCGCCGGGCGGTGGTGGTGGCCTCGCCGGCCGATGACACGCCGGTGATGCGGCTGCATGGTGCCGCACTGGCCACCAGCATCGCCGAGTACTTCCGGGATCGGGGCAAGGATGTGCTGTTGCTGATGGATTCCCTGACCCGCTATGCCCAGGCCCAGCGGGAGATCGCGCTCGCCGTGGGCGAACCGCCGGCCACCAAGGGATATCCTCCATCGGTGTTCGCCAAGCTGCCACAACTGGTGGAGCGGGCCGGCAACGGCCCGGAGGGAGGAGGTTCCATCACCGCCTTCTATACGGTGTTGACCGAGGGTGACGACCTGCAGGACCCCATTGCCGATTCGGCCCGCGCCATCCTCGACGGCCACGTGGTGCTCTCCCGCCGGCTGGCGGAAGCGGGACACTTCCCGGCCATCGACATCGAGGCCTCCATCAGCCGGGTGATGGCCGAGATCGCCTCCCCGGAGCAACAGCAGGCGGCACGCCGCTTCAAGCAGATCTACTCCACCTACCAGCAGAACCGGGATCTGATAAGCATCGGAGCCTACAACCGGGGAACCGATCGAGCCATCGACGAGGCCATCGAGTTCCATCCCCGGCTGATGGAGTTTCTGGCCCAGGACATGCGCAACGGCGTGGACATCCGTACCAGTCTGCAACAGCTGATGGCGTTGATTCCGCAACGAGGTGAGTCATGACGGAGCAGAAGCGCAGCGAACGGTTACGACCGGTAGCACGTCTGGCCGAAGAGGAGGAACACAGCGCGGCCCGCGAGCTCGGTGAAAGACGCCAGCTCCTGCAGCAGCATCAGCGGCAGTTGGAGGAGCTGGAGAGCTACCGGAGCGAATATCTGGAGCGTTTGCAGCAGGCGGCGCACCAAGGGATCGGGGCGGTCCAGTTACGCCACTATCAATCCTTCGTCGCCAAACTTTCCGAGGCCATTGCCCAGCAGCAGCGGGTGGTGCAGGCGGCGCAACAGGAGGTGACACGGGCCAGCCAGCAGTGGCAGCATACCCACACCCGGGTGAAGATGGTGGATACCGTCATCACCAGCTGCCAGGCGGAGGAGTTGCAGGGGGAGTTGCGTACCGAGCAGAAGGAGACCGACGAGCGGGCGCTGCGCGGTTTCCGGCGCTGATCCTTCGCCCGCTCACTCCCGGCAGATCACCAGCCGGCGGACGGTCTCTCCGTTCATCAGCAGGGCGATGGCGACCAGTAGCGGCAGGGGCTGGTCGAGTACCGCGCCCAGGAAGATCAGAAACACCCGGATGTCCCGCCCGATGCGGAACCCTTTTCCGATCCGTTCCTTCATCCGCTGATCGTACTTGTCCGCGGTGTAGCTCACCATGAACGAGCCGATGATGGCCAGAAAACCTGCCACCAGCGACAGCGGGGTGTGCGTCTCCTGGTAGACGTGCCAGGTGAGCCCGAACAGCAGGAAGGCGTCGGCATAGCGATCCAGCACAGCGTCGAACCATCCCCCATAGTCGGATGAGAGATATTTGAGGCGTGCCACTTCCCCGTCCGAACCGTCGATGACAGAGGCGAGCTGGGCGATCAGGCCGCCCAGAGCCAGTGCCACGTATCCGCCCACGGCGAAGAGGCAGGCGGCCAGCAGTGACAACAGAAAAGAGAAGAGTGAGATCTGGTTCGGCGTGATGTCGTAGCGCACCAGCCAGCGCGACAGCCGGATGGAGAGCGGGCGGTTGAGCCAGCGGGAGACAGGGCCATCGTTTCCCTTGCCCCGGGTCTGTTCCAGCAGTGCCTCTTCCGCCTCGCGAAAGGCCCGCTCGTCGTCCACGTCGATCCAGAAGCGGTCGATGGGAATCCCCAGCGCCTTTCCTTCCGCGGCGAGTATGCGGATGGCCCCCGACAGGGTGGTATCCCCCTGCTCCCGGCAGCTTCGCTCCAGCGCGTCGAAGATGGCCGGAGTGCAGAGAAACACCCCGGTATCGAAGCCGTCGAACCGCTCGAGCCCCTTACCTATGGCGCGGATGTTTCCTTTCTGGTCACAGGCCACGCGGGTGACATCCTCCATGTCCACCAGCGGATTGGAGAGATTGGGGTCCACGGCGAGCAGCACCTCGTCGGGGCCATGCCCGGTGGCAAGCAGCGCTCGGGCGATGGCCGGATCGAAGAGGTGATCCGCCATGGAGAGCAGGAAGGGCTCCTCACCCAGTACCTCGCGGGCCAGGAGGACCGAGACGCCGTTCTCTTTCTCCCACGCCTCGTTCCGGATGCAGAGGATCTCCGTCCCCAGCCGTTCGGCGAGCCGCTTCAGGAAGGTTTCGACCCGATCCCCTTCATAGCCGGTCACCACGACGAAGCGGTCCACGCCGGCACTTCGCAGGGAGCGGATCACCCGTTCCAGCAAGGGAACGCCGAGCAGGGGAACGAGCGGCTTGACCTCACCCAGAGCGCGCAGCCGGCTTCCCCGGCCGGCTGCGATGATCAGGCATTGCACCCGAACACTCCGGGCGAATCACGCCTGGCGGCTCACGCCTGCCACGCGGGTGACGCGCTGCTCCGGTACGGGTGCCGGTTTGCGCGTCTTTTCCCTCAGGGGGAGTACGCTCTCTTCCCTTCCCTCGATGAAGGCATTGACCATCGCATAGGCCTCATCGTCCGTGTATTGCACCGGAGGATGCTTGCAGAAGTAGGCTGAAGGCGCCTCGATGATACCGCCCCGTCTCCTCTCCAGCGCCAGCTTGGCGCAGCGGATGGAGTCGATGGCCACTCCGGCCGAGTTGGGGGAATCCTCCACCGAGAGCCGCAGCTCCAGATTCATGGGGACGTCACCGAACAGCTTGCCTTCCATGCGCAGGAAGCAGATCTTGTTGTCTTTCTGCCAGGCCACGTAGTCGCTGGGACCCACGTGGATGTTCTCGTCCGTCAGCCGCTCGGCCGCCACCGATTGCACCGCCTCGGTCTTGGACTCCTTCTTGGATTTGAGGCGGCTGTGGTTGAGCATGTTGAGGAAATCGGTGTTGCCTCCCGTATTCAGCTGGTAGGTCCGTTCCAGCTTGACGCCCCGCTTGCGGAACAGGTCGGTGAGGGTACGATGGGTGATGGTGGCACCCAGCTGCGCCTTGATGTCGTCCCCGATGATGGGGATGTTCTTCTCCTCGAACCGCCTGGCCCAGGTCGGATCGCTGGCGATGAATACCGGGATGTTGTTGACGAAGGCCACGCCCGCTTCCAGCGCACAGGCGGCGTAGAAACGGGTCGCCTTTTCGGAGCCCACCGGCAGGTAGTTCATCAGTACCTCGGCGCCGGACTCCTTCAATACCTTCACCACCTCCTCTTCGGTGGGTTCCGGTTCATCGGCGAGAACGAAGGTGTGATCCTCCGGGTAGTCCCGCATGTGGTCGGAGAAGCCATCCAGGATCTTGCCCATGCGTACCTTCACGCCGCTGGGGGGGATGTCACCGCAGAAGACGGTGGTGCAGTTGGGTTTGGCGAAGATGGCCTCGCTCACATCCTTGCCCACCTTGCGCTTGTCGATGTCGAATGCCGCCACCACTTCGATATCACCGGGGC
Organism: Gammaproteobacteria bacterium; assembly: GCA_015488495.1. Taxonomy (GTDB): domain Bacteria; phylum Pseudomonadota; class Gammaproteobacteria; order Thiohalospirales; family Thiohalospiraceae; genus DRMK01. The sequence continues at coordinate 42 of WFNS01000182.1, read as the reverse complement.
GGTAGCCGCCGATCTCCCAGTGCATCAGGCCGATTGCTTCCT
>WFNS01000181.1 GCA_015488495.1 Gammaproteobacteria bacterium | reverse complement strand
TCCAGATCGTACTCCCGGCCGTACACCCGCTCGTCCCAGGCCATCGCCCGCTTCAGCGAGCGCATGGCGTGGGCGCACTTGTGCAGGTTGTGTCTTTCCACGTGGAGCCGCAACGTCACCTCGCGGCCGGAGCAGGTGGTGAAACGATCCTCCACGTGGGCCAGATCGCCGGCCACCAGTGCGAACAGGTAGCAGGGCTTGGGGAACGGATCCCGCCAACGCACCCAATGACGGCCATCCTCCCGCTCACCATGCGCCTCCGGATTGCCGTTGGAGAGCAGCACCGGAAAATCGTTCCGGTCCGCCACCAGGGTGGTGGTGAAACGGGCCATCACGTCGGGACGATCCAGGTAATAGGTGATCTTGCGGAATCCCTCCGCCTCGCATTGGGTGCAGAGATTGCCCCCCGACTCGTAGAGGCCCTCCAGTGAGGTGTTGCCGCGCGGATGGATGAGCGTTTCGAACTCCAGCTCGAACTCCCGCGGCGGCCGGGGCAGCACGAACGCCTCCTCTTCCAGCCGGTACTGCGGCGGGGAGAGCTCGCGCCCGTTCAGACGCACTGAACGCAGCTCCAGCTCCCGGCCGTCCAGCCTCAGGGGCCTCGCCCCCTCCGCGCCGTCGAAGTTGGCCCGCATCGTCAGGCGGGAGCGGACCAGGGTCTGCTCCGGGTCCAGATCGAAGTGGAGATCCACTTTGTCGATGAGATAGTCCGGCGGGGTATAGTCCTCGAGCCGGATGACGTTGACATCTTTGCTCATGGGGCGTCTCCTTCGGTGCGGTCGCTACTCTCCAGCGCGCCTCCGTGGAACAGCAGCCGTGCGAACCGGTGCTTTCCCTCACCATCCACCCGGATCCGGGTGATGCCGGCATTGGGCACCTGGATGATGTACATCCGCTCCAGCGGCATGCCGAGCACGTGGCACAGCACCACGCGAATCACCCCGGCATGGGCGACCAGCAACAGATGGCTTCCGGGGCGACGCGTCAGCAGCTCTTCCCAGCAACCGACGACACGTTGCCGAAACTCCTCCAACGGCTCCGCACCTGGCGGCCGATGGGCCACCGGATCACGGTAGAACCGCATCAGGATCTCCGGATCTTCCTGCGTCAGCTCCGCGGCCGTCCGCCCCTCCCAGACACCGAAACCCACCTCTCGCAACTGTGGCTCTTCCTCGCAGGGCAGGCCATGGTGGCGGGCCAGCTCCGCTGCAAATTCAGCGCAACGCCGCAGGGGCGACGTGACGACGCGATCCCAAGGGGCGTGGTCTCCCACCGCCCGGCGCATTTGCCGCCATCCCTTCTCACTGAGAGGGTCGTCCAGCTGGCCACGGTAGCGCCGCCCGCCCACCGGTTCCCCGTGACGAATCAGATCGATCAACATGTCAGCGTATCCATCCTCCCAAGGTCATCAGCGCCAGCACCACGATCCAGATCACCTCCGCCCGAAACACCAGTGACAACACCTCATCCACCGGCCCGCCCTGCCCCGGATGGGTACCCGTCATCGCGCCACGCCCGCAGGCCAGCAGGATCCTCGTGTAGTGATCACGGATCATCGCAGTCTTGTCGGCCCAGTGGGAAAGCGCACCGACGAAGTTTCCGCTCAAAGCGAAAGAGAGGGCGCACAACCGCGCCGGCACCCAGGCGAGGATGTCGTGCAGCCTCTGCGCTGCCTGCGCCAGATCATGCCCGGCATACTCCCGTCCGGCCCAACACTCGGTGAGAGAGCTCATCCGGTAGAGCAACGCACCCACCGGGCCCAGCACCACGAACCAGAACAACACCGCCAGCAGCCGCTCGTTGGCCTGGAGCAATATCCCCTCAACCACCGCCTGCTCGATCCCCTCCCGGCTCTCCGCCACCTCTCCCTGCCGTATCGCCAAGGCCACGCGGTAGCTCCCCTGCAGATCACCACGTGCGCTCATCTCCTGCCACTGCGCCACCTGTCGGCGCAGATTCAGCGGACCCAGCGAATAGTAGAGGATTGCGGTGGAGACCAATAGATCGAGCGCCCACGCCCCCGCGAACCAGTGGTAGAGCCAGGCGGCCAGCAGGAGAGGCCAGAAGAGCAGGAACAGCACCCCCGGGATCGAGCGCAAAGAGAAACGGCGCTGCATCCAGTCGCAATAGCGGAAAAACCACTCCCAGCGCCGCCACTCCGCCAGCGACGATGTGTAACGGTCGAGAAACAGAGCCAGCAGGATGGCGATCAGGGCCACGGCTTGTCGGCGCCCTCACCGCGGTAGAGACCACGCATCACCAGCCCGGTATAGCTGATGATGCCGATCACCTTGCCGTTCTCGATCACCGGCGCGTGGGAGAGGCCGAAGTTGTCGAAGAAGCGCGCGCAGTAGCGGATGTCCATGTGGGGGTCGATGGAGAGCACCGGCTTGGACATTACCTCGTAGACATTCACCCGGTCCGGCGAGCGATCCCTGGCCAGTACCTGTTTGGCGATGTCGGAGAGCAGCACGATCCCGAACTCGTCGTCCTCATGCCGCTTGTCCACGATGATGCAGCGGATGGCCTTGGCCGCCATGCGCTGCAGCGCCTCGCTCACCGTGATCATCCCGTCCACCACCTCGAAGGTGGTCTTCATCGCATCACGGACCCGTACGATTTCCCGTCTGCCCTTCATAGCTCCTCCTCCACCACCTCGGTCAGGGACTCGATCTGGTGTGCCACGCCGATGGCGTCCTCCACGTCGATCTGGAAGGCAATCCCGGTGCCCGGCTTGCTGTCGAACTCACCGCAGCGGCAGATCTCTTCCAGGATGTTCCGGCTCAGGTGCTCCTCCACCAGGAACAGAATGACATCACGCTGGGTCTCCAGGGTGAGACCGAAGAAGGTCTTGCTCTTCTCCAGCCCCTCCCACCGTGCCTGATGGATCACCGTCGCCCCGGTGGCCCCCGCCTCCCGCGCCGCGTTCATGATGGCATCCGTCTTGTCGTCCTCCACCAGGGCGATAATCAACTTGAAGTGCATCTCGTTCTCCTTAATTAACCTCTATTCCGCCACTGGCTCAGCTGCGCATAGCCCAGCACCGTGATGATGGGAAACAAGCTGGCAAAGGCAATCAGGCCGAAGCCGTCCAGGACGGGACTGCGTCCGGGCACGGTGGAGGCCAGTCCCAGCCCCAGCGCCGTCACCAGCGGCACGGTCACCGTCGAGGTGGTCACCCCGCCCGAGTCGTAGGCCAGGGCGACGATCATCCGGGGCGCGAACAGGGTCTGTACGATCACGAACAGATAACCCGCAATGATGTAATAGTATAACGGTGTCCCGGTGACGATTCGGAAAGTACCCAGCGCGATCCCCGCCGCCACACCCAGTGCCACCGCAATGCGCAATCCCCAGATACCGATGGTACCTCCGGAGACCTCCTGCGCCTTGATGGCCACCGCCAGCAGTGACGGTTCGGCGATGGTGGTGGCAAAGCCGATGGCCGCCGCGAACAGATAGACCCACAGGTAGTCCAACCAGCGGATCTCCCCTGCCAGTTGCTCGATTCCCCCGTAGAGGAAAACCGGATCAGTGAGCTGCCTGGCCATCACCTTCCCCAGCGGGAACAGCGCCTCCTCCAGCCCCACCAGGAACAGGGCCAGACCGACCAGCACATAGAGGAAACCGATCAGGACCCGTTTCAGATTGGGGATCGGCTTGCGAATCACCAGCAGCTGGAAACCAAAGATGACCGCCGCAATGGGCAGCACATCCCGGACGGTCAGCAGCAGGGTATGAAACAGATGCGGCAACAGCTCCATCAGAACATCATTCCGTAGGCCATCACGAAGATCATCGGGGTCAGGGAGGCGAAGGCGATCAGCCCGAAACCATCCACCATCGGGTTCCGCCCCTTGATGCTGGAGGCCAGTCCCACCCCCAGCGCCGTCACCAGCGGCACGGTGATGGTGGAGGTGGTCACCCCGCCTGAGTCATAGGCGATGCCGACGATCTCCTCCGGCGCAAACAGGGTCATGATCACCACCCCGGCGTAGCCCCCCACGATCAGGTACTGGATCGGCCAGCCACGGAGGATGCGCAACACGCCGATCACGATGGCCAACCCGACCGACAGGGCGACGGTCAGCCGCAATCCCATGGCATAGGAGCCACGCTCTGCCGGATTGTCACCGATCACCCCTCCCTTGGCGGCCACCTCCGCCGCCTCACCCGCCACCGCGATCAGCGCCGGCTCCGCCACGGTGGTGCCGAACCCGAGGGCGAAAGCGAACAGCAGCAGCCACAGCACGCTCCCCTTGCGGGCGAAGGCATAGGCCATGCTCTCCCCGATGGGGAACAGCCCAATCTCCAGCCCGCGCACGAACAGCGCCAGGCCGACGGCCACCAGCAGGGTACCCACCAGCAGCCGCTCCAGATCAGGCAGTGGCCGCTGCAGTACGGCAAGCTGGAAGAAGGCGATCACCACGATGATGGGAGCGAGATCGCGCAGGCTGTCCAGCAATGGCTGGGCGATCGCCCTCAGCCTGTGCATGCCCCATCCCGCAGCGCGCCGAGATAGCGCTCCCAGTCGAACGCCGGACCGGGGTCGCTCTTGCGCCCGGGCGCGATGTCGCTGTGCCCGACGATCCGCTCCGGCCCGATGGCGGGGTAGCACGCCATGAGGGAGCGGGTCAGTGCGATCAGCCGCTCGTATTGCACCGCCTCGTAGGGCAGCTCGTCGCACCCTTCCAGCTCGATACCGATGGAAAAATCGTTGCAGCACTCCCGTCCCCGGAAACAGGAGCGGCCCGCATGCCAGGCGCGACGGTGGAACGGCACATACTGCACCACCTCTCCATCCCGGCGGATGAGCAGATGGGCCGAGACCCGCTGCGCGGCGATGGTGCGGAAATAGGGGTGTGCAGCGGGGTCCAGGGTGTTGGTGAACAGCGCATCGATCCAGTGCCCACCGAACTCCCCCGGCGGCAGACTGATGTTGTGGATCACCAGCAGACTGACCGGCACGCCGGCGGGGCGTTCGTCACAATTCGGCGAGCCGACCTGACGCGCCCCTTCCAGCAGCCCGGTGTCGGTGTCGATTCTCATCCTGCCGTGCCGCCCCCTCTCGTTCGAACCCGGATTCCGGGATCGTATCATAGCTTCGGCCATGAAAATCTCTCATAATCTCGGCATGGAATATCTGACCACCCTGACCGGCGCCATCGCCGGATTCCTGTGGGGCAACGGACTCACCCTGCTCGTGCTGCTCGGCACCGGCCTCTATCTCACCCTGCGCATGGGTTTCGTCCAGCTGCGCGGTTTCCGCCACGGACTGGAGCTGGTGGGCGGCAAATACAGTTGCCACCGGGACGTGGGCGAGGTCTCCCACTTCCAGGCCCTCTCCACCGCCCTCTCCGCCACCGTGGGCACCGGCAACATCGCCGGCGTGGCCACCGCCATCTCGCTGGGCGGGCCCGGCGCCCTGTTCTGGATGTGGATCACCGCCTTCTTCGGCATGGCCACCAAGTTCACCGAAAGCACCCTGGCCGTCCGCTACCGCGAAGTGGCCAAAGACGGCACCGTCTCCGGCGGCCCCATGTACACCCTGCTGCACGGACTGAAGATGCCGCGTACCGCCGCCGCGTTCGCCCTGTTCACCCTGATCGCCTCTTTCGGCATCGGCAACATGGTGCAGGCCAACTCGGTGGTGGACGGGCTGGCCTTCATCTGGCCGGAGATACGATCCGACGCCTGGCTGCTGGGCATCGTCATGGGGCTGATGGTGGGCATGGTGATCCTGGGCGGTGTGAAACGGATTGCCCGGGTGGCCAGCACGCTGGTTCCCTTCATGGCCACCATCTATATCGTCGGGGCGCTGCTGGTGCTGATCAACCACCTGCCCGCCATCCCGGCCGCCTTCGCCACCATATTCAATCACGCCCTCAACCCCTTCGCCGTGGGCGGCGCGGCGGTAGGCGAGGCGATCCGCTGGGGGGTGGCGCGCGGACTGTTCTCCAACGAGGCGGGACTGGGCTCCTCCGCCATGGCGCACGCCCCGGCCCGCACCAACGAGCCGGTGCGCGAGGGGCTGGTGGCGATGATGGAGCCGTTCATCGATACCCTGGTGATCTGCACCCTGACCGGCCTGGTGATCGTGGTCACCGGCAGCCACCTCCACCATCCCGACGAGGCGGTGGGCGCGGCGCTGACCGCCTATGCCTTCAGCACCACACTGGGCGGCGGAGGCGCGGCGGTGGTGGGCATCGGCCTCTCCCTGTTCGCCTTCTCGACCACCATCGCCTGGTCCTACTACGGCGACCGTTCGGCGAAGTTCCTGTTCGGCGAAGGGGCGGTGATGCCCTATCGCGTCCTCTTCACCCTGCTGGTGGTGGTCGGCGCCGCCGTGCCGCTGCAGCTGGTCTGGAACGTTGCCGACATCACCAACCTGCTGATGGCGCTACCCAATCTGCTGGCCTTGATTCTACTGGCCGGTGCCGTGAAAAAACTGCGTGACGACTACTTCTCAAGCACCCACGAAAAGGAATGAACCATGCTCCCCCCCTATCTGAAGCAAACGGAACTTCGCCACCAGGTTCGCAACGCCTTGGAAGAGGACATCGGTGACGGCGATCTGACCGCCAGCCTGATCGATGCCGGCGAGGCCGCCCGGGCGGAGATCATCTGCCGGGAACCGGCGGTGCTGTGCGGCCAGGCTTGGGTGGACGAGGCGTTCCGGCAGTTCGACGACACGGTGGAGATCACCTGGCACGCGGCGGACGGTGAATCGCTCCATCCCAGCCAGCTCCTCTGCTCTCTCGGCGGGCCGGCCCGCTCCCTGCTCACCGTGGAGCGCACCGCGCTCAACTTCCTGCAGACCCTCTCCGGCACCGCCACCCAGACCCGGCGCTACGTGGAGGCGGTCGCCGGCACGGGAGTGAAGATCCTCGACACCCGCAAGACCCTGCCCGGCCTGCGGCTGGCGCAGAAATACGCCGTGCGGTGCGGCGGCGG
>WFNS01000180.1 GCA_015488495.1 Gammaproteobacteria bacterium | reverse complement strand
TCACCGCTGGCAGATCGGTGATCTCGAGGGTGTCGAGGATCGGTTTTCCCATGGCGTTGGTGTGGCGGACCCACCAGATGCCGGGGCAGGCGGTGGCGTTGACCCGGGTGTCGCCGTAGCCGTGGATGCGTCCCTCCACCGGCCCGCTGCCGAGGGTCTGGTGGAGGAGGTTCAGGTCCGCCGGCGACATGGGCAGCAGGGTGAGGTTGATGGTGTGGACGGTTTTTCCCGGTTTCCAGCGTTCCAGGTGCTCTGCCAGCTCGGTGAGGAGGGGCAGCGCGTTGATTACTCCTTCTATCGCCCCGGAGGGTTTCAGCCGGGCCGCCCAGGCAGGTTCCGGTGGTCTTCGCACGATGGGAGGGGCGTCACACACCTCGATTCGATCGAGGTGGAGGTCCCCCCCGGCGTCGAGCCGATGGGCGCGCCAGACCCCGGGCAGCGTGGTTTCCCGGAACCGCAGGCGTCGGCCTTCCTGCCGGCAGGTGAGCGTGACCTCCCCCTCGCCCAGCAACTGATCCAGCAGGGTGCGCTGGTGTGCGGAGAGGGTTGAGAGGTCGGCCGCGCGCGGCTGGTTGTCCCGACAGCACTCCTCCAGTGCCCGGCTCAGCCATCCGGTGACTGCCTGGATATCTTCCAGAGGGGGGATCTCATCCATTGCCTGCCACCCCCACGGGCTCCAGGCTGGTCGGTTCCTTGTCCACCCGGGAGGAGCTCCGGGCGTGGAAAGGCACCTTCCAGCTGCGCAGTACCCCGCAGGCGGCGCCGATGGCATCGGGGATCCGCCGGCGCACGCTTTCCCGCAGCCCACCGCCGTAGTCGTCCAGCCGCTCCGGTTGAACGCCGACCAGGGCCAGCCGGCGGGGCCGGTCGTTCAGCAGCCGCGCTGCGGCCAGCACCTCCTGGAAACCGGTCTGGTGCATGCTGATCTTCTTGGCCCCCATGTAGCGGGGCACGTCGTCGTCCTCGATGACACGCAGTTCGCCGGGCGGGAGGCCGAAGTCGATGGCATCGAAGATCAGCAGCTTTTCGGTATTGCTTACCCATGGGAGCAAGAACATCCCCTGGGTGCCGCCATCCATCAGCCGGGTTTCGTCGCCGAAGCAGAAGTCCGCATCGAGTGCCTCGACGCAGCGGACACCGAATCCCTCGTCGGCCCAGAGCAGGTTGCCGATGCCCAGGATCAGGGTCTCGGATGTTTCGTCCAGCCCCTTCATCTCCGGAACGACCGCCAGCCACCGATCATGGCACTGACGCTGCTCTGCCTGCCGAAGATGTCGGCGCGTACCGCCATGTAGATGTGGATGATGGCGAAGGCAAGCATGATCCACATCCCCAGCTCGTGCCAGTTCTGGGTCGCTTCGCCTCCCCCGACGAGGGGAAGGACCCAGCCGAAGGCCCTGTCCGCCCAGCTTCCCGGTCCCAGCCCCTCGCTGTAGAGGGCAAAACCGGTGGCAATCATGAACAGCGTCATCAGGGTATTGAGGAAGAACATGGCGGTCTGGGCCAGCGGATTGTGGCCGAGGAACGGGGGCTGTTCACGGGTCAGGAAGAGGTAGTAGGCCATCTCGTGGAACAGCCCCTTCCACCACGCGCCGCGCCAGACGGGGAGATAGAAGATCTCCCGGGCGTAGCGGTTGCCCACCAGCGCCCAGTAGATGCGCACCGCGAAGCCCACCGCGAAGAACCAGGCAGCGACGAAGTGGATCAGCCGCAGGTTGCCCATCAGGAAGTGATCACTCGCCTCGCCGCCGATGGAGGGAAGTGGATGGGCGATCAGGTAGCCGGTCGCCGCCAGGGTCAGGAAGCTGAAGGTGTGGACCCAGTGCCACAGGCGTACCGGCGCCTCGAACACATAGACCGCTTGGGGAATGGTTGGCGAGCTCATCTCAGCGTACCTTTATGGTGGTCAGTTCCCTGCCGTCCTCCGCCATCACGTGGGTGGAGCAGGCCAGGCAGGGGTCGAAACTGTGGATGGTGCGCAGGATCTCCAGCGGTTGCTCCGGATCGGCCATTGGCGTGCCCAGCAGGGCCGCCTCGTAGGCGCCGATGTTGCCGGCTGGATCCCGGGGTGATGCGTTCCAGGTGGTGGGGACCACCGCCTGGTAGTTCTCGATACGGCCAGCGCGGATGTGCACCCAGTGGCCGAGCGATCCCCGTGGTGCCTCCACGTGGCCCACCCCCTTCGTCTCCAGCGGCCAGCTCTCCGGCTCCCACTTCTCCATGTTGGCGGTGGCGGTGTCGCCCGCCCTGAGATTGGCCATCAGCGCGTCGAACACTTCGCGCATCTTGTGGGCGGCCCAGGAGCACTCCAGCCCGCGGGCAGCGGTGCGGCCCAGGGTGGAGAAGAGCGCCTCCAGTGGCAGATCCAGATCGTGCAGCAGTCCGTCCACCTGTGCCTTGATCTCCTCGTCGCCCCGGGCGTAGGCCACCACGTAGCGCGCCAGCGGCCCCACCTCCATGGGATGCCCCTTCCAGCGTGGTGCCTTGATGAAGGAGTATTTGGCGCCTTCGTCCAGTTGCTCGATGCGGGTTCGGCTGCCCTTGGCCTTGGGTCCCAGCTCGAAGTGGGGCTCGGTGACCCCATCCCAGGGGTGCAGTCCCTTCTGCTCGTCCGGATAGCGGTACCAGGAGTGGGCCACGAACTCCTGAATCTGCTCCGGATCGCGCAGATCCACCTCGTGCACCTGCGACAGGTCGCCATCGATGATGGCGCCGCCCGGCTGCAGCATGTTCTCCTGGGACCAGTCGTTGGCCACCCGCGGATATTCGCCGTAGGAGAGCATGTTGGTACCGGCCAGGCCGCGGCCGATTCGGGCCCAATCCTTGTAGAAGGAGGCAACGGCCTTCAGATCAGGGATATAGACCTGATCGACAAAGGTGATGGCACGGTCGATGATGGAGGAGACCACGTTGAGCCACTCCATGTTGATGCCGCCATCGCCGTTCAGGCTGAAGGCACAGGGCATGCCGCCCACGATCCAGTTGGGATGGGGGTTGCGGCCGCCGAAGATGGTGTGGATTCGGACGATCTCCCGCTGGAAGTCCAGCGCCTCCAGGTAGTGGGCCACCGCCATCAGGTTGGCCTCGGGTGGCAGCTTGTAGGCGGGGCTGCCCCAGTAGGCGTTGGCGAACGGCCCCAGTTGCCCCGATTCCACGAAGCGCTTGAGGCGCATCTTCACATCGCGGAAGTAGCCGGGAGAGGATTTGGGCCAGTTGGAAATGCTGCGCTGCAGCTCCGAGGTCCTTTTGGGATCGGCCTCCAGCGCGCTGACCACGTCCACCCAGTCGAGGGCGTGCAGGTGATAGAAATGGACCAGATGATCCTGGGTCTGCTGGGCCAGCATCATCAGGTTGCGGATGTGGTTGGCATTGGCGGGGATCTCGATGCCCAGCGCATCCTCCACCGCGCGCACCGAGGTCAGGGCGTGTACGCCGGTGCAGACGCCGCAGATCCGCTGGGTGAAGGCCCACGCGTCGCGCGGATCGCGACCCTTGAGGATGATCTCGATGCCGCGCCACATGTTGCCGGTGGAGACCGCGTTGCGGATGACGTTGTGTTCATCCACGTTCACCTCGATACGCAGATGCCCCTCGATGCGGCAGATGGGATCCACCACCACCCGCTTGCCGCTGGTGTCCAGCTTGAAACCGTTTGCGGTGACCACCTCACTCATTGCTGCTTCCTCCCTCGTCTCTCCCCTTTCCTCCTCTCACCAGCCGGCTGACCACCGAAACCGTTGCGTGGGCCGCGACGCCTGCCGCGGCCGCGCCGGCGATCACCTTGCCCACCTGATCCGCCGTCACCTCGACTCCTCCGGGCACGTTGAGGTTGGTGGTCGGGGTGTAGAAAGAGCCGCGGTCCCAGAAATCCTCTTCCGCGCAGCCGAGGCAGCCGTGGCCCGATTTCACCGGCCAGGAGAGGCCACCGTTCCACTCCATGGTGGAGCAGGCGTTATGGGTGGTGGGCCCCTTGCAGCCCATCTTGTAGAGGCAGTAGCCCTTGCGCGCTCCCTCGTCGTCGAACCGCTCCACGAACTGGCCGGCATCGAAGTGGGCCCGCCGGTAGCACTTGTCGTGCAGCCGCCGGCCATAGAACATCTTGGGCCGCCCCAGCCGATCCAGCTCCGGCAGCCGATCGAAGGTGAGGATGTAGGTGATCACCCCGGTCATCACCTCGGCGATGGGCGGACAGCCCGGTACCTTGATCACCGGCTTGTCGGTGACCACCTTGTGGATCGGTGTGGCGCGGGTCGGATTGGGTTTGGCCGCCTGTACGCAGCCCCACGAGGCGCAGGTGCCCCAGGCGATGATCGCCTTGCTGTGCGCGGCCATGCGGCGCAGCTTTTCCACATAGGGCCTGCCCGCCTGGATACAGTACATTCCCTCCTCATTGAGGGGTGGATTGCCCTCACAGGCGAGGATGTAGTTGCCGTCATGTTTGGCAATCGTCTGTTCCAGAATCTCCTCGGCCTGGTAGCCGGCCGCCGCCATCAGGGTGTCGTCATAGTCCAGGGAGATCATGGAGAGAATGACATCGGCAGCCAGCGGGTGTCCGGAGCGGATGAACGACTCCGTACAGCAGGTGCATTCCAACCCGTGCAGCCAGATGACCGGCACGCGCGGCTTGGTCTCCAGCGCGTGGGCAATGGTGCCTGCAAACTCCGGTGCAAGCCCCAGCGACGCCGCGGTGAGGCTGCAGAACTTGAGGAACTTGCGTCGCGTGATGCCCTGCCGGCGCAAGATTTCATAGAAGGTCGGTTCGGTACTCATGGCTACACTCTCCTGTGTGTAGATGAGGGGGCGACAGCTCTCGCCAGTGGCGGATTTCGGGGGAAAATGGCGAACCCATTTTCCCGCCTCTCATTGAAAATTATAGTACAGTGAAAAAGGAATGAAGCGGCGTATGCCGGGCTGTGGTTGACCCAGATCAACCGGGGGAAGGATTGGCAGTCGTACTCCCCCTAAGGGGGCGATTTGGAACATTTCCGTCAAGGCTGCCGGCGCCCCTTCCACGGGGCGGCGGGGTTATGTCACATGCAATCTCAGTGACTCCAGATAACCGGCATTTCCGGATCTGTCCGGCAGGGTGGCTACCGCGGTTATCCGGTAGATGCCCGGTGACAGGGATGGTTCGGGCAGATCCACCTTGCAGGAAGTTTCCTCCTGTAAAAGGAGTCCTTTACAGGGAGCGCCCAGCTGCCGCTTTTCTCCCGTGGAGAGATTTTTCGCGAAGAAATTCAGTCCGTATTCGATCGGGGAAGGGGAGGGGGCTGCGCCTTCCAATCCCAATGTTGCCTCGAGAGCAAATGGTTTACCGCCCTCGATGGGCCTGGAGATGGGCATCTCTGTCTTCCCGATATCAATGGGCAGCTCCGTTTCCGGTGGTTGGTAGATGTACATCTCCCTGACGTTTAGTCTGGGTGAGCGCTCTGCTTCGGGAGTCGCCTCTTCCATACCTTCCCTTGCCGGAGTACCTTCCTCAACCTTTTTACCCAGACGTTCTATCATCCATTTACATACCTGCCTGTCTTCCAGGCCGGGCCAGGTTTTTTGATCGGTGTCTTCCTTTCTCTCTCCGCTGATGATCTGCTCCTCCCCCGTTTCTATGTAATGGACCAGAGTGCGCTGCTCTTTCTCGCTTTCCGTCTGGCGCTCCTGGAATTCCACCACGAATGAGGCGAAAGGCCGCCACCCGTCATTCTTGAACCGAGGCTTCGAAGTTTCGCCTTGCTGCCCGGAAGCCGCTCGCTTCCCGGTGGCCAGCTTCGCTGCCTCGTTGATCCACTCCTCGACCGTGTTTCTGGATACGATCCGTCCTTCCGCCTTCAACCTGGTTTCGACGACGTCCGGGGAGAGTCTGGCCAGCTCCTCGTAGGTGGTTACACCAAATGCTTCGCCGAACCATTTTTGCCGGCTGGGCCCGATTCCCTTTATTCGGGTCAAATCATCGGTTTGTTTCTCTGCCATTGGTAGTTTCCTGTGTGATACGACGTCTCTGGTACCGGTTTTCGGGAAGTTACCGGGGTTGCACCCCGGTAACCCCCGAGCTTCGGTTCCTTGCCAGGGTTATTCGCGTGTCCCGTCAGATGATTTGAAGGATGGGACCCTCGAAATAGCCCGCTATCGGGGAGCCCGGCACGATCGCCGTGCCCACCACCTTGTAGGCCCCCGGGGACAGAGTTCCAGGAGCGACGTTGACGGTTCCGCTGTAGTTCAGCGTCCCGCCGGCGGTGACCACCGGAGTCGGACCGCTGGTGACCTCGGGACCGGTTCCAAGCGATTCGAACCGTACCCGGAGGTCGACGTTGAATCCGAGGGAAACGAGCCACGGAGCCAGCATTCCCGCAAATTCGAAGTCGATATTCACGGCGAATGGATTGGTGGACTCGATGACGGTACTGGGGGGTAATCCCGGCTCGGAAATGGTCAGATTAGTGACATCGAAGGTAATCCACGGGTTTGATCCCGGTTGGGGTTGTCCAGCCATTTTGCTTCTCCTTTCATTGGTTGACTAGGATAAGAACCAGGCTACCGTCGATTGGACAAAGCGTCTTCAGGTAACCTGTGTAGGAGATTGGCAGGCCCCAATTAACAAATGGTTATTTATGAATTAGTTTTAGAAGATATTTTGTTAACCGAAACAGTCGGATCCTGGAATGCGATGTCTTTCAAAAAATATCAGAGGGGCGAGAGGCGGAATATATTGAGAAGAGAAAAGCGCGCTGGCCGGTCGGGCAGTTCCGGGGGCTGTAGTGGGTCATTGCACCTCTTTCCCCAACCGGATCCGTTCATAGAGCTCACGGGTCTCCTTGCCGGGAAAGGTGTTCAGCTCACGTGCCAGCGCTTCCTTGCAATAGTGGTATTACCGCAGTGCCAGGTGGGTATGTCCCTGGCGGCTGTAGCAGCGCATCAGCAGTCGATGAAAATCTTCGTTGCAACTGTCTGCCACCAATGCCGTGCCGCACGCTGCCATGCACAATTCGTAGTCCCCCTGTTTGAAATAGAACCGGCTCAAACGCTCCAGAAGGATCAGGAACTTGTTTCTGAGTTCGATGCGTATCGATTCCGACCACTCTTCATAACGATCCTCCTCGAGGAAATCCTGTTGATACAAGGATTCGGCCATCTGGTATGCCTTTATGGCGGCATCCTGCTCCCCCCGCAGTTCAAATCGTTGAGCGCTCTTGAAGTGCTCCAGAAAGGCCTGGTAGTCGGTCCATACATGAAGCTCGGGGTTGATTAGGTAGCATCCATCCCGGTACAGAACATAGGAATAATCCGGGTTGGCCTTGGAAAGGACGTGCCGCAGGCCATAGATTGCCACGTTCAGATTGTTCCTGGCGGCCTGGGGTTCGGCATTGGGCCAGAACAGTTCCATCAGGATCTCCTTGGCAACGGGCTGCCCCTTTCGGGTTCCTAAATACTTGAAGATGAGCTTTCCCTTGTTGTTGGACCACCGCTTCACCGGATTTTCGCTCAGATAGACCTGAAACGGGCTCAGGTAGTAGATGGCCAGTGATGGTTTGTCGACCATTGAGCGGTCGGGAGTACTTTCCGTTTTCCATTTCGACTCTGCTGTACCCAGAGTTCGCTTGATCAACGTCCGGGCCTGAAACAGCAATCCCCTCGGTTTTTCCACGGCGGAGTACGCATCGTCCGTCGTCGTGTACTTCTCTTCGGTCGAAGCACTTGGCTGCTGCAGCCCAAAAATCTGTCTGAGGATGTCGTTCAGCCTGGAGGCCAGTTCACGCTTATGCCGGCGATTTTCGAGATAATATCTTCGGTACATCGCCATGGCGGCTTTGATTGCGGCACAGGCGACGCAGATGTGCCGCGCTTCTTCCAGCATGCTGTCCCGGACCTTAGGGATCCCCTCATTTTCCAACTAGGGACATGATGGATTTTTCGCTAATAACCCATTGATTTTCCGCAACAGGAAGATCATTCTATCGCCATACAGAGCGATATTGGAGCAATCACATGGCGAAATCCAACGGGGTCCATTTTGAGGAGGTTCATGGTTTTCT
>WFNS01000179.1 GCA_015488495.1 Gammaproteobacteria bacterium | reverse complement strand
AGGGATGGTTGCGGGAGCGATTTTTCTGCGCCGCAACGCCGCGAGTATGGGATAATCCGCGCGAGCGGGAGACAACCACGAAGAAGAAGACGATGGACGAAAGATATCATCCAGAGAAGATCGAGGCCGAGGCTCAGCATTACTGGGAGGAACATGACAGCTTCCGGGCGGTGGAGGACCCTTCCCGGGAGAAGTTCTACTGCCTCTCCATGTTCCCCTATCCCAGCGGCCGGCTGCACATGGGGCATGTGCGCAACTACACCATCGGCGATGTGATCAGCCGCTATCAGCGCATGCAGGGGAAGAACGTGATGCAGCCCATGGGCTGGGACGCCTTCGGCCTGCCGGCGGAGAATGCGGCCATCCGGCACGGCGTGCCGCCGGCAAAGTGGACCCGGGAGAACATCGACTATATGCGCCGCCAGCTCAAGCGGCTCGGCTTCGGTTTCGACTGGTCCCGGGAGCTGGCCACCTGTGATCCCGCCTACTACCGCTGGGAGCAGTGGTTGTTCACCCGTCTGTACGAGAAGGGGCTGGTCTACCGGAAGACCGCGCCGGTCAACTGGTGCCCCAACGATCAGACCGTGCTGGCCAACGAGCAGGTGATCGAGGGACGCTGCTGGCGCTGTGATCACGAGGTGGAGCGGCGCGAGATCCCGCAGTGGTTCATGAAGATCACCGCCTACGCCGAAGAGCTGCTGGCCGATCTGGAACGGCTGGAGGAGTGGCCAGAACAGGTGGTCACCATGCAGCGCAACTGGATCGGCCGCTCCGAAGGGGTGGAGGTCCGGTTCACCGTCGAGGGAAGCGGTGAGACGCTGAAGGTGTTCACCACCCGTCCCGATACCCTGATGGGGGTGACCTACGTGGCGGTGGCGGCGGAGCACCCCATCGCCCTGCAGCGCGCGGAACAGGATCCCGAGCTGTTCGCCTTCATCGACCAGTGCCGGCATACCAAGACCGCCGAGGCGGTCATCGAGACCCTGGAGAAGAGAGGCCTGGACACCGGCCTGAAGGCCATCCATCCGATCACCGGGGAGGCGGTGCCCATCTACGTGGCCAATTTCGTACTGATGGGCTACGGCGAAGGGGCGGTGATGGCGGTCCCCGCCCATGATCAGCGGGACTGGGAGTTTGCCCGCAAGTATCATCTGCCCGTCAGGCAGGTGATTGCGCCCGCAGATGGCGGTGAGGTGGATCTCGCCAAGGGCGCCTTCACCGAAAAGGGGGTGCTGGTGAATTCGGGCGAGTTCAGTGGGTTGACCTCCGAGCAGGCGTTCGATGCCATCGCCGAGTGGCTCGCCGCCCGGGGCAAGGGACGCAAGCGGGTCAACTACCGTCTGCGGGACTGGGGAATCTCCCGTCAGCGTTACTGGGGGGCGCCCATCCCCGTGGTCAACTGTCCCCGTTGCGGGGAGGTGCCGGTTCCGGAGGAGCAGCTGCCGGTGGTGCTGCCCGAGGATGTGCATCTGGATGGCGTCGGTTCACCCCTTTCCCGGATGCCCGAGTTCTATGAGACCACCTGCCCCCGCTGTGGGGGGGAGGCGCGGCGTGAGACCGATACCTTCGACACCTTCATGGAATCCTCCTGGTACTACGCCCGCTACTGCTGCCCTGACAATGCCCAGGCGATGCTGGATGAACGGGCCCGGTACTGGCTGCCGGTGGATCAGTACATCGGCGGCATCGAACACGCCATCCTCCATCTGCTCTATGCACGCTTCTATCACAAGCTGCTACGTGACGAGGGGCTGGTGGAGGGAGACGAGCCCTTCACCCGGCTGCTGACCCAGGGCATGGTGCTGAAAGATGGTGCCAAGATGTCCAAGTCGAAAGGCAACACGGTGGATCCGGAGGCGCTGATCGCCCGCTACGGGGCCGATACCGCCCGGCTGTTCATGATGTTCGCCGCCCCTCCCGAGCAGTCGCTGGAGTGGCAGGATGCCGGCGTGGAGGGGGCGTCCCGCTTTCTCAAGCGGCTCTGGCGCCTGGTGTACGAGCATCTGGCGGAAGGGGAGGTGCCGCAACTGGACCGCTCGGCGCTGAACGACCAGGAGAAGGCGCTGCGCCGGCGGGTGCACGACACCATCGCCAAGGTGAGCGACGACATGGGGCGGCGCTATACCTTCAACACCGCCATCGCCGCGGTGATGGAGCTGGCCAATGCCGTCTCCCGCTTCGAGGCCGCCACCCCACAGGGGCGGGCGGTGGTGCGGGAGGCGCTGGAGAGCATGGTGCTGCTGCTCTCCCCCATCGTACCCCACATCACCCATGCCCTGTGGCGGGCGCTGGGGCACGAGCGGGCGGTGGTCGATGAACCGTGGCCCTCGGTGGATCGGGATGCGTTGCGCAGCGACACGGTGACTTTGGTGGTGCAGGTGAACGGCAAGCTGCGGGGACGTATCCAGGTGCCGGCCGATGCCGATCGAGCCGCTGTCGAGCAGGCGGCCCGGCAGGAAGAGAATGTGCGCCGCTTCGTCGAGGGCAGGGAGGTGAAGAAGGTGATCGTGGTCCCCGGCAGGCTGGTGAACATCGTGGTGTCGTGAACGGCAGACCCGGTATGGGAGGACGCCCGCTTCTGCTGCTGTTGTTGCCCCTGTTGGGTGCCTGCGGTTTTCATCTGCGGGGGGATGTGTCGCTGCCGGCATGGCTCGAGCGGGTCCAGGTGACGGGAGAACCGCGCTACGGAAAGACGATCGAGATGCTGGCACACTCCCTGCGGGCGGCGGGGGCCACCCTGGTGGAACGGGCCGCACAGGGGGATGTGGTGATCGTGGTCGAAGGAGAGCAGCGTCAGCGCCGTGTTCTCTCCGTGAACAGTGAAGGACGGCCCCGGGAGTACGAGCTGAGCTACCGGTTGGTCTACAGCGTTCGCACTCCCGCCGGAAGGGTGCTGCTGCCCTCGCGAAGCGTCGTGCGTACCAAGGAGTACACCTTCGACGAAGCCGATGTCCTGGGCAAGAGCACCGAGCGGGAGGAGCTCTGGCATGAATTGCGTCGCCGGGTGGTGGCGGCGGTGGTGAACCGGCTGCGATACAGCCGCCGTAAACCGCGATGATTCTCTCTTCCGGGCGGCTGCAGGCCCAGCTGGATCAGTGGGTGGCGCCGCTCTACCTGATCGCGGGTGACGAGCCGCTGCAGCAGATGGAGGCGGCCGATGCCGTGCGCAATGCGGTGAGGGCGCGGGGGTTTACCGGTCGTGAGGTGCTGCATGCCGGCAAGGGGTTCGACTGGGGGGAGCTGGGTGCGGCAGCGGGGATGCGTTCCCTGTTTGCCGAAAGGCGGCTGATAGAGCTCCGTCTGCCGGGGGGGAAGCCGGGCGATGCCGGAGCACGGGCGCTGCGTGCCTGGGCGGAGAATCCGCCGGAGGATTGCGTGCTGTTGATCGTCAGCGGCAAGCTGGAGCCGTCGGCACGGCGCAGCAAATGGTTTCAGGCGCTGGAAAAGGGCGGCGTGGTGGTCCAGGTATGGCCGTTGAAACCGGCCGAACTGCCGGTCTGGATCGAGAAGCGGCTGCGGGCCAGGGGAGTACAGGCGACTCCCGAGGCGGTGGCCCTGTTGGCGGAGCGGGTGGAAGGGAACCTGCTGGCAGCTGCCCAGGAGATCGAAAAGCTTCATCTGCTCTACGGGGAGAGACGGCTGCACCCGGAGGCGATCGCAGCGGCCGTGGGGGACAGCGCCCGTTTCACCATATATGAACTGGTGGACAGCGCCCTGGCCGCAGAGGCGGCGCGCAGCGTGCGGATTCTGCAGGGATTGCAGGAAGAGGGGGTGGAAGCGGTGCTGGTGCTTTGGGCACTTTCACGCGAGATTCGCCAGCTGCAGGGGATGGCCGTGGAGTTGGCCGGCGGCGTTCCGCTGGAGCAGCTGTTGCATCGACACCGGGTATGGGAGCAGCGCAAGCCGCTGATTCGCGAGGGGCTGCGGCGGCATCCGGTGAGGCGCTGGCAGCAGCTGCTGCGCCGGGCTGCCCGTATCGATCGGGTGATCAAGGGAGCGGAAGAGGGGAACCCGTGGGACGAATTGCTACAATTGATTCTATCGATGGCCGGCCAGCCACTGTTTGCGGGGCGCCGGATGCGTGGCAGGTGACCGGCTTGCGGTAGTTGAACGACGATCCATTCAGGAACTGCTCAATGAACGATACCGACATCAAGGAATATATGCATCAGGTGGGCCGCCGGGCCCGGGAGGCCAGCCGGGCGATGGCCCGAGCCGGTACGGCGGCGAAGAATGCCGCCTTGGAGGCTACCGCCGAGGCCATCGAAGAGGAGATGCCCCGGCTGCTGGAGGAGAATCGCAAGGACATGGCGGCCGGAGCGGAAAAGGGGCTGGGCTCGGCCCTGCTGGACCGGCTGGAGCTCAACGAGCAGCGGGTGCTGGCGATGGCCGAGGGGCTCCGGCAGATCGGGCAGTTGCCGGATCCGGTGGGAGAGATCACCGATCTGAAATACCGTCCCTCCGGGATACAGGTGGGAAAGATGCGGGTTCCCCTGGGGGTGATCGGCATCATCTACGAGTCCCGGCCGAATGTCACCGCCGACGCAGCGGCGCTCTGCCTCAAGTCGGGGAACGCTGCCATCCTGCGGGGTGGCTCCGAGGCGATCCACTCCAACCGCGCCATCGCCTCGTGTATCCATGCCGGCTTGGAGAAGGCAGGTCTGCCGCTGGATGCGGTGCAGGTGGTGGAGAGCACCGACCGGGCGGCGGTGGGTGAATTGATCACCATGCCGGAATATGTGGACGTGATCGTTCCCCGCGGGGGCAAGGGCTTGATCGAGCGGGTCAGCCGGGATGCCAGGGTGCCGGTCATCAAGCATCTGCATGGCGTATGTCACGTCTATATCGACGACCGGGCCGACCGGGAAAAGGCCATTCGGGTCGCCTTCAACGCCAAGACCCAGCGCTACGGTACCTGCAATACCATGGAGACCCTGCTGGTGGCCGAAGGGATCGCCGCCGAGGTGCTGCCCGAACTGGGGCGGATGTACCGGGAGAAGGGGGTGGAGCTGCGGGGCTGCGAAGCCACCCGGCGGTTGTTGCCGGAGATCGAGGCGGCCACCGAGGAGGATTGGGATACCGAGTACCTGGCCCCCATCCTCTCCATCCGCGTGGTGGCCGATCTGGATGCCGCCATGGAGCACATCCATCGCCACGGCTCCGGTCACACCGAGTCCATCATGACTGAAGACTACGGCCGCGCCCGCCGTTTTCTCACCGAAGTAGATGCCAGCTCGCTGATGGTCAACGCCTCTACCCGCTTTGCCGACGGCTTCGAGTATGGTCTGGGCGCCGAGATCGGCATCAGCACCGACAAGATCCACGTGCGGGGACCCGTCGGGCTGGAGGGGCTCACTTCGCAGAAATACATCGTTCTCGGTGACGGGCACATCCGAACGTGATCGGCGTCTTCGGCGGTACCTTCGACCCGGTCCACTTCGGGCATCTCCGTCCGGCCCTGGAGCTGTTCGAGGTTCTCCGGCTGGACGAGTTGCGACTGATTCCGGCCGGGGTGCCACCCCACCGCCGTGCGCCGTATGCCGATCCCGCCCATCGTCTGGAGATGTTGCGCAGGGCGGTGGCGGCCCAGCCCGGCTTCATTCCGGATGAGCGGGAGATCAGACGCAGCGGGCCATCCTACATGGTGGATACGCTCACCGAGTTGCGGGCCGAGCTGGGGGAAGGACGTCCTCTCTGCCTGCTGATGGGTATGGACGCCTTTCTCGGGCTCAATGGGTGGCACCGCTGGCAGGAGATTCCCCGGCTGGCCCATCTGGTGGTGTCCCACCGTCCCGGCTGGTCACCGGAGCATCTCGACGACCACGGGGGGCCGCTGGCCGAGTTGGCGGGCGGTTCTCTGGTGAGCGACCCGGGCGCGTTGAGAGATTCTCCGGCGGGTTGCGTCTTCATGCACCCGGTCACCCAGCTCGATATCTCTTCCACCCGCATCCGCTCCCTGATCAGGCAACGGAGGAATCCCCGTTATCTGCTTCCGGAGGAGGTGCGGGTCTACATACAGGAGCAACGACTCTATCGATGAAATCCATTACAACTGAACAACTCTGCAATCTGGTCGTCGAAGCGCTGGAGGAGCTGAAGGCGAAAGAGATCAAGGTGATGGATGTGCGCGGCAAGAGCAGCATCACCGACATGATGGTGGTGGCGACCGGCACCTCGGACCGCCAGGTCAAGGCGCTGGCAGACAAGGTGATCGAGAAGGTCAAGCAACATGACATTCAGCCTTTGGGGGTCGAGGGGGAACAGACCGGGGAGTGGATCGTGGTGGATCTGGTGGATGTGGTGGTCCATATCATGCTGCCGGAGGTGCGGGCCTTCTACAATCTGGAGAAGCTTTGGGACACCAACGCTCCAGAGTAAAGGATCCAGGCGGGAGAAGAGCCATCATGAATATCCATCTTATCGCGGCAGGAAACCGGATGCCGGAATGGGTGCAACAGGGATTCGCAGAATATGCGCGCCGTCTGCCGGCGGAGTGCCGGCTGCAACTGGTGGAGATCCCGGTGGCGAGGCGGGGGAAGAGCGCGGTTCTCTCCCGGCTGCTCGGGGAAGAGGCGAAGCGGATATGCGCCGCCATTCCCAAGGGGGCCCTGGTGGTTGCACTGGATCAGCGGGGAGCGATGTGGGACACACCGCAGCTGGCAGCGAAGCTGAAGGGCTGGCTGCAGGGCGGACGGGATGTGGCGCTGCTGGTGGGAGGACCGGATGGACTGGCGCCGGAGTGCCTGGCGAGGGCAGACAGCGCCTGGTCGCTCTCGCCGCTCACCCTGCCGCATCCGCTGGTGCGCATCGTGGTGGCCGAGCAGCTCTATCGCGGCTGGTCCATCCTGCAGAACCATCCTTATCATCGATGAGATCGGGGAGCGGCGGCAATCCATGCGTGAAGAGCTATTGATCAATGTGACACCGCGGGAAACCCGGGTGGCGGTGGTGGAGAACGGTGTGCTCCAGGAGATCTACATCGAGCGTGCCAGCCGTCGCGGCCTGGTGGGG
The DNA here is from genome assembly GCA_015488495.1 of Gammaproteobacteria bacterium. GTDB lineage: Bacteria > Pseudomonadota > Gammaproteobacteria > Thiohalospirales > Thiohalospiraceae > DRMK01. The sequence goes on along the minus strand of WFNS01000179.1, from coordinate 272 downwards.
AATATCTACAAGGGCCGGGTATGCCGGATTCTGCCCGGCATGCAGGCGGCTTTCCTGGAGGTGGGGCTCGAACGCACCGCCTTTCTGCACGAGCGGGACATCCACCCCGGGACCGGCAACGAAGGCCGGGAGGAGGCGGAAAAGAACGGCTCCATCAGCGAACTGCTGCGGGAGGGCCAAAGCGTCCTGGTGCAGGTGATCAAGGATCCGCTGGGCAGCAAGGGGGCGCGCCTCAGTACCAACATCTCCATTCCGGCGCGAAATCTGGTCTT
>WFNS01000178.1 GCA_015488495.1 Gammaproteobacteria bacterium | reverse complement strand
TTCATCTGCTCCGGCAGGCCGCCCACGTTGTGGTGGGATTTGATTACATGCGCCTTGCCGGACTTGGCGCCGGCGGATTCGATTACGTCCGGGTAGATGGTGCCCTGGGCCAGCCACTGCACGTTTTTCAGGCGGGCGGCCTGCTCGTCGAACAGCTCGATGAACAGATGGCCGATGATGCGCCGTTTCTCTTCCGGATCGGTGACCCCCTCCAGGGCCTCGAGAAAGCGTCGCTCGGCATCCACCCGGATGACCCGTACTCCCATGTGTTCGGCGAAGGTGGCCATCACCTGATCGCCTTCGTGCAGGCGCAGCAGCCCGTTGTCCACGAACACGCAGGTGAGCTGATCGCCGATGGCGCGGTGCAGCAGGGCGGCGACCACCGAGGAGTCCACTCCGCCCGACAGTCCCAGCAGCACCTCCTCCCCGCCCACCTGTTCACGGATCCGGGCGATGCTGTCCTCGATGATGTTGCCCGGCGTCCAGAGCGGCGGGCAGCCGCAGATGTCGTTGACGAAGCGGCTCAGGATACGGGCGCCCTGCTTGGTGTGGGTCACCTCGGGATGAAACTGCACACCGTAGAAACGGCGCTCCTCGTCGGCCATTCCGGCGATGGGCGCGGCGTCGGTGGAGGCCATCAACCTGAATCCCGGCGGCAGCTCCGTCACCCGGTCGCCGTGGCTCATCCAGACGTCCAGCAGGCCGTAGCCCTCGGGACTGGTGTGATCCTCGATGTCCCGCAGCAGGCGGGTGTGACCGCGGGCCCGTACCTGGGCATAGCCGTATTCGTGGCGATCGGCGCTCTCCACCCGCCCGCCGAGTTGGGCTGCCATGGTCTGCATGCCGTAGCAGATCCCCAGCACCGGCACCCCCAGTTCGAACACCACCTCGGGGGCGCGCGGGGTCTCCCCCTCGGTGACCGACTCCGGACCGCCGGAGAGGATGATGCCGTGCGGCGCGAACCGGCGGACCGCCGCGTCGCTCATGTCGCAGGCGTGGATCTCACAATAGACCCCGGCTTCCCGCACCCGCCGGGCGATGAGCTGGGTGTACTGGGAGCCGAAATCGAGAATCAGCAGACGGTGGCGATGGATGTCGGCGCTCATGCTTCAGAGGCGGTAGTTGGGCGCTTCCTTGGTGATCTGCACATCGTGGACATGGCTCTCCTTCATTCCGGCCCCGGTGACCCGGACGAACTCCGGCCGGGTGCGCATCTCGTCGATGGTGGCGTTGCCGGTGTAACCCATGCTGGAGCGCAGGCCGCCGAGCAGCTGGTGGATGACCGGTTGCAGCGGCCCCTTATAGGGCACGCGCCCCTCGATCCCTTCGGGGACCAGCTTCTCCGCGTCGCCGCCCTCCTGGAAGTAGCGGTCGCTGGAGCCCTCCTGACCGGCCATCGCCCCCAGTGAACCCATGCCGCGGTAGGACTTGTAGGAGCGCCCCTGGAACAGCTCCACCTCGCCGGGGGCCTCCTCGGTGCCCGCGAACATGCCGCCGATCATCACCACATAGGCGCCGGCGGCGATGGCCTTGGCCAGGTCTCCCGAATAGCGGATGCCGCCATCGGCGATCAACGGCACTCCGCTCTCCTTCAGCGCCTCCGCCACGTTGCTGATGGCGGTGATCTGCGGCACCCCCACCCCCGCCACGATGCGGGTGGTGCAGATGGAGCCGGGACCAATCCCCACTTTCACCCCGTCGGCGCCGGCGGCCACCAGATCCCGTGCCGCCTGGGCGGTGGCGATGTTCCCGCCGATCACCTCCACCCCGGGGAAGTTCTGCTTCACCCAGCGCACCCGATCCAGCACCCCCTGGGAGTGGCCGTGGGCGGTGTCCACCACGATCACATCCACCCCGGCCTCCACCAGCGCCGCCACCCGCTCGTCGGTACCGGCGCCGACGCCCACCGCAGCCCCCACCCGCAAGCGGCCCTGTTCGTCCTTGCAGGCGTGCGGCTTCTCGGTGGCCTTCTGGATGTCCTTCACGGTGATCATGCCGCGCAGCTGGAACTTGTCGTTGACCACCAGGATCTTCTCGATACGGTGGGCGTGCAGCAGGCGCACCACCTCGTCACGCTCCGCCCCTTCACGCACCGTCACCAGCCGCTCCTTGGGGGTCATGATGGTGGTTACCGGCTCGTCGTAGTGCCGCTCGGAGACGAAACGCAGATCGCGGCTGGTGACGATTCCCACCAGATCCTCGCCCTCCACCACCGGAACGCCCGAAATGTTCTCAGCCCTGGTCAGCGCCAGCACCTCGCGGATGCTGGTCCCGGGTGTCACCGTGATCGGCTCCTTGATCACGCCGCTCTCGAACTTCTTCACCCGCCGGATCTCGCCGGCCTGCGCCTCGATGGTCATGTTCTTGTGGACGATGCCGATGCCCCCCTCCTGGGCCAGGGCAATGGCCAGGCGCGCCTCGGTGACCGTATCCATGGCGGCGGACACCAGCGGAATGTTGAGCTCGATGTTGCGGGTCAACCGGGTTCGCAGGCTTACTTCGCGCGGCATGACCCTGGAGTGGGCGGGGAGCAAGAGAACGTCGTCGAAGGTCAACGCTTCCTGAACGATTCGCATGGGCGGGATTCCAGATTCAGGTCCAAACGGATAATCGGCGCATTATACGGTTTGTCGCCATACTGGTAAACTTGCGTCATGGAAACGATCGCAAGCGATACGGCGCCGGCGGAGGGCTTCCGGCAGGTACTCAGCGTCTCCGAACTCAACCGCGAGGTGCGCTGGCTGCTGGAGGGGGCCTTCCCCCTGCTCTGGATCGAGGGGGAGATCTCCAACCTGGCCCGGCCCGCGTCCGGCCACCTCTATTTCTCCCTGAAAGACAGCAAGGCCCAGGTGCGGGGTGCCATGTTCCGCAACCGGGCCATCCACCTGGGTTTTCGGCCTGAAAACGGCATGCAGGTGCTGGTACGGGCCCGGGTAGGGCTCTATGAACCCCGCGGCGACTACCAGCTGCTGGTGGAGCACATGGAAGAGGCCGGTGACGGAGCCCTGCAGCGTGCCTTCGAGGCACTCAAGCGGCGCCTGGACCAGGAAGGGCTGTTCGCCGCCGAGCACAAGAAACCACTTCCCACCCTGCCCCGCTGCGTCGGGGTGATCACATCCCCCAGCGGTGCGGCCATCCGCGACATCCTCAGCGTGTTGCGGCGCCGCTTTCCGGCCATCCCGGTGATCCTCTATCCGGTGGCGGTTCAGGGGGAAGGGGCTGCCGGGGAGATCGCCTCGATGATCGAGCTGGCCGGAAGACGGAGAGAGTGTGAGGTCCTGATCGTGGGGCGCGGCGGAGGCTCGCTGGAGGATCTGTGGGCCTTCAACGAAGAGGTGGTGGCTCGCGCCATCCACGCCTCCCCCCTGCCCATCGTCTCGGCGGTGGGCCACGAGATCGACTTCACCATCGCCGACTTCGTGGCCGACCATCGCGCGCCCACCCCTTCGGCTGCGGCCGAACTGCTGAGCCCTGACGGCGGTGAGCTGCAGGAGCGCACCACCCGGCTGGCCGTGCGGTTGCGGCAGGCGATGAAGCGACGGCTGACCCTGGCAGAGGAACGTCTCCGTTGGCAGAGCACACGTCTCAAGCATCCCGGCAGAAGACTGCAGGAGATCGCCCAGCGCCTCGACGAGCTGGAGCAGCGGCTGGGCGGCGCCTGGCACCATCAGCTTCGCCACCGGCACGCGGAGCTCGACCGCCTGAGCGCCCGCCTGCGACAACAGACTCCGGCCCATCGCCTCCGGGAACTATCAACAAAATGCGATATCGTCCGAAAACAGCTTTATTCGGGCATCTCCCAGCTGCTGGAAAACTGTCATCAGCGGCTGCTGATACAGACTCACCGGCTGGATGCCATCAGTCCGCTGGCAGTGCTGGGAAGGGGTTATGCCATCGTTCACAGGCTGCCGGACGGCGCCATCGTGCGCAGCAGCGGGATGGTGAAGAAGGGGGATCGGGTGGAAACCAGGCTGGAAAGGGGGCGTATCCGCTGCCGGGTGGAGGAGACCATCGATGAGTAAGGCATGGCCAGGCTGGTGGCTGTGCTGGTTGCTACTGTTCTCCGGCGCCAGCGCGGCGATCGAACTGCCGCGTCCTGCCCTCGTCCCGGGAGGCGTGGCCATCGTGGCGCTTCCGGCCAATGGAGAACGGCCACCCCGGGCGTGGTACCGGGACAGGCGGGTCATGGTGGTCCGCCAGGGAGAGGGCTGGTATGCAGTGATCGGTATTCCCCTGAGCGCCAAGCCCGGCCGGCACACCGTGACCGTGAAGGGGGCCAGGCAAGACCACGTCTCATTCACCGTGAAAGAGAAGAAGTACCGCGAACAGCACCTGACCATCAAGAACCGGCGGATGGTCAATCCCAACGCGAAAGATCTGGCGCGTATCCGGCGGGAAAAACAGGAGATCGGCGCCGCCTTTGCCCATTGGCGGGACACCCCGCAGGTAGACGCCGGTTTCATCCTGCCGGTGGACGGGCCGCTGAGCAGCCCGTTCGGGTTGCGCCGTTTCTTCAACGGGGAGCCGCGCAAGCCCCACAGCGGGCTGGATATCGCCGCCTCAAAGGGGACCCCCGTCCGGGCCCCCGCCCCCGGTGTCGTGGTGGCCACCGGAAACTATTTTTTCAATGGAAACACCGTTTTTATTGACCACGGTCAAGGACTGATCACCATGTATTGCCATATGAATCACATCGATGTGGCAAAAGATGATGTAGTAGTAGAGGGACAGGTCATCGGCAGGGTTGGAATGACAGGCCGTGTCACCGGTGCCCATCTGCACTGGTCGGTCAGCCTCAACGACACCCGCGTCGATCCTGAACTTTTTTTGACCGTCTCCAGATAACAGAGCCAGGGGGGAAACTACGATGACGCAGGTCGTCCTGTTCGAAAACGAAGAGCACAAGAACATCCTGCTCGAGGATCACTCGGAAGGCGAGATGGTACCCGCCAACCAGCACCTGATCATTCACAAGGGCAAGGGGATGTTGCTGGATCCCGGTGGCCACAAGATCCACTCACAGGTCTATTCCGATCTCTCTGCCGAGTTGTCACCCAACGACCTGAAATATATCTTCTTCTCCCATCAGGATCCCGATATCGTCGCGGCCGCCAACTTCTGGTTCATGATGACCCCGGCAGACGGCCTGATCTCCGAACTGTGGCTGCGCTTCGTCGCCCATTTCGGCGTGGACCGGATGGTGTTCCACCGCATCAAGACCATCCCGGACCGTGGACAGTACCTGGATCTGGAGGGGGTACAGCTTTCCATCCTGCCCGCCCATTTCCTGCATTCGGCCGGCAACTTCCAGGTCTACGATCCCATCTCCAAGATCCTCTACTCCGGTGATCTCGGTGCCTCCATCGGGGTCGGCTACCGCATCGTGGAGGACTTCGAATCCCACATCAAGGCCATTGAGGGGTTTCACCGGCGCTACATGCCGACCATCCGGGTCTATCAGCTCTGGGCGAAGATGGCCCGCAAGCTGGACATCGAGACCATCGCCCCGCAGCATGGAGCGGTCTATCAGGGCAAGGAGATAGTCAACCAGTTCATCGACTGGGTGGAGAATCAACCTTGCGGACTGGACGTGATGGAAGACTACTACGACCTCCCCTGAGAACCATTGTTCGCACCGCGCAACTTCATTAAGTTATAATTTCTTTATCAAAGGCAAAGGGCGCTTCTGAAACCCGCGGACCTCCGCCGCGGGGTTTCAGTGGCGTCTGCGATCGATAACGTCTGGACAACCACTCGGGGAACACATGTCACAAATCACACTGTTTGAAAACGAAGAACACAAGAACGTATTGCTCGAGGACTACGCCGATGGGGAGATGATCCCGACCAACCAGCACGTGATCATCCACAAGAAAAAGGGCATGCTGCTGGATCCGGGCGGTCACAAGATCCATTCCAAGGTGTTCTCCGAGCTCTCCACCCTGGTGGCGCCGCCGGATCTGAAGTACCTGTTCTTCTCCCATCAGGACCCGGACATCGTGGCGGCAGCCAACTTCTGGTTCATGATGACCTCCGCCGAGGGCCTCATGTCCCAGCTGTGGACCCGCTTCGTCGCCCACTTCGGCATCGACCGGGTGGTGTTCAACCGCATCCGGACCATCCCCGACGAAGGGATGATCCTCGACCTGGAAGGAGCGGAACTGCTCATCATTCCGGGCCATTTTCTCCATTCGGCCGGCAATTTCCAGATCTACGATCCCATCTCCAAGATCCTCTATTCCGGTGATCTGGGCGCCTCCATCGGTACCGAATATCGCATCGTGGAGGAGTTCGAGTCACACATCCCCCGCATCGAGTGGTTCCACCAGCGTTACATGCCCACGGTGAAGGCGCTTCAGCTCTGGGCGGCCATGGTCCGTGAGCTGGACATCGAGACCATTGCACCCCAGCACGGAGCCATCTACCAGGGCAAGGAGAACGTCAACCAATTCATCGACTGGGTGGAAAACCTGAGCTGCGGCCTGGACCGGATGGACCACCTGTTCCGCATCCCCACGGCCCGGTAGAACTCGACTCTTCCCTCTCGTGGTGCGCGCCACGAGAGGGGCCCTCCCTCTCCTCGCCGGAACAAACCTTCTCTTCAGACAATCGTTTCCCCTATCCCCTATAATGCAATCAAGAGTGTAACTATTCAGCATAGTGTGAAACAGGCCGGTAACTGTTCAGATCGCCCCTGAAATTCGTCAGTTCAAGGCGAAAAATGGGAGTTTACGAGTGTAAATGACCATTTTTCAACGCAGAAATGGCGGATTTCAGGGGTGAGCTGAATAGTTACTCAAGAGTTTGCCGACGGGACGTGATGTGGTCATGACGACACCCCCTTTCGAGGTCTCCGTTGCGGAGCTGGTATGGCAGAACCGCTACCGATACGGAGAGGAGCGCACCATCGACGAGAGCTGGCGGCGCGTCGCCAAGGCAATGGCATCGGTGGAGCCCAGGGAGCAGAGGACCTGGGAGGAGCGGTTCCATGCCTTGCTGGAAGGCTTCCGCTTCCTGCCCGGCGGACGCATCCTCGCCGGTGCCGGCAGCGGGCGGGAGGTCACCCTGTTCAACTGCTTCGTGATGGGGCGCATCGACAACTCCCTGGAATCCATCTTCGAGAATCTGAAAGAGGGTGCGCTCACCATGAAGCAGGGGGGCGGTGTGGGATACGATTTCTCCACCCTGCTGCCAGCGGACGCCGGCAACGGCGAGGCCAACCCCGGTCCGGTGGCTCTGATGCAGATCTGGGACGCCATGTGCGAGGCGTTGCTCTCCACCGCCGCCCGCCGTGGCGCGATGATGGGCACACTGCGCTGCGATCACCCCGACATCGAACGGTTCGTCGACGTCAAGCGGGAGGCAGGGCGGCTGCGCAATTTCAACCTCTCGGTACTGATCACCGACGAGTTCATGGAGGCGGTGAAAGAGGATCGGGAGTGGCCGCTGCTGTTTCCCGCCGACCTGCTGCCGGAGAACGCCGCACAACGCCACCCCGAGTCGATCCACAAAGCATGGGCAGGAACCTCCCGTCCCTGCCGCATCTTCCGGCGGGTACGGGCGCGGTCCCTGTGGGACCGGATCCTTCGGGCCAGCTACGACACCGCTGAACCCGGCGTGCTGTTCATCGATCGCATCAACCGGATGAACAACCTGGGCTACTGCGAGTGGATCTCCGCCACCAACCCCTGTGGCGAGATCCCGCTTCCTCCCTACGGCGCCTGTGATCTGGGCTCCATCAACCTCACCCGTTTCGTCCGCGACCCCTTCACCCCCAACGCCCGACTGGATCTGGAAGGGATACGCGCCACCGCGGCGCTGGCCGTCCGCTTCCTGGACAACGTGATCGACCTCTCCCGCTTTCCCCTGCCCGCCCAGCGGGAGCAGAGCCACGGCAGCCGCCGCATCGGGCTGGGAATCACCGGCCTGGCCGACACCCTCATCCTGCTGGGACTGCACTATGGCAGCGAGGCGGCCCGGGAGTGCGCCGCCTCGGTCATGGAGACCATCTGCCACACCGCCTACCGCACCTCCGTGGAACTGGCGAGGGAGAAAGGCCCCTTTCCGTTTCTGCAAATCGAGCGCTACCTCGACCGCCCCTTCATCCGTTCCCTGCCGGCGGAGATCCGCGAGGCCATCGCCCGCCACGGCATTCGCAACAGCCATCTGCTGGCCATCGCCCCCACCGGCACCATCAGCCTGCTGGCCAACAACATCTCCAGCGGCATCGAGCCGGTATTCGATTTCCATTACCGGCGGCGCATCCGGGTGCGGGGAGAGGAGTACCGAACCTTCGAGCTGAGCGACCACGCGCTGCGCCTGTGGCGGGAACGGCATCCCCAGGGGCCTCTGCCCGATCCATTCGTCCACGCCAGGCAGCTCTCACCGCACCATCATTTGCAGATGCAGGCGGCGCTGCAGCCCTTTGTGGACAACGCCATCTCCAAGACCATCAACGTCCCTGGAGAGACCGACTTCGACACCTTCCGCACCATCTACCAGGAGGCGTGGCAACTGGGACTGAAGGGATGCACCACCTACCGGCCCAATCCCGTGCGCGGTGAAGTGCTTTCGCCGGAGGAGTCCTCCAGCGGCGCCTGCTGCCGTCTGCCGCCATCCGGGGCCTGACCAAAGCGGTGCAGCGGCTCCCGCACCCGGTTGATGAAGCGCTGGTGCCGGCGGGCGCGGTGCTGGAGATGGCGATAGACCTGCACCTTGGCCAGGTCGGTGACCAGTGCCGATGCAACGGAATAGCCCCAGATCAGCCCGATCTCCGGCCAGCTGATGGGGGTGATGAGACCGAAGCCGTAAGCGGCCAGCACGGTGGCCGCCAGTTTGGTGATCACCGCCGACCAGACCATGACGGGAGCCGGCCAGGGGCGCCGCCAGAAATAGCCCTTGGTACGCGCCACGAACAGTACCAGATGGCCGGCCACCGCCATCTTCAGAAAGACGTAGGTCTGAATCTGGGCCACATCGAGCTTGAGCCAGTCCATGGCCAGCAGCAGCATCCCGAAGCTGCCGATCACCCCCACCACTCCCATGGTGGTGGCCACGGTGATCACCTGGTGCATCTCCCAGCGCACCGGATCCTTCTCCAGCCCGGTGTGATCGTAGGCGATGGTCATGATGGGCACGTCATTGAAGAAGGCGAGCAGGATGATCATGATGGCGGTGATGGGGTAGAAATCGAAGAACACCATGGTCGCCACCACGAAGAACATGATGCGGATGGTCTCGCTGATCCGGTAGATGGCGTAGGCGTTCATGCGCTCGAAGATGCGCCGCGCCTCTTCGATGGCCTCCACGATCACCGAGAGGCCGGGGGCGGTCAACACCAGATCCGCCGCGGCACGGGCCGCATCGGTCGCTCCGCTGACCGCGATCCCCACGTCGGCCTGTTTCAGCGCGGGGGCGTCATTGACCCCGTCACCGGTCATGCCGACAATGTGACCACGCGCCTGTAGCGCCTTGACGATGTCGAACTTGTGCTCGGGGAAGACCTCGGCAAAACCGTCGGCACGCTCAATCCGCTCGCCATCTCCGGAAGAACCGTTTCCGCCCTTCCCTGACGTGAGTGCAGCAGCGGGCAGAATCCGGTCTCCAAGCCCCAGCTTGCGGGCGATCTGTTTCGCGATGGCCAGATTGTCCCCGGTCACCATCTTGACCTGGACGCCATACTCACGGGCGCGGGCGATGGTCCGTGCCGAGTCCTCCCGCGGCGGATCGAACAGCGAGATGATCCCGAGAAAACGCCACTCCTCATCCCCCTCGTCCCTCCGTGCCACCCCCAGCGCGCGATACCCTTCCGCGGCGAAGGCATCCACCGTCTGCTGGGCGCGATAGCGCTCCGATTCGGTCAGGCCGGACATCCGCATGATGACCTGCGGCGCCCCTTTTGTGACCTGAAAGGAGTGCCCATGATGATCGCTCACCGTCGCCTCGGTTCGCTTGCGCACCGGATCGAAGGGAACGAAATGGGTCTGGGCAAAGGCGTGCAGCAGCTTCTTGTCTTCGAGCCCTGCCAGGATGGCCTCATCGATGGCGTCCCGATCCTCCGCCCGGGAGGCCAGCGCAGCGGCCAACAGCACCCCCTGCTCGTGAGAATCCCCGAACACCACGATCTTGCCCAGCGTGAGACGGTTCTGGGTCAGGGTGCCGGTCTTGTCCGAGCAGAGCACATCCATGCTGGCCATCTCCTCGATGGACTCCAGCCGGGTGACGATGGCCTTGCGCCGGGAGAGGGCCGATGCGCCGACCGCCATGGTCATGGAGAGTACCGCCGGCATGGCAACCGGTATGGAGGCCACGGTCAGGATCAGGGCGAACTGCACCAGCTCCAGCCAGGGGGCGTTGCGGTGCAATTGGAAAAGTACCAGGAACGCCACCAGGGCCAGGCTGACGTAGATCAGGTAGTCCCCGATGGTCAGTACTGCTTTCTGGAAATGGGAGACGGTATGCGCCTGCGCCACCAGTCCCGCCGTCTTGCCGAACCGGGTGTGCACACCGGTGGCCGTCACCTCGGCCACCGCCTCCCCCTGTTTGACCACGGTACCGGAGAAGGCGCTCTCCCCCACCTTCAGGGTGACGGGGAGGGATTCACCGGTCAGCGCCGACTGGTCCACGCTGAGATAGGTACCGCTGATCAGCTTCACATCGGCGGGGATCACGTCCCCCAGCCGGATGCGGATCACATCACCGGGGACCAGCCCTTTGGCATCGATCTCCTGCCACTTGCCGTCGCGCAGCACCCGGGCCTTCATCGCCAGCTGCTTCTTCAACGCCTCCACCGCATTGCCGGCGGTAAACTCCTGCCAGAACCCCACGGCGGCGTTGAACACCAGCAGCGCAACGATGATCCAGAAATCATCCCAGTGGCGCACCAGCGCAGAGAGAATCGCCGCGATCTCGATCATCCAGGGGATGGGACCCCAGAAATAGCCGAGCAGCCGCAGGATGGCGGAGCGCTTCTTCTCCTCCAGCGCATTGGGGCCATACTGCTGCAGACGCTTCGCCGCCTCTTCCGAGGTGAGCCCCCGTTCGATCCGCTCTGTTCCCGCCATCACTTGCCCCTCCTTCGCCACATGTCTCTCATTCAACCGGTTCCATGCGCCGAGTGCTGCTACCTGGGTTACAGCGGTTTGCTGGCGCTCACCCCTGCTCCCCCTGCCAGCGCCACTCCCGGATCTCCGGCATGTCCTCGCCGTGGGTGGTGATGTACTCGCGATGCTCCACCAGCCGGTCACGCATCTGCTGGCGCAGATGGCCTGCGCGGTCGCGGAGTACCGGAACCCGGTCGGCCACGTCCATCACCAGGTGGAAGCGATCCAGGTCGTTGCGTACCACCATGTCGAAGGGGGTGGTGGTGGTTCCCTCTTCCTTGTAGCCGCGCACATGCAGGTGGTGATGGAAGCGGCGCCGGTAGGTGAGCCGGTGAATCAGCCAGGGGTAGCCGTGAAAGGCGAAGATCACCGGCACGTCGGTGCCGAACAGGGCGTCGAACTCCGCATCGGACAGGCCGTGGGGATGCTCCTCCCGCGGTTGCAGGGTCATCAGATCCACCACGTTGACCACCCGGATGCGCAACCCGGGGGCGTGACGGCGCAGGATCTCCACCGCTGCCAGGGTCTCGATGGTGGGCACGTCACCGCAGCAGGCCATGATCACGTCCGGCTTACCCTCCTGATCGTTACTGGCCCACTCCCAGATGCCGATCCCCGCGGAGCAGTGCTTGATGGCCGCCTCCATCCCCAGCCACTGCGGCTCCGGTTGCTTGCCGGCAACGATGACGTTGACCAGATTGCGCGAATTGAGACACTGGTGGGTCACGTAGAGCAGACAGTTGGCATCCGGCGGCAGATAGACCCGCACGATGTCGGCCTTCTTGTTGACCACGTGGTCGATGAAGCCCGGATCCTGGTGGGAGAAGCCGTTGTGGTCCTGCCGCCAGACGTGGGAGGTGAGCAGAATGTTGAGGGAGGCGATGTCGGCCCGCCACGGGATCTCGTTGCACACCTTGAGCCATTTGGCGTGCTGGTTGAACATGGAGTCCACGATGTGGATGAAGGCCTCGTAACAGGAGAAGAAACCGTGCCGCCCGGTGAGGAGGTAGCCCTCCAGCCACCCCTGGCAGGTATGCTCGGAGAGGATCTCCATCACCCGCCCATCCGGCGAGAGATGATCGTCGTAGTCGTAGCGCTCCGCCATCCACACCCGGTCGGTCACCTCGAACAGGGCGGAGAGACGGTTGGAGGCGGTCTCGTCCGGTCCCATGACGCGGAAATTGGCCGCCTCCCGGTTGAGCTTCATCACATCCCGCAGATAGGTGCCCATGCAGCGGGTGGCCTCCCCCAGCCCGGCGCCGGGCCGTTCCACCGGCACCGCATAGTCGCGAAAATCGGGCAACCGCAGCGGCTTGAGCAGCAACCCGCCGTTGGCGTGCGGATTGGCTCCCATCCGCCGTGTCCCCTCCGGGGCGAGGGAGGTGATGCCGGGGCGGGGTGCCCCCCGCCGGTCGAACAGCTCCTCGGGACGGTAGCTCCGCATCCACGCCTCGAGGATGGCCAGATGTTCCGGCGTGGCGGCATCGGGGATGGGCACCTGATGGGCGCGCCAGTACCCCTCCACCCGCAGGCCGTCCACCTCCTTCGGGCCGGTCCACCCCTTGGGGGTACGCAGGATGATCATCGGCCAGCGGGGCAGGCGCCGCTCTCCCTTCTCCCGTGCCCGCCTCTGGATGTCACGGATCCCGGCGAGGACGGTGTCGAAGGTGGCGGCAAGCTGCTGGTGCACCGCCTCTGGCTCCTCGCCGGCCACCACGTAGGGGTGGTAGCCGTACCCTTCGAACAGCCGGATCAGATCCCGCTCGTCGATACGGGCGAGAATGGTGGGATTCGCGATCTTGTAGCCGTTGAGATGCAGCACCGGCAGCACCGCTCCGTCCCGCGCCGGGTTGAGGAACTTGTTGGAGTGCCAGGCGGTGGCCAGGGGCCCGGTCTCCGCCTCCCCGTCTCCCACCACGCAGAGGGCCACCAGCCCGGGATTGTCGAATACCGCGCCGAAGGCATGGGCCACCGCGTAACCCAGCTCTCCCCCTTCGTGAATGGAGCCCGGCGTCTCCGGCGCGCAATGGCTGGGGACACCACCGGGAAAGGAGAACTGCCGGAACAGCCGCCGCATTCCCTCCCGATCCCGGGAGACGGCGGGATAGAGTTCGCTGTAACTCCCTTCCAGCCAGGTGTTGGCCACCAGCGCCGGCCCGCCGTGTCCCGGCCCGGTAATGAAGATGACATCCAGATCATCCCGCCGGATGAGGCGGTTCATGTGCGCATAGAGCAGGTTCAGTCCCGGCGTGGTACCCCAGTGGCCGAGGCGGCGCGGCTTGATGTGCTCCGGCCTGAGGGGTTCCTCCAGCAACGGATTGTCCATCAGGAAGATCTGCCCCGCAGAGAGATAGTTGGCGGCGCGCCACCAGGCGTCTATCTGCCGCAACTCCTCCGCGGAAAGGGGTCCGTCGGGGGATGACTGGTTCATGGCTTGCCTCCTTTCTTCATCCGGTTCTTTGCAGAAGATGCAGGGTGTGTCGTGCGATCACCTGCTCCTCGTCGGTGGGAATGCGCCAGACCGACACCCCACCGTGGGGCAGGCTGATGCAGGTGCCGTTGGCATTGTTGGCCTCGGCATCGAGGGTGACCCCGAGCCAGGCGGCCTCGCGGCAGATCCGTTCGCGGACGTAGGGGGCGTTCTCGCCGATACCGCCGGTGAACACCAGGGCATCCAGCCCGCCGAGGGAAGCGGCCAGGGAGGCGATGGCGCGATGGGTGTGGTGCACGAAATAGTCCACCGCCTCCCCCGCTTCGGGACGCCTGTCGGCCAGCAACGTCTCCATGTCCCCGCTGATCCCTGAGAGCCCCAGCAGCCCGCTGCGCCGGTTGAGCAGCATCTCCACCTCCTCCGGCGCCATCCCCGCCTGCCGCTGCAGCCAGAGCACCACTCCCGGATCGAGCGCCCCCGGACGGGTGGCCATGGGGATCCCGTCCAGCGGTGTCATCCCCATGGTGGTGGCCACCGAGCGGCGCCGGTGCAGTGCGCAGAGGCTGGCGCCATGTCCGAGATGGGCCACGATCACCCGGCCGTCGGCCCGCTCCCCAAGGTACTCGGGCAGCACCGAGGCGATGTACTCGTAGGAGAGGCCATGAAACCCGTAGCGCTGGACGCCCCGTCCGAACCAGCGGCGCGGCAGGGCGAAACAGCGCTCCCGCAGCGGCATGGTACGGTGGAACGCGGTGTCGAAACAGGCCACCTGGAACAGTCCCGGCCGCAGCCGTTGCAGCAGGTGGGCGATGGCCAGATTGTGCGGCATGTGCAGCGGCGCCAGATGAACCAGCTCCCCCAGGCGCCGGAGCGCCCTGCCATCCAGTGGCACCGGTCCGTCGAAGTCGGTGCCACCATGCACCACCCGGTGTCCCGCGGCCACCAGCCGCAGATCGGGGACGGCCCCATCCCACCATCCGAGCAGATGGGAGAGTGCCTGCTCGTGGTCTGCCACCTCCACCGTCTCCTCGGCCGCTTCCCCGCCGTCGGCGCCACGCAGCCTGAAGCCGACCCGGCGGCCGCCCACCCCCCGGTACTCCCCGGACCAGCGCCGCCGGGGATGTGTCCCGTCGAGGGTGAACACCCCGAACTTGAGGCTGGATGAGCCCGCATTCAGCGTGAGAACGGCCTCTTGCGCGCTCACCTCACCCATCCGTTCCCAGAACTTCCAGCAACCGGTGGTATGCCTCCTGGAACTTCACCACCCCCTCCCGTTCCAGCTGCTCCGCCATCGCCTCGAAATCGAGCCCCACGGCGGCCACCGCGTCGAAGATCTCCTTCGCCCCATCGAGCCCCTCCTCCAGCCGCAGCCCGGGCCGGCCGTGATCCCGGTACGCATCCAGGGTGGGGAGCGGCAGCGTGGTCACCGTGTGAGGCCCCACCAGGGCATCCACATATTTGACATCCGGATAGGCGGGGTTCTTGGTGGAGGTACTGGCCCACAGCAGCCGCTGCACCCGGACACCGGAATCCACCAGCAACTGCCACGCGGTGGTGTCGCGGAGCTGCTTGAAGGTGCGGTAGGCCATCCTCGCCGCGGCCACCGCCACCTCCCCCTGCAGGGCGAGGGCGTCGTCGGTACCCTGCTCCGCCAGCAGACGGTCGGCCAGGGTGTCGATGCGGCTGACGAAGAAGCTGGCCACCGAGGCCATCCCTTCCACCGGCTCACGGGCGGCCACCCGCTCCGCCATCCCCGCACGCCACGCCTCCGCAACCTGGGCATAGCGCAGCGGGCTGAAGAGAAGGGTGGCGTTGACGTTGATGCCGCGGCGGGTCAGCTCCCGAATGGCATCCAGCCCGGGGGTGGTGGCCGGGATCTTGATCATGAGATTGGGCCGATCCACCGCGCGCCACAAGCGTTCCGCCTCGCGCACGGAGGTTTCGGCGTCGTAGGCCAGATCGGGAGAGATCTCAAGGCTGACGTAGCCGTCCAGCCGGTGACTCTCCCGGTAGACTGGCTCCAGCGCGTCGGCGGCCAGGCGGATGTCCTCCAGCACCAGCGCCTCGTAGCGCGCCTCTGGCTCCCGGTACCGGGTGCGCAAGGTGCGCAACGCCTCGCGGTAATCATCGGTCTCGAGGATCGCCTTGGCCAGGATGGCGGGATTGGATGTGAGGCCGCAGATCCCGTCCTCCTCCATCAGCCTGCGGAACCAACCGCCGGTGAACATCCCCCGCCTCAGATCGTCCAGCCAGGGGCTCTGGCCGAAACGCTTCAACTCCTGTAGCGGGTTCATACCGCAATCCTCCTCGGGGGAAGGCCCAGCCCGGCCCATTCAGCCGATGCCCTGCATCCTGGTGGGAAAAGGAAGCCCATCGCTCACTCCTGTATCGTCACCTCGTCTCGCCGGTCGAAGAAAACCGGCCACCTTCTCCCCCATCCCTCTCCTGTTAATTTGGACCAGACACCGGCTTTTCAATGGGCGGGGAGTCGATTCCACAGAAAGTTTCGCATCCGTACCACTCGTACCCTCATGTACTCTTGCGGAACACCCATCGCCTTTCGCTGAACAGCAGTTCGGCAATCACCACCGCCAGATAGCCCACACCGATCCAGAGTAGGCTCTCCCTGGCGTTGTTCCACAAATAGAACCCCAGGGCCCCCAGGGAGAGCGAGGTGAACAACATGCCGGTCAGCGGATAGATCGGAGGGATGTCGATCTGCCGGCGCAACCGCCAGGCGGAGAGATGGATGGCGAAGAAGATGATGAGAAAGGTGGAGCTGGAGAAGGAGGCGATGATGGTCAGATTACCCAGATTGACGAACAACAGCGTCACCGCAGTGATGGTGATCAGGCTGAACCAGGGGATGTGATTCTGCCGGCGGACGAAGGCGAACGCCGCCGGCAGTTCCCGCTCCCTGGCCATCACCATCCCCAGACGGGCCGTGCCGAACAGGGTGGCATTGATGGCGGATGCGGTGGAGAACAGTGCCGCCAGGCCAATCAGGACGAAGCCCGCCTGGCCGAGAAAGGGCTTGGCAGCTGCCGCCAGGGCGTATTCCCCATATTTTTCGATCTCTTCTGGCGTCAGGTTGCCCACCGCCACCAGCGATACCAGCACATAGACCAGAATGGTGATGACGATGGCACCGAAGATTCCCCTTCCCAGATTGCGCCGTGGATCCTCCATCTCGTTCACCGCATTGGGGATCAGCTCGAACCCTTCGTAGGCCACGAATATCAATGCCGCACCCAGCAGCACGCCGGAGGCTCCGTGATCGAACAGGGGGGTGAGGTGCTCTATATCGATGAACAGCATGCCGATGACGGCAAAGAGCAGCAGGATGAGTACCTTGACGGTGACGATCAGCAGCTCGCTGGTGCCGCTGGCCTTGACGCCGTAAAGGTTGATGCCCAGGAAGGTGAGCAGGATCAGCGACTCCAACAGATGATGCGTGGCAGCGTTGGCCTCCCCCTCGCCGCCGAGCAACGCCGCGCCATAGACGCCGAAGGTATAGGCATAGAGCGCCAGCGTGCCGATATATCCCGCGAGCAGCAACCACCCGCCCAATCCCGCTACGTTGGGCTGACGAAACGCCCTCTCCAGATAGGTGAAACTCCCGCCATCGGACTGGAAAGCCAGCCCGAGCCGCACATAGGCCATTCCCGTGATCAAGGCGATGAGACCGCCAACGGCAAAGGCCAGCGGCGCGGCGTGACCGGCTTCAGCAATGGCGAGCCCCAGCACCGAAAAGATGCCGCCACCGATCATCCCCCCCACTCCCATGGCGACGACCTCTTTCAGGGAAAGCCTTTCCTGTTCTTGTTTTCCAGCCAATGTCCTGATCCCCTGTAGCAATCTCCCGCCGGGGGAGCCGTCCATCCTCACCTCAGGCGAGGTGAATTGCGATGTCCTCCGGGGAGGTCTCCAGCAGAACCTGGTGGGCCCGTTCCACTTCCGGAAGGGATCCGTGGACCACCGTCAGATAGCGTCCGGAATCGATCGCCTTTTCATAGCAGCGGGCGCTCTTTCGGGTCGCGCCGACGGTGTAGAGCATCTCCTCGGTCAGACTGGTCTCGCTTCCACCCTTGCCACCCTCCGCCAGCCGTTCCAGCAGGGATACCAGCGCCCCGACCACCACGCGGGAGGATGGTTTCACCAGCCAGGCCATGCCCCCCAGCTCCTCGGCCAGCGATTTCCAGAACGGCACCTCCGATTCCAGAAGCCGAATTCTCTCCTCCACCACATAGAGACCGGAAACGGTATCGCCGCCATCGGCCGGCCTGCCGACGATGGACACCTTTGCCATGTCCGACCCGCTCCTCCGCAGGGCCCGAACCGCCTCCTTCAGCCGCTCGCGGGTCCGATAGATGGCGACACAGCTGTTGTTTCCCATCTCCTCACCCCCTGGGTTCACCCCTGACAAAGCCATTGAGACACCGGAAAGAATGACCCACCCAGCCCCCGCATCCAATCAAAGAAACAGCTGTCATGCTGGAACGGAACGGGTGAAGCGTCAGCTACCTGGGTCACAGACGAGGAGAGGCTCAACCCCTGTTGCGTGATTTTCCGTTTCTCGAACCGAGAGAACGCATCGCCTTTTTCAACAACGCCTCGATCTCCTGGATCTCCAGCCTTCCCCGCCGCGCCAGGATCACCCCTTCCCGTTGCCAATGCTGCAGTTGCCGGTTCACCACCACCCGAACCGTCCCTATCATTTCACCGAGTGCTTCATGGGATAGATCGTGAATCAGATGCAGTGAGTTGGCCGGACCATCGGGATCGAGGTGCCGCAGTATCAGCCGCGCCAACCGGGTTTCCGTATCGTGCAGGGCCAGATCGCCAGCCAGATCCGCCAACTGGCGCATCTGCCACCCGAGATAGGGAAGGAACCCCCGATTGAACTGGGGATGCAGCTCGATCCAGCGGCGCACCTCCTCCACGCCCGCGGAGAGCAGCTCCAGATCGTCGATGGCTTCCAATGTGGAGCGGTGCGGCTTGCCGTCCAACAGACTGATTACGTCGAACACGTCACCCGGCTTCAGCAGGAACAGGGTCACCATCCGCCCCGTCTCCGGGTTGATGCGCCCCATCTTCAACCGCCCGGAGAGGATGACATAGAAACGCTTCTCCGTCTCGGAGCTCGGGGAACAGCGCCCCTTTCTCCAGGTCTCCCGCCGAAAGTGGCGAAGCATGTCCACCAGCAAGCTCTCCGCCAGCGGCTCGAACAGCGGGGACTTCCGCAACTGCCGGATGATGCTCTCCTTGTCCGAGAAAGGAATGGACGGCATGGCTCTCCTTCAACGGTCAGATTCAACAGCGCGCCAGCCGCCGCATGCAGAGCGCTGCCATCTCCAGCGAGACTTCTTCAATTCAAACGCGGGCTACCATACTTGGCTACCACCAGCGTTCGTTGTACAGGCCATGGTAGGTGCCCTGCCCCGGATCATAGTAGGGGTCATAGGCATCGGGGACATTCTTGTACCATTCGTCCCAACGATAGGTGAAGCCGCTGACGGTGAGACGGTTTTCCACCTCCCAGATCCCCTCGGTCTCGAGGGCAACCTTTGCCGCCTCGGCCCTCTCGGACCAGGTGTCCACATCTCCGGTGAGCGTGGCCACGCCGTTTTCCACGTCCACCTTGATCTTGTCATGGACCCACCAGGTAATCCAGTTCCATTTCAGACGTTTCCGGATCTCCCTGGCCAGCTCCTGATCCGATTTGGCTGCGGCACGATAGACCCGCAGCTGGTTGTTCACTTTCTTCACCCCCCTCACCCTTTCGGCGATCCTCTCGGCGCGGGTCTTCTGATACCAGTTGTGAACCTGGCCGGTCAGGGTGACGACTCCGCGGCTCACCCGGGTGACGATGGCCGTCCCCACCAGGGCGTGATCCGAATGCAGATTGAACACCACATCCTCGCGGATGAAGCGATCATCTCTCTTGGGAACACGAACCACCAGATTGTTGGTCACCCAGCCAACCCCGACCACATCCTTGGCATCCTGTCCGGCAATCCGCTTTTCGTAGGGGTTGATCACCATCCCGCTCAGTACCACGTGTCCAGAATCGGCCGTTACCGAAATCTTCCTGGCATCGATACGGCTGTCCAGGTCGAGCACCGTCCTCACGGCGAGCTTCAACTCTTCATCGCTGACGGAGGTAACCACCTTGGGCGCCTCCTTGGCCAGTGCCGGATCGATCTCGAGGTTGTTGACCACACGTTTCACGCCCAGCAAGGCCACCCGCTGCGCAGCCCGGTTTCTTTCGTACAGACTGCGCACCGAACCGGACAACACCACCTCGCCATTTTCGACGGTAACCTTGAGCGGCAGGCCGTTCAGATAGGGATCCAGCTCGAGCAGGGTGGCCGCATCTTTCTGCAGCTGCTCGTCGCTGCGCAGTGCTGCGCTCTTCAGCAGGATTCTGTTTTCAACCTCGGTGACCCCGTCCACCTCGCTGGCAAGCAGCGTGGCCTCGTCCCTCTCTGCCCATGATGTCACCTCACCGGACAAGGTCACCTTGCCGCGGTCGCAGTTCACCTCGATGCGGTTGTTGGGCTGGATGATGGCGCTGTTCAGGATACGTCTCCGCACCATGTGACAGACATCGTCGTCGTTGTAGGCGGCTGGATTCACCACCAGTTCGTTGATCACCCCCTTGACGCCCCGAATCTTTCTGGTGTCAGCCGTGGCGTACTCTTTCTCCGCCAAGCTGCTCACCTCGCCGGAAAGGGTGACGATACCATCCTTGACAGTCACATCGATGCCGGAAACATCCACCCTGACATCGTTGCGCAAGGCGTTTTTCACCCAATGGATGATATCGCGATCAGTGATGGACTCTTCGGCCGGAGAGGCGGCAACACTCCCCATCAGCATGACCAGAATGAAGGACAACAGAAGCTGGAAGAAGGTTGCTTTCTTGTTCATGGCGATATCCCTGACTCATATTTCAACGCGATTGGTGACACAGATACTGAAGTAGCGACAGAAACGGAACTGCAACCCAGGTTACACACATCCCGCGCCGGAAGATGCCCACTCCCCTCCTTCTCCAGCCAGGGAGAAGAGGGGAAAGGAATTCAGGAAGAAACGGAACAGAGCGCCTGCAGCCGCTTCACCAGTCGCTCGACCCGGCGCATCGCTCTCAGATAGGCGGTGCGAAAGGCATCGTGCTCTTCCTGCACCTCCGCGTGCAGCGCAGCCTGCTTTCCGTGCTCCTTCTCCAGCCTGCTGCACTCACCGGCGTCGTCCCGCCCCTCTTCCAGGTAGCGATTCAGCAGCTCGTCGTGCTCGCGCAGCCGCATTTCATGATTCTCGATCACGTCCGTCATGTGCGCTGCCACTTCCCGGTAATCCGGCAGCTCTCTCTCCAGCTGGTACAGTATCGCTTCGATACGCCGTTGGGTCTTGAGCCAACCAACGATGTCCCTCTTCCACCGTTTGTGCTCTTCATGCCACCCCTTCGACTCTGCGCGCATATCCTCTACCCGGCACCGCTGCGCATTCCAGTTCATGCAAGGATACCCCCCGGGCGGAGATTGCCACCCAACCGCCAGTTGCTTGCCCATCGCGTTCCTCTCACCTCTGCTGCCAACCGATCCATACACGAACAGCGGGAATACCCGCTGCGCCTGTCATCCGTCCCGGTCTCAAAAAACCCTTACCGATTCCGCCCCCTGCCAGCCGATGGCGTGCCGCCAGTCGGTGGCATCCCTCTGACCATACTGGAGCAACAGGAGGGTTTTGCCCTCCATGATGGCCTGGTGCAGGTACTCCAGATCCTCGTCCGGGATACCCATACGGCGCATGGCATTGGTCAGACGGGTCGCCAGCGCGGCGCCCGCTCCCACTCCGCCGCCCGCCACGGCGCCGGCGACGGTATCCACGAAGGGACCCAGCACCAGCAGCGGCCCGATCCCCGGAACCACGAACAGCCCCGCTGCGCCGGCCACGAGCCCTGCCAGCGCTCCCCAGAGCGCACCCTGTTCACCCCAGAAGCGGAACCGCTCTTTCTCATCCTTGTAGGATATGCCGAGAAAGTCGTCACCATGGCCACCCGCCCGCTGCAGGATGGAGATCTGGTCCATGGGGAAGTCTTGTTCGATGAGCCTCTCCGCCGCCTCCCGGGCGAGACGGGGATCATCGAATACCGCTGCCAGAATGGTCATTTTGCGCCGCCCTCGTTGTTGCCACGAAACCTCGACGATTTCCTGTTACATGGATCCCTCGGCGTGCTTTTTCAAGGGCAGGTGCGCCAATTCAGTAACTATTCAGCATGATTTGAAAGAGGCTGGTAACTGTTCAGATCGCCCCTGAAATCCGTCAGTTCAAGGCGAAAAATGTGAGTTTACGAGTGTAAATGACCGTTTTTCAACGCAGAAATGGCGGATTTCAGGGGTGAGCTGAATAGTTACCCAATTCATTCCCGTCGGCCGCGCCAGATGGAGACCCAGAGCCATATCCCTCCGAGACAGGCGCCGATGACGCCGAGCAACACGAACAGGGAGTAACCCATCACCGTGGGGCCGCTGTCCGGTGCCGTCATCACGATGGAAGTGCCGATGATGAAGGCGGCCGTCACCATCCCCACCGAAATCCGGCTGGCCGCGCGATCCAGTTGGTGTCCGAAGTGATCGAGCCGCGTGACGTCCACATGGACCTGCAGGGCACCACGCCGCGCCATGCGCAGCAGCCGGCGCAGATCCCGCGGCAGTCCCGTCAACAGATCGAGGGTACTGGAGAGATTGTCCCAGCCCTGCTTGAGCAGGCTGGAGGGCAGGTAGCGCTTGGTGATCAGTCGCTGCAGGAAGGGAGAGATCTCCACCACGATGTTGAAATCCGGGTCCAGTTTTCTGCCCAGACCGTCGAGGGAGACGTAGGCCTTGAGCAGCATGGCGAGGTCGGGTGGCAGATCGAGCTGGTAATCGCGGAACAGCGCCATCAGGTCGGTGAGCATGACGCTGAAGTTCAGCTGCCTGAGGGCAAGCCCGTGGTAGGAGTCGAGAAACGCCTCCAGGTCGTCGCCGAGGCGGTCGGTGTCGAGGGCGTTGAACCCTCCGGTCCACTCCTGCAGCACGTCGATGACATGATCGGTCTCGCGCATCATCAAACCGTAGAGCAGGTCGGCCACCTGCTCACGGCGGCGCGGCGAAAGGGTACCGACCATGCCGAAATCGATGAAGGCGATCCGGTTGTCCTGGAGATAGAACAGGTTCCCCTGGTGGGGATCGGCGTGAAAGAATCCGTCCACGAGAGTCATCTGCAGCATCGCGTTGACTCCGCGCCGGGCCAGCAGGGAGCGATCGAGCCCTGCCGCCTCGATGGCCTCCAGGTCGCGCGCCGGAATGCCGTCGATGTACTCCTGGACGTTGAGCCGCTCGCAGGTCCACTGCCAGTAGATGCGGGGAATGACGATCGCCTCGTCGTCGGCGAAGTTGGCGGCCACCCGCTCGGCGGCTCGGGACTCGTTCTCCAGATTGAGCTCCCGGCGCAGGGAGCGGCTGAACTGACGGACCATCTCCACCGGATGGTAACGCCGCAGCTCCGGGATCTCCGCCTCGGCGATCTCCGCAAAACGGGCCAGCAGGCTGAGATCGGCCCGCACCGTCTCCTCGATCCCCGGCCGGCGGATCTTCAGCACCACCTCGGAGCCGTCGGCAAGCCTGGCGCGATGTACCTGGGCGATGGAGGCGGCGGCCAGGGCCTCCTTCTCCAGGTGGACGAAGACCGCTTCCGGGGGCTGTCCCAGGTCCTCCTCCAGCTGCGTCCGCAGCTCCTCGAACGGAACCGCCGGGACCGCATCCTGCAGTTTTTCGAACTCCTCGATCCATTCCGGGGGAAACAGATCCACCCGGGTGGCCATCAGCTGCCCGAGCTTGATGAAGGTAGGACCCAGTTCCTGGAGAGCCGCACGCAATCTCTCGGGCGCGGTGATCTCGTTGAACTCCCCTGCCTCTTTCCAGTGGAGTATTCGCCCCGCCTGTTCCAGGAGCCGGCCGATGCCCAGACGGCGCACCAGCTCCCCCATTCCGTGGCGGATCAGAACCGAGGCGATGTTGTGCAGACGCCCCAGATCACGTGCCGCCCCCAGTGCGTCCCAGAGCATCAGGGTTTGTCACCCTTTTCCTTTTTTCCCTCTGCCATGGCCAGCAGGGTCTCGCCAAGTCCGGCCAGGATGCCGCGCGCCAGCTGGCCGATGCGGTTGGCCATCTCCTCTCCCACCTCTGCGGTCTCCACGCCCACCTCACGCAACCGGTTCTGCAACTTTTCCATGTTTTCGGCTACATGCTCTCCGATACTGGTACCGCTGTTGCGGGCATGCGCCGCCAGATCCCCTGCAATGCCTCTGACCACCTCTCCACCGCTCTTCGCGGCGCGCTGCATGGTACCGACGAAGATCTCCTCGAGGCTGTCCAGATCTTCCAGGGAGCGCTTCAGCTCCTTGGTGCTGAACTCGCTCATCCGTCCGGCCGCCTCCTCGATGGCCAGACGGAGCGCATCCGCGGTCTTGATCAACGCCTGTTCGAGCCCTGCCGCTGCATCGCTCAGACCGCTCTTCAGCTGCTCGCTCTCCCGGGCCACGGCGTCACCCGCCCCCTCCATCACGGCATCGGCGACCGCCTTGATGCGTTCACGATCCAGCTTCCCCT
>WFNS01000177.1 GCA_015488495.1 Gammaproteobacteria bacterium | reverse complement strand
AGTTTGTCCGAGAAATAGGTGACGAGGGTCAGCCCGATCATCGTGAGCCAGACCAGGGTACAGGTACGGTTGTCGTTGCGGGAGGGGTTTTCGTCGTGCATGTTTCAGTGCATCACGTAGACCAGCGGGAACAGGATGAGCCAGACCAGATCCACCATGTGCCAGTAGGAGGCACCGGTCTCCACCCCCCGATGATTCCGGGCGCTGTAACCGCCACGTCTCGCCTTGAGGAGGATGGCGGCGAGGATGACCATGGCCATGATGACGTGCATGAAGTGGAAGATGGTCAGGGAGAGATAGAACATGTAGAAGGTGTTGGTGCTCAGGTTGATGCCCAGGGAGAAGTGATGGGCAAATTCGGCGCCCTTGATGAACAGGAACAGGGCGCCCATCAGCAGGGCGGCGGAGAGCCACTGGACACAGCGCCGACTGTCGTCCTCCCGAATGGCGTGGACCGCCCGCACCACGAAGTAGCTGCTGGTGATCAGTACGAGGGTGTTGATCAGGGCGGAGCGACGGTCGAGATGCTGCTGGTACTCGTCGAATAGCTCCACGTTGTAGGTACGTGCGAAGGCGTAGCCCACAAAGGCGATGGCAAACACCGCTAGCTCGGCCAGGATGAAGATCCAGATGGCGAGATCGCCCGGGGGGTAGCGGTCGTTCGGCCGATCCGCCGCCGTGGGGTTATTTTCGATAGTGGGCAAGGTAGTTGACGTCGATGTCCCGGCCCAGCCTGTACTGCCTGGTGAGCGGATTGTAGCTCATGCCGGTGAGATCCCGCAGCTCCAGGCCCGCGGCGCGGGCCCAGCCATCCAGTTCCGCCGGGGTGATGAACTTGCTGTATTCATGGGTACCCTTGGGCAGCAGGTGGAGCAGGTATTCCGCACCGATGACGGCGAACAGGTAGGCCTTGGGGGTGCGGTTGATGGTGGAGAAGAAGAGGTGCCCGCCGGGTTTGGCCAGCCGGGCGCAGGCGGCGATGACGGAGGCGGGGTCGGGAACGTGCTCCAGCATCTCCATGCAGGTGACCACGTCGAACCGTTCCGGCATCTCCTCCGCCAGCTTCTCGGCCGTGGTCTGGCGATAGTCTATCTGTACGCCGGATTCCAGTTGGTGCAGGCGGGCCACGGAGAGGGAGGCCTCCGCCATGTCGATGCCGGTCACCTCGGCGCCGCGCAGGGCCATGCTCTCGGCCAGGATGCCGCCGCCGCAGCCCACGTCCACCACCCGTTTTCCTTCCAGGTCGGCGATGTCGTCGATGTATTTCAGCCGCAGCGGATTGATGTCGTGCAGTGGCTTGAATTCGCTGTCGGGGTCCCACCAGCGGGAGGCCAGTTCGGAGAACTTGGCGATCTCGCCGCCATCCACGTTGTGGTGTTCGGTTGCCATGTCACTCATGGGGTTCGTCTCTATGCGTCGATGCGGATCCGGTCCTGCCAACGGGCCGTCTCTTCCAGTATAACCTGTTCGTCCAGTGTCGTGAGATTGCGCTTCTTGAGCAGCTGCCGGCCAGCCACCCAGACGTCGGTGACATGTTGCCTGCCGGCGGCATAGACCAACTGGGAGAGGGGGTGATAGACCGGCCGGGTTTCGATACTGCCCAGATCGATGGCCACCATGTCTGCTGCCTTGCCCGGTTCGAGGGATCCGATCTCGTGGTCGAGGCCGAGGGCCCGGGCGCCGTTCAGGGTGGCCATCTCCAACGCCTTTGCAGCAGGCAGGGCCGCGGGCTGTTCCGCTACCGCCTTGGCCAGCAGGGCGGCGCTGCGCATCTCTCCCGGCATGTCCAGATCGTTGTTGCTGGCTGCGCCGTCGGTGCCCAGGGCCACGTTGACCCCACCATCCAGCAGGGCCTGTACCGGACAGAGACCGCTGGCCAGTTTGAGGTTGGATTCGGGGCAGTGTACGACGTGACTGCCGCAGAGGGCGAGCCGTTCCACTTCCCGCTTCTCCAACTGGGTCATGTGGACCGCCACCAGACGGGGAGAGAGCAGGCCCAGCTCATCCAGCCGCTGCAGCGGGCGCCGGCCGTCTTTCTCCAGGGCTTCTGTCACCTCGAGAGAGGTCTCGTGGAGATGGATGTGGATAGGGAGATCCAGCTCTTCGGCGTAGGTGCGGATGCGTTCCAGCGGTGCGTCGGAGACGGTGTAGGGGGCATGGGGGGCGAAGGCGCAGTGGATCAGGGGGTTGGAACGGAAGCGATCGTGCACCTCGAGGCCCTTGTGGATATATTCGTCGGCATCCTTCGCCCAGGCAGTGGGAAAGTCGATGACGATGAGTCCGATGACGGCGCGCATCCCGGCGTCGCTGGCCACCTGGGCGGCGACATCCGGGAAGAAATACATGTCGTTGAAGCAGGTGGTGCCGCCGCGCAGCATTTCGGCGATGGCCAGCCGGGTACCGTCACGCACGAAGTCCGTGCCCACCCACCGGCTCTCGGCCGGCCAGATGTGCCGCTCGAGCCACTCCATCAGCGGCAGATCGTCGGCCAGCCCCCGTAACAGCGTCATGGCGGCATGGGTGTGAGCGTTCACCAGGCCGGGGATCAAGGCGTGATCAGTGAGCCGGTGGAGATGTTCCGCCCGGTAACGTGTCTCCGCTTCCGCCGAGGGGAGGATGGCCAGGATGCGGCCGTCCCGCACGGCGACGGCATGGTGCTCCAGCACTGCTCCCGGCGGCCGTACCGGGATCACCCATCGTGCGTGGATGAGGGTATCGACCGATTCCATCGTTACCCCGTCAGTCGGCCGCCTCGCTGGCGAAGCGCTCCAGCGCCTCCCTGATCTTGCTGACCGTGGAACCGCAGCCCACCAGACCGTGTCGTTTGGCTATCCACACCGGATCGTTGTAGCTGATCCAGACCTTGCCTCGCCGGTCGCGCCGGATCAGCATCTTTTGCGGCAGGTCCAGGCCGGCGGTCTGGTTGCACTGCATCAGCACCGTTCCCAGTTTCGGATTACCGAAGATGAGCAGCTCCATGGGGGGAAGTCCCTTGCCCACCTTTTCGGCCCCCTTGGCGTGGTCGACCCGGGCAAAGATGGTCATGCCGTTGGCGCGCAGCAGCTTCTCCAGGCGCAGGGAGGTGGTGGCTACATCATGGCTGCTCTCGACATTGATGATGCCGTTGTCGGCGAACGCCGGAACGGTGGAAAACAGGAACAGCAGAAGCAGTATCACGAGATTTCGTTTCATAACCGTTCTCCGTCGAAAGGTAGTCAACCGCTCAATCTCCCGAAGATGCGAAAACCGGCCAGATAGGTGCCGGCGGCGGAGCCCAGGCTGCTCAACGTAAATATCAAAAAGATGCGTGCCACACGATTGTGCCACCACCCCTTCAGGTGGGAAACTTCCTTGCGCAACCGGCTGAAGTCTTCCACCGTGGGCTTGCGCAGCCAGGCCTCGATGGCGGCGGTCACCATGCCGGCCCCCACGGTGGGATTCAACGAAGTGAGTGGTGCCGCCAGAAAGGCGCCGATGACGGTGAGCGGGTGGGCCATGGCGATGGCCGCGCCCAGCGCCGCCAGTCCACCGTTGATCAATACCCAGTCGGCCACCATCTGCCAGCCGAGCTCCGGACTGCGCATGAATCCGATGGTGAAACCGGCCAGGATGAGGGCGACGATCAGCCACGGAATGAGGCGCGGCCAGGGACTGGGAGGCGGCAGACGATCCAGCTCCCGAATCACTTCACCGGGTTCGCCGGGGAGTTCCCGCAGGTAGCGCTGGATCCCTTGCAGATGGCCCGCTCCCACCACGGCGAGGATATGCCGGTGATCGGTGCGCTCCAGCTCTTCCAGCAGGCGGGCCGCCATGTAGCGATCCCGCTCGTCGATGAGTGGTTCGAAGAGGTCCCGTTCCTGGTCGGCGAACTGGGCGAAGGTGGTTTCCAGGATGTCTCCCTCCTTGAGTCGCTCGATCTCCTCCTCGGAGACCTTCTCCGAACTGACCAGGCTGGCCAGCAGGCCGGAGAACAGATAGAGACGTTTCCACCACGGCACCTTGCGGTAGATCCGTTTCAGGGTGGTACCGATCTCGCGGTCGATGAGCAACACCGGCAGGTCGTCTCGGCGCGCCACCTCCACCGCCGCCTTCATCTCCGCCCCCGGCTCGATGCCGAACTGTTCCGCCAGCCGCTGCTGGTAGGCGCCCAGGGCAAGGCTCGCCGTGACCATCGGGACCTTGCCCGCGCGGATCACCTGGAACAGGTCCATCCGTGCCAGCGAGTCGGGGTTGAGCAGTGCATTGTGACGGCTGGGGCAGAGCTCCACGGCCACGGCGTCGTAATCCCCGCTGTCCAGGAGTTCGCGGACCTTCTCCGCGCTGGCACGGGAGACATGAGCGGTGCCGAGCAGGGTGATGCGCCGGCCCTCTCCTATTTCAAGGGTGACGACGGGTTCCTGCTGCCTGTGGTGGGTGGTGTCGGAACTCATCCGATGGTTGTCGTTGTTCGGGAGGTCGAGGCCAACAAGGATACCGGCCTTGCCGGCCCGGGACAAGGAGCGGCGCTTTATCGAAGGGAGGGGGAGTGCCGGTAAATCCCTTGCGATCGGGAGGAAATGGACGATAATTTGAAGATACCAAGACAATCGATGGCAAAGCCTCATTCGGCGGATGACCACAATGGTTCAAAAAAGGATGAAATCGTGACTGAAGAGAATACCACGTCAATCTTGATGAAAAAGAAGGGGAAACAGAGCGGAATCTCACCTGCGAAGGGAAAGGGTGACGATATCCGTATGCTCAGCAAAAAGGATATCTTCAAGTATGGTAATTACCCCTACAAGAGGATGATGGGGCGCAAGGAGTATGAAGAAAAGAAACAGGAGCTGCAGATCGAGCTTTTGAAGATGCAGAGCTGGGTCAAGGAGACCGGGCAGCGAATCGTCATTCTGTTCGAAGGGCGTGATGCGGCGGGGAAAGGGGGCACCATCAAGCGCATCATGGAGCATCTCAATCCTCGGGGCGCTCATGTGGTGGCACTGGAAAAGCCCACTGAGCGGGAATCCACCCAATGGTATTTCCAGCGTTACATCAAGCATCTTCCCGCAGCGGGCGAGATCGTGCTGTTCGACCGCTCCTGGTATAACCGTGCCGGAGTGGAGAAGGTGATGGGGTTCTGTACCCCCGCGGAATATCTGGAGTTCATGCGCCAGACCCCGGAGCTGGAGCGAATGCTGGTCCGCAGTGGTATCAAGCTGTTCAAATTGTGGTTCTCGGTGAGTCGGGCGGAACAGTTCCGCCGCTTCCAGCGGCGCCGGGAAGACCCGCTGAAACAGTGGAAACTGAGTCCCATCGACCTGGCTTCCCTCGACAAGTGGGATGATTACACCGAGGCGAAGGAGGCGATGTTTTTCTACACCGATACCGCGGATGCCCCATGGACGGTGATCAAATCGGACGACAAGAAACGGGCCCGCATCAACGCCATGCGCTACATCCTTTGCAATCTGGACTATCCCAGCAAGAATCCCAAGGTGGTGGTGGAACCCGATCCGCTGATCGTTGGCAGCGCCAAGGAGATCTTCGAGAAAGACGAACATCCCACGATGCTCGCCTGATCCCGCACCGCTCTTTCACATCGAGAGGACCAAGACAGATGACCCATAAACACCTGCCCCATGCCGAGAGAGTCGTCCAGGCCTTCAAGGAGAAGTTGAGTGCCAGCGGCCGTCAGCACGTAGGGGAACGTCATTTCGACGAATTGACCCTGATGATCGAATCTGCAATCAGCACTTCGGTTCTGGAAGAGATGGAGCGGGCAGCGGACAAGCTGTCCGAACTGGCCCAAGAGTTGCGGAGGGAGGCCGAACACCTCTGACAGAAACGGGAATCTACCGTGAAACGGACTGCCCTGCGCCCGATTCGTTTCGTAAACGACGGGCATCGCGCGGCATGTCCCGACCATTGCTGGTGCCGGGGAGCACTATTCGTCCAACGCCCGGTCCACCTCGAACACTTTCTCTTGCGGGCCGACGGATAACGTGCCGATCCGCTGGCCTCCATAGAGCTTTCCGCCCCTCAGCCCCGTTACGCGGATTCTGGCTTTCCGTTTCGCTTTCAGGACGATCCGGTCTTGCTGTGGGTACCAGGTTCCTTCGATGCCCGCGTCTCGCGCAGCAAGGCGCTCCTCCGTCTGGCGTCCCACTTCGTAGTAAGGAAGGGAGATGATCGGCAAGGTGGCAAACCGCTCGTAGCGCTCCAGCGCCTTTTCCAGCCAGTCGGAGAGCAGTGTCCTGCCGGCGTCGTAGTCACGCAGGTTGGTCTGATGGAAATAGTGTGCCCAGGGGCTGTAACTCAGCATGCGGATCACTGCCTGTTCCGTGTCCAGCTCCAGGATCTCCTGGTAGCTGCGCGGCTTCGGGCTTGCCCCAGGAGTGGTTGCGGGGTCCATCCCCTTTTCCAGGTAGCTCTCATGAAACATGTAGTTGTACTCGTCCCGCAGGGTGGCGGGGCGGCTCACGTTGAAGAAGAGCGCGGTGGGATAACGGGGCAGCAGAAGAATATCGAAACCGGGGACGAACTGCTCCCGGTTCTGGTTCACCGCAGAAGCGTCAGAGGCCAGGTAACGGATCCCGGTATCCTGGGCGGCACGCAGGAACGCATCGTTTTTTCCTTCCGGATAAGGGGTCTGGGTTGCCCGATCGGTCAGCCCGGAGTGCATGCCGCTCACCAGTACCATCCGGTTACGGTCCAGACCCGGTAGTTTCAGCTGCTCCCAGACCGCCAGGTTCTGCTCGATCTCGTATTTCGCCATCTCGTAGGTGGTTCCGGCGCTCGAATCCATGTCCAGATGGGTGAATGTGTGGTTGATATAGCGGAAGTCGTTGTCTGAACGGATGAATGCCTGATAGAGTTCATCGTCGGGACGGGTCCAGAAGCCGTTGAATGCGAAATCGAGTCTCAATCCGGCAGCGGTCCGATAGCGGTTCCGCAACTCATTGAAGAAGCGGACGGTATTTTCCACGTCGTGCGGGGTCATTCGATAGGAGTTGCCCCGAATCGTGGTATTGCTGTCGGGATCCCAGAGATCGTCGGGGGAGAAGAGGTCGTCTATATGGAGATGGAGATAGACCCGGCGGGCTCCGATGAACACCCCCTTGCTGGCGAAATTCAGGAACTCGTAGGCCAGCAGCTGAGAGTGCAGGCGGGTGGGTTCGTTGTTGATGCCCGAGAACAGCACCTCCCGGCCGTCGCCATAGCGCAACCGGGCGATGAGGATCTTGCCGCTCTCTTGTTCGGTCAACAGGGGGTGTACCTCTGGTTCTGAGCCCGTTGCACGCGCATCGCCGCCAACGGCGTAGCCGGTCAGCGGCAGCGGTGTGCTGGTGTTTATTCCT
This sequence comes from Gammaproteobacteria bacterium, assembly GCA_015488495.1. Lineage (GTDB taxonomy): Bacteria > Pseudomonadota > Gammaproteobacteria > Thiohalospirales > Thiohalospiraceae > DRMK01. The sequence goes on along the minus strand of WFNS01000177.1, from coordinate 229 downwards.
TCGTACAGTTCCGTTTCTCCCGCTGGAGAGTGCCACCGCCCGGAGAACGACCCGGTATAGCTCTCGAAGTTGGTCATGCCGTAATCGAAGTCGAGCATCGGATTCTTGGGATAGCCGGAGATCACCGATTCCCGGACTCCGAATCGCCGCTCGTAGTCATGGAGGATGCGCCACTCCTCCGCGCTGAATGCCGACTTGTTCTCTGCCGTCTCGTCCCACAGACCGGCGT
>WFNS01000176.1 GCA_015488495.1 Gammaproteobacteria bacterium | reverse complement strand
TGGGCCCAGTGGGGTGCAGGCTCATTCGATCCCGTGTTTGCGCATCCGGTAGAGGAAAGTGTCTCTGGTAAGACCGAGGAGGCGGGCTGCACGACTGCGATTGCCCCCGGCGCGGGAGAGGGCCTGGATGATCAGTTCCCGCTCCAGTGATTCCAGCTTGATCCCCCCTTCCGGAAGGGTGAAGTTGCTGCCACCTCCTTCTTCCTGCGGTACGGGTTGTGTAAACTCCGGCGGCAGATTTCCCGTTTCCACCTCCATTCCGCTGAACAGTACCACCATTCGCTCGCAGAAGTTGCGCAGTTCGCGTACGTTGCCGGGCCAGTGGTAACGCTGCAGTATCTTCATCACCGCCTTGCCGTAGCGGGGGGGCTGTACGCCATGTTGCTCCGCCAGGGTGGTGGTGAAGTGTTGCAGCAACAGGGGCAGGTCCCCAAGCCGTTCCCGCAATGGGGGCAGCAGCAACGGGACCACGTTGAGCCGGTAATAGAGATCGGCGCGAAACTTTCCCGCCTGGACCATCTGGTAGAGGTTGCGGTTGGTGGCGGCAATCACCCGCACATCCACCACCACCGGGGCCGGTTCCCCGAGCCCCTGACACTCTCCCGCCTCCAGGAAGCGTAGCAGCTTGGCCTGCATGGAGAGCGGCAGTTCGCTGATCTCGTCCAGAAACAGCGTCCCGCCGGCGGCGGCCCGGGCCTTGCCGGGGTAGTCCTGATCGGCGCCGGTGAACGCACCCCGCCGATGGCCGAAGAGTTCCGATTCCACCAGGTTCTCGGGCAGGGCGGCACAGTTGACACTGATCAATGGTCCTTTGGAGCGCGGGCTCAACCGGTGAATGTGCCGAGTGAGCACCTCCTTGCCGGTTCCGCTCTCTCCCTGGATGAACAGGGTGACGTCGGAGACCGCCACCAGCCTGGCGGTGCGCAGTGCCGAGAGGAATGCCGGTGATTCACCGATCAGCTCAGGGCAGTTCCTGTCGAGGGATTCCAGTCGCTTGGTCATGACGCCGGTGCCCCTGCTACTGCATCCTGCTTTCATCCGTCGGGCGATGGTGGAGATGTTGCACGTGATCGTTCCCTTCGAGCATCAGGCTCATGGCAGGCCCCAGGAGACCCAGAACGATGATGGTGATGCCGGCGATGCGTCTTGCCGTGGGGATGCGCGCCAGATGGGCGATGCGGCTGGTGAGGATGCCGGCAGTGGCTACCGCCGGAAGGGTTCCCAATCCGAACAAGGCCATGAACAGGGCACCTTCCAGCACGTCATGTGCAGACAGGCTGTAGATGAGCGCCCCGTAGACCATACCACAGGGGAGCCAGCCCCAGACCATCCCGAAGAGGAACGCCTGCAGAGGAGAACGCACCGGCAGCAGGCGCTGGCCGACGGGCTCCAGATAGCGCCAGAGCGGACGCCCGACGGATTCGATGAGTGCCAGGCGCGGGAACCATCCGGTGATATAGAGCCCCATGGCAATCATGATCAGTGCGGCGATCCCTTGCAGCAACAGGTGACCGTAGCGAGGACTGATGGTGTGCAGCAACTCACCACCCACCCCCGCCACGAGGGCACCGGCCAACGTGTAACTGAGGATACGGCCCATGTTGTAGAGCAGAATATAGGGGAGCAGCCGCCAACGGTCGTTTCTGATCTCCGGGGGAAGCCCGAAGCTGAGTGCGCCGACGATGCCCCCACACATGCCGATGCAGTGTGCCGAACTGAACAGGCCAATGCCGAAAGCGGCAAGGAGGGAATACTCCACGATATCGCTCCAAGTGACTGATGTCGAACATCCAAGGTACTATATTGTGAGCAGATTTCCAACGAGCCATTTGGCACAGCGGATGGGCCATCTGCCTCACCAGGATGGTGCTCACCAACCCTTTGCCGGCCTGAGAAAGAGGGCGTTTTCCAAAGGGGCCGGAAAATCGGAGGGGGGAAACGGAATTTGACAATCGGCGGCCAGAGCGCTCTTGACAGCCATTTCAAGATCCCTCACAATTCGCCTTCTTTGCAGGCCGGACCTCCGGCCTGTTGTTTATTCTTGGTCTGGAGTTAGGCTTCATGGCGACAACGAATCAATTGGTACGCAAGCCGCGTGTCCGCAAACGGGAGAAGAGTAACGTGCCCGCCTTGGAGGCGTGCCCGCAGAAACGGGGTGTCTGTACCCGGGTCTATACCACGACGCCGAAAAAACCCAATTCGGCCCTGCGCAAGGTTGCGCGTGTGCGCCTGACCAATGGCTATGAGGTAACCACCTATATCGGCGGTGAAGGCCATAATCTCCAGGAGCACTCGGTCGTCCTGATCCGTGGCGGTCGTGTCAAGGACCTGCCGGGTGTTCGCTACCATACGGTGCGCGGTGCGCTGGATGCGGCGGGGGTGAACGAGCGCCGGCAGGGGCGTTCCAAATATGGCGCCAAGCGTCCGAAGTCGTAGATTCAACTAGGGATTAGCAGAGATGGCTAGAAGAAGAGTTGCTGCCAAACGGGAGATCTTGCCGGATCCCAAGTTCGGGGATCTCACACTCGCACGCTTCATCAACATGGTGATGAAGGATGGGAAGAAATCCATCGCCGAGAAGATCGTCTACGGCGCCCTCGACCGAGTGAGCGAGCGAGGCAAGGGGGACGGCCTCGAAATGTTTGGCAAGGCGCTGGAGAACATCCGTCCGCTGGTGGAGGTCAAGTCGCGCCGGGTGGGTGGTGCCAATTATCAGGTGCCGATCCAGGTGCGCCCGCAGCGCAGCTCGACCCTGGCCATGCGCTGGTTGATCGAGGCGGCGCACAAGCGCGGCGAGAAGAGCATGGGACTTCGTTTGGCCGGGGAGATCCTGGATGCCTGTGAAGGAAGGGGCGCCGCGGTGAAGAAGCGCGAGGACACCCATCGTATGGCGGAGGCGAACAGAGCGTTCGCCCACTACCGCTGGTAAAGATTTTCGTAGGATTCGGAACGAGGTTAGAACGTGGCACGCAAAACTCCCATCGAGCGCTACCGTAACATCGGAATCATGGCGCACATCGACGCCGGAAAGACGACGACGACCGAGCGCATCCTCTATTACACCGGTATCTCCCACAAGATTGGAGAGGTGCACGATGGCGCCGCAACCATGGACTGGATGGAGCAGGAGCAGGAGCGTGGGATCACCATCACCTCTGCCGCCACCACCTGCTTCTGGAGCGGCATGGATCGGCAGTTTCCCGAGCATCGTATCAACATCATCGATACTCCGGGACACGTGGATTTCACCATCGAGGTGGAGCGTTCGCTGCGGGTGCTGGACGGCGCCTGCGCGGTGTTCTGTGCGGTGGGTGGCGTGCAGCCCCAGTCGGAGACCGTGTGGCGGCAGGCCAACAAGTACTCCGTTCCGAGGCTGGCGTTCGTCAACAAGATGGATCGCCAGGGAGCCGACTTCCTGCGGGTGGTGGACCAGATCCGGGAGCGTCTGGCGGGCAACCCGATTCCCATCGTGCTGCCCATCGGCGCCGAGGAGAACTTCGAGGGGGTGGTGGATCTGATCCGCATGAAGGCCATCTACTGGAACGAGGCGGACATGGGTGCCACCTACGAGCTGAAGGATATCCCCGAAAATATGGTGGCCCAGTGCGAAGAGTACCGTGAGCAGATGGTCGAGGCGGCTGCCGAGGCCAACGAGGAACTCATGGACAAATACCTGGAGGAGGGAGATCTCTCCGCCGAGGAGATCAAGCAGGGGCTGCGCATCCGCACACTCAACAACGAGATCGTTCCGGCCCTGTGCGGCAGTGCATTCAAGAACAAGGGGGTACAGGCGATGCTGGACGCGGTCATCGATTTCATGCCCTCGCCGGTGGACGTGCCGGCCATCAAGGGCGTCGATGATCGTGGGAATGAGGCCGAGCGCAAGAGCTCGGACGATGAGCCTTTCTCGGCGCTGGCCTTCAAGATTGCCACCGACCCCTTCGTGGGCACGCTGACCTTCTTCCGGGTCTATTCCGGTGTGCTCAGCTCCGGTGATACCGTCTACAACCCCGTGAAGGGCAAGAAGGAGCGCATCGGGCGTATCGTGCAGATGCATGCCAACCACCGGGAGGAGATCAAGGAGGTGCGCGCGGGCGACATCGCGGCGGCCGTCGGCCTGAAGGATGTCACCACCGGTGACACGCTCTGCGACCTCGACCACATCATCACCCTGGAGCGGATGGAGTTCCCGGAGCCGGTCATCTCCGTGGCCATCGAGCCCAAGACCAAGGCGGACCAGGAGAAGATGGGTATCGCACTCAGCAAGCTGGCCCAAGAGGACCCCTCCTTCCGGGTGCATACCGATGAAGAGTCCGGGCAGACCATCATCTCCGGTATGGGGGAGCTCCATCTGGAGATCATCGTGGACCGGATGAGCAGAGAATTCAACGTCGATGCCAACGTCGGCGCTCCGCAGGTGGCCTATCGCGAAACCATGCGCAAGCCGGTGGAGGCGGAAGGCAAGTTTGTGCGCCAGTCCGGCGGTCGTGGTCAGTATGGCCACGTCTGGCTCAAGCTGGAGCCTCTGGAGCCTGGTGGCCAGTTCGAGTTCGAGAACGCCATCGTGGGTGGTGTGGTACCGAAGGACTACATCCCGGCGGTCACCAAGGGGGTGGAAGAGGCGATGAACAATGGCGTGCTGGCCGGTTATCCGGTGGTGGATGTCAAGGTGACCCTGTTCGATGGTTCCTACCACGACGTGGACTCCAACGAAAACGCCTTCAAGATTGCCGCCTCCATGGCCTTCAAGGACGGTTTCATGCGCGCCGACCCGGTGCTTCTGGAACCCATCATGAAGGTGGAGGTGACCACCCCCGAAGAGTACATGGGAGACGTCATTGGTGATCTGAACCGTCGGCGCGGTCTGGTTCAGGGGATGGAGGATTCCCCCGCCGGCAAGCTGATCAATGCCGAGGTTCCGTTGGCCGAGATGTTCGGCTATGCCACGACCCTGCGCTCGATGTCCCAGGGCCGGGCCACCTACTCGATGGAGTTCGAGAAGTACGCAGAAGCGCCTTCCAGCGTGGCGGAAGAGGTGATCAAGAAGGCATCCTGATCGAGTTTCGACGAATTGACAGAGGTGACAAACGGTGTCTAAGGAAAAATTTGAACGTACGAAGCCGCACGTAAACGTGGGGACGATCGGGCACGTGGACCACGGCAAGACCACGCTGACGGCGGCGCTGACGAAGGTAATGGCGGAGAAGCACGGCGGGGAGAGCAAGGGCTACGACCAGATTGACAGCGCGCCGGAAGAGCGTGCGCGCGGCATCACCATAGCGACGGCGCACGTGGAATACGAATCGGACAAGCGGCACTACGCCCACGTAGACTGCCCTGGGCACGCCGACTACGTGAAGAACATGA
>WFNS01000175.1 GCA_015488495.1 Gammaproteobacteria bacterium | reverse complement strand
TTGCCAAGGAACTGCTGGAGGTGGGGCGGCAGGTACAAGAGGAGGGGGACTTGCGTCTGGCGCAGCATTGTCTGGTGATGGCGCAGCGGCTCAGTGATTCTCCCGAGATCAGGGCGGCGCTGGCGCAGCTACCGCCCATCGAACCGGTGGAAGAGAGTGAGGTGTTCGAGCCTCGTCGTCACCGGCGCGATGCCCGTTACGTCTCCCGCGAGGTACAGCAGAGGCTGCGTCTCAACCGCTTGTTGGCCGACTATGCCCAGGTATGGGATCGGCGGGATCTGGTGGCGGCCCGGCGCATCATGTTACGGATGGAAGAGATCGATCCACAGCATCCGCGGGTGAAAGAGCTGGGTGCCGAGCTGGATCGGGTCATCCGGCAGGCGGTAGAGCGGGGCATCGCCCGGGGCGACGATCTCTACAGCCGGGAGCGGATCCAGGAGGCGGCCGGGGTCTGGGAGGAGATGCTCAAGCTGGACCCCTTCAACAAGGAGCTGCGCAACAAGCTGGATCGGGCGAAGACGGCACTGAAGACACTGCAGGAACTCAAGCAGAATCCACGTTGAGCTGCAGCCAGAGCTCCAGCAGCGCGAGATGCCACAGCTTGCTCCCCTGGATGCGGGTAAAGTGTTCTTCAGGGCTGGCCAGCACCTTCTCCACGTAGGCAGGTTCGAACAGCCCTCGCTGACGACAGGCGGGTGAGTGCAGGATGTCGCGCATGAAGTCGAGGAACGGTCCCCGCAGGTACTTGAGTGCCGGCATGGGGAAATAGCCTTTCGGGCGGTCGATCACGGCATCGGGCAACAGGCCGCGGGCGATGCGCTTGAGGGGGTGTTTCCCCCCTTCCTTCAGCTTGAGCTCCGGTGGCATCTGCAGGGCAAGCTCCACCAGCCGGTGATCCAGGAACGGTACCCGGGCCTCCAGCCCCCAGGCCATGGTCATGTTGTCCACCCGCTTCACCGGGTCGTCCACGATGAGGGTGGTGACATCCATGCGCAGTACCCGGTCCATGAAGCTATCCGCACCGGGTCTGGCAAGCAGTTCGCCGATGGTGTGGCGGGTGAAGTCGCCGCCGCGGTAGGGGGCGGTGACCGTCTGCAGATACTCCTCGTGATCCCGGTCGAAGTAGTGTCTGGCGAAGCGCTCCACCTCGTCCGGGGTGCGATCTTCGGCCATCCGCGGATACCAGAAATAGCCGCCGAACAGCTCATCCGCACCCTGGCCGCTCTGAACCACCTTCACTTCGCGGGATACCTGCTCGGCCAGCAGATAGAAGGCCACCGCGTCCTGTCCCACCATCGGCTCCGCCATGTTGGCCACCGCCTCGGGCAGGCGCTCGAGGACCTTCTCATTGGGGATGTGGATTCGGTGGTGCTGGGTACCGAATCGGCGTGCCACCAGGTCGGAGTATTCGAATTCGCTGCCCCGCTCGTCTCCGATGTCTTCGAATCCGATGGAGAAGGTGAGGATCTCCCTTGCCCCTGCCTTGTCCAGCAGCCCCACCAGCAGCGAGGAGTCCAGCCCCCCGGAGAGCAGCACTCCCACCGGTACGTCGGCCACCGCCCCTCTTTTCTCCACCGCCTGCTGTAACTTCTCCTCCACTGCGTCAACCCACGCCTGTTCGCTCATCCTTGCCGACGGGCGTCTTGCTTGCGGCTCCCAGTAGGTGCATCGGTGCTCCTGGCCGTCTGCCGATATCGTCAGGGTGGTGGCCGGCGGCAGTTTGTTGACCCCCTTGAGGATGGTGCGGGGTGCCGGAATGACGCCGTGCAGGGTCAGCTGATGGTGGAGTCCGACCGGGTCGATGGTGGTGTCTATCTCGCCGGTGGTGAGCAGCGCCTGGGTGGTGGAGGCGAAGTGGAAGTGATTGGTGGTGCGTGCAAGATAGAGCGGCTTGATCCCCAGCCGGTCCCGCGCCAGAAACAGCTGCCCTCGGTTGGCGTCCCAGATGGCGAAGGCGAACATCCCGTGCAGCCGCTGAACGCATCTCTCTCCCCAGGCAGCGTAGGCCTTGAGGATGGTCTCGGTGTCGCCATGGGAGAAAAAGCGGTAACCCATCCCCTGCAACTCCTCGCGCAGCTCGGGATAATTGTAGATGGTGCCGTTGAAAACGATGGTCAACCCCAGCTCGCTGTCTACCATCGGCTGGTTGGCGTGTTGGCTGAGGTCGATGATGGCCAGGCGTCGATGGCCCAGTGCCACGGGCCCGTCGCTGAAGCTGCCGGCGTGGTCCGGGCCGCGCCTGGCCAGTTTGTCCATCATTCGTTCGATGGGGGCGAGGGCGGCCTCGTTGCCATCCAGATGCAGGGTTCCGCAAATGCCACACATGGGTCGTATGGTGCTCCTATCCGTTGGGGG
>WFNS01000174.1 GCA_015488495.1 Gammaproteobacteria bacterium | reverse complement strand
GGTTCGGCCGGTTTCTGCTCCACCAGTTTCTCCCGCTTCGCCTCCTGGAGGGGTCTCACTTCCCATTCGGCTACCTTGAATCGTTTGTTCCAATCGGAACGCTGTAGCAGGTAGCTGCCGTTCTTCAGCTTGCGGAAGGTGTAGTCCAGCTTTTTGCCTCCCTCGAGGGTTACGCTGGCTTTCAGTGGTTTCGCCTTTTCGTCCTGCTCCGGTTTTGCTTCGTCGCCGAATACCGATTCGATGGTGATTCCCGCCAGCTTGCCGGCGAGTTTGTCGGCCTCGCTGGTGACGGTCTGCTGGTCCGGTTTCATGTCCGCCAGTTGCCATTCGCCTTCGTTGCGCTCCAGAGTGATGCCGGGCAGCTCGATGCGTGTCATCTTCTTCTCGTCCAGACCGAGTATCTTGCGGTCTATCCAGCGATCCCGCTCGGCTTCGGCGTCGAACAGGGCGAAGGGTACGCTGACGATGTCGTTCTCGCCGGCGGTCCGTGCATGGACCTTGCGGAAGCCGGGCGAGGTGCCGAAATAGAGATCGGCCAGCTTCTTTTCTCCCTGGTGCAGGGTGAGGTGACGCTCGAATTCATCCGTGGCCACCTTGAAGCGTTTCGCAGCGCTCGGGGTGGTGGCGACGGGCCAGCCCTTTTTCAGTTTGGCCAGGGCGTCGAGCAGTCTCTCCACTTTCTGCTGGTCGGCGGGGAAATCGTCCAGCTCCGGCACTTTCCATTTGCCTTCGCTCTTTTTCAGAGTGACCTGCCTGTCCGGGGCCTGGATGTGGATGGTGTCCACCAGCGCAGGCTCGAATGCCGCCAGCTTCTCTTCCGGTGTGAAGGCGGCATAGGGATCTTTCCCGGTGTTGAGCAATACGGCCAGAACGATCTGTGCGATGAGCAGGCCTCCCAGGCCGACAATCCATCGGTTCATCGATTAGACCCTCCCTTCCTGCAGCACGGTTTGGTAATGACGTTGAGCCCGACGGCGCGCGGTACGTCGCACCACCCAGACTGCGCCGAGACCGAACAGCGCCAGAGCGTAGTTGAGATACTCCCAGAACTGTTGCTGTTCACGGTCCAGCGGTTCCAGGGTGCGGGAGAACTGGCCGCGTCCGCGGATGGCGAGCAGTCCCCGATCCTCCAGTGACCAGTCGATGGTGTTCTCGACCAGCTGGATGGGGTTGAAGTAGCGGGTGCGCAGCGCCGCCGAGACCAGCTCCAGGGTTTCGTCACCGAGGAAATCGGCGGAGGAGTAGAGGACGATGCGCGCCGATTCCGGGGAGCGGTCGATCACCCGGGTGATGGTGGTCTCGTCCCCGGTTTCCTCTTCGGCAGTATCCTTGTCCTCGTCGGTGTCGTCTGCAGTCTCGTCCCCTTTTTTCTCCTCTTTCTCGTCCAGCAGCGGCGAGGGTTTGCCCTTGAAGAAGGAGTCGAAGCGTCCTTCCACCACCACGCCCAGCAACCGTTTTCCGATTTCGCCTTCCTGGGCGAAGCCCAGCCGGCCATAGGTACGGAAATCGGGCTGGATGTCGGTGCTCTCCGAGGTCCAGGAACCTTCCGAGCTGTAGAGCAGCGGAATCACCCGGCGGTCGACGTTTTTCTCCTCGTCGACGACGATGGGCGCGGCCCAGTTCATGGTGACCTGGTTCAGGCCGGCGGTGATGCCGCTCTGCTGTTCCATTCCCTCTTCACGAATGTCGATGAAGTAGGGATAGGAAACGAGACGGGTCTCCTGGACGATGAAGCCGCCCACGTTGCGCTGAACGGGGATGGGGAAGGCGCTGTTCTGTGGATCCAGCACCATCTCCTTCTTCAGGGTGATGCCGTTGTGCTCCAGCCACTTCTCCAGCCCCGACTCGTGGGGAGCGGCGGAGAGTCCCCGCTGCAGGGTGACGTTGAACGGCGAGGTGGAGAGGATCACCGTGCCCCCCTCCATCAGGAACTGGTCCACCGCGAACAGCTGTTTTTCGTCCAGCGATTCGGGAGCCACCACCAGCAGCAGGTCGGCGTCGGCGGGCACTCGGCCCGATTTCAGGTCGGTGGGTTGTACCGTGTGCTCCTCCCGCAGCCGATCCTGCAGCCAGCTGAACCGCTTGCCGCTGCCATGGAAGCCGAATTGCGGCATGGGCGGTGTTCCCGCGGGTGGGGTGTAGAGGGCCACCGTCTTGAGGAAGCCCTTGGAGAATCGTTTGAGTGCGGCGTTGATGCTCCGTTTCAGGCTGCCGCCATCCAGGTTTTCCGGCAGCGGGATCGGCACCATCTGATCACCGCTCTCCAGTACCATGTAGAACCAGAAGGTGTTGGGGTCGAACAGCCCCGTAGCCATCGGCCGGAAGCCATATTCCGCCTCGATCTGGCGTGCCACCGCGCCGCCGTCGGCATCGGGGTCGACGATCTTCGCCTCGAACTTGCCTCCCGATTCCTTCTCCAGCTCGGAGACCGTTTCGTCGAGCGCCTTTTTCAACTCCACCAGCTGTTCCGGGAGTTTGGCGTCCGGGGAGATGTACCCTTTGAGGGTGACCGGATGGGTGATGTTCTCGAACAGCTGTCCGGCTCCCTGATAGGTGAGCAGCACCTTCTTGATGGCCCGGGTGATGTCGTATTCGGGGTTGCGCAGATCCACCTTGAGGTCCGCCTCGCTCTGCGCCTTCACCTCGATGAGGTCACGAAAGCCGAGAGTTTCGTATTGATCGCCGTATTTCACCAGGATGTCGAAATAGGAGTTGACCACCGACGCCTGGTATTTGCTCGTGGTCTGGAACGGTACCGGACGGATTCCGTACTTCTGTCCCGCCTCCTGTTCCAGCTCGGGGTGTTCCATGGGATCCACGAACTCCACCCGCACCTTGCCGCCGCCGGCGATGGCGTACTCTTCCAGCAGGTCCCGCAGCCGGGGGACGAGGGGAGCCAGCAGCGGGTGGGTCTGGGCGCTGAAATAGCCCCGGATCAGCAGGGGTTCACGCAGCTGGGCGAGATAGCTGCGGGTGGCGTCGGAGATGGAGTAGATCTTTCCCTCGGTGACGTCGGCCCGCGCCCAGTCCACCGGCTGCAGCCACAGGTTGCCGGCGACGAAGTTGGCCACCAGCAGGCCGGTGAGGGTCGCCCAGCGGCGGTGACGGCTGTTGGAGGGGTTGCCGGCCCAGCGCAGCCGCTCCAAGGAGAGGACATTGAGGGAGAGGAAGATCCCCATCAGCGAGAGGTAGTAATAGAGATCCCGCAGGTCGATGACGCCACGGGTGATGGAGTCGAAACGCGACCCGGTGCCCAGCAGATGGAGCAGCTCGGTGCCCCGGTTGCCCACCAGGCCGGTGAGGGCGTCGGAGCCGATGAGATAGAAGGCGCCGCATACTAGGGAGGTGACGATGAGGCTGATGATCTGGTTGTCGGAACGGGCGCTGACGAACAGCCCGATGGCGATATAGGCACCGGCGAGGAACAGGGTGGCCAGGTAGCCGCCGAACACCGGTCCCCAGTCGAGGTCACCGATGAAGGCGACGGTCAGCGGCAGCGGCAGGGTGAGCAGCAGGGCCACGCCCACCAGCGCCAGGCAGGCGAGGAACTTGCCAACGACCAGTTGCCACGGCGGGACCGGTGAGGTGAGCAGGAACTCCAGGGTGCCGGTGCGCCGCTCCTCCGACCACATGCGCATGGTGATGGCGGCGGTGAGGAAGATCAGAAGGACCGGCATCCAGGAGAAGAGGGGACGCACGTCGGCGATGTTGCGGGCGAAGAAGGTTTCCACCCAGAAGAAGATGAACAGGGTCACCGCCAGGAAGGCGCCGAAGAATATGAAAGCGATGGGTGAGGAGAAAAAGGCACCGAACTCCTTGCGGGCGATTTGAAACAGCTGTTTCACGGGTCGGATCCTCCTTTATCGATTGGCCGCTTCGAGAAAGACGGATTCCAGCGAACGCTCTTCCGGCTGCATGGCGTAGAGGGCGCACCCCTGCTCCAGCAGGGCCGAGGCCACCGCCGGGGCCGAGCGCTCCACCTCTTCCCGGTTCCGGAAGGCGAGGGCGTAGCTCTGCCGGCCGCCGTCGCCCGGCAGCCGTTCCACCGACCGGATGTCACCGACCCCCTTCAGCGCGCTGTCCACCCGGTCCGGGTCGCCGTCCACGGTGACCAGCAGGCGGTGGGCGCTGCGCAGCTCCTCCATGGTGGCATCCAGGACCTTTTGTCCGGCACGGATGATGATCACCCGGTCACAGACCGCCTGCACCTCTTGCAGGATGTGGGTCGAGAGGATCACCGTCGCTTCCTGCGCCGCCTCCTTGATCAGGTCGCGCATGTGCTGTACCTGTGAGGGGTCGAGGCCGTTGGTGGGTTCGTCGAGGATCAGGATGTCGGGATGGTGCAGCAGCGCCTGCGCCACACCCACGCGCTGGCGGTAACCGCGGGAGAGGGTATTGATGGGCTGGGTGGCCTTCTCGGTCAGCTCGGTCTTGCGGATGGCCTCCCTGACGCGGGAGAGGCGTTCCGTCTCCGGGACGTCGTGCAGGGCGGCGGCATAATCGAGGTAGTCGATGACGGTCATCTCGGGATAGACCGGGCAGTTCTCCGGCAGGTAGCCGATCTTTTTCTGGATCGCCTCCCGATCCCGGTCGATATCCAGTCCGTCGATGGTGATCCTGCCGTCGGTGGGTTCGAGAAAGCCGGTGAGCATCTTCATGATGGTGGTCTTGCCGGCACCGTTGTGGCCCAGCAGACCGACGATCTCTCCCTGGCCGATTTCGAACGAGACGTTGTCCACCGCAGTGAACTCTCCGTAGGTGCGTATCAGCCCATTAACAGTGATCATCTCGCCTCCTGTTATTCTTTTGACCCGGCAAGGTGGTACCGTTGTCGGGTGATTGAACGTGCTGTTCCTGGGAGCAACCCGTGTCACAGGACGTGACCTGAACGATCCGGATGGCCCGGACGGCTGTAATGACCGGAGGAGTGAAGGAATAGTTCCCCGGCCCGACATGCTTTTCCTGGTAACACGACACCAATCGTCGATGGGTCGAGTGTGTTAATATTCTAACGTCACTCCGGCTGCTGACAAATACCTTTTCGAAGCCGCGCGGATGGTGTCCGGACACCCCTTCGCGTTAATATAACCCTCCCCAAACCGTGATGCTGTTGTCGATGCGATGGATATACCGGAAGGACTGATTGCCGCCCCCTGGCTCTGGCTGGGCAACCTGCTGTTCTTTCCCCTGCTGGCCTTCGCACTCTATCGCGCCCCCTGGTGGCGGTTGCGCAGCCGCGAGGGGCAGCACCTGCTGCTGGGGGCCTGTGTGTTCACCTTTTTCCTGTGGAACGTGAAGGCGGGGGTGACGCCCGGACTCAATTTCCATCTGCTGGGGGCGGCGCTGCTGACCTTGATGTTCAGCTGGGAGTTCGCGTTCATCGTCATGAGCGTGGCGCTGGCGGCCGTGACCTGGTTCGGGGATCCGGCCTGGGAGACCTATGCCCTCAACGGCCTGATCATGATCGGGCTGCCGGTGCTGCTGATATACCGTATCTTTCTCCAGGTGGATCGGCGTGCGCCCAACTTTTTCGTCTATGTGCTGGCCTGTGGCTTCCTCGGCGGCGGTTTCTCGGTGTTCCTGGCCGGGACGGCCGGCGCGGGGTTGCTGTGGAGCAGCGGGGTCTATTCTCTCGACTATCTGTCCGACAACTATCTCCCGTTTCTGCCCCTGCTGATGGTTCCCGAGGGGGCCTTCAACGGGATGTTGACCACCCTCCTGATCGCTTATCGTCCCGACTGGATGCGTACCTTCCGTGACGAGCGCTATATCGACGGCAAATGAGCGATCTCGCATGAGTGCAGACGGAGCCCCCGCGGCGCAACGTTCCCGGCAGACCATCGCAGCGGTCGATCTCGGCTCCAACAGTTTTCACCTGATCGTGGCCCGGCTGGAGAACGGCGAGTTGCGGGTCGTGGATCGCCTGCGGGAGATGGTCCGCCTCGGTGGGGGACTGGACAAACGGCGGCGTATCGGCGCGGAGGCACGGGAACGGGCGGTCGCCTGTCTCACCCGTTTCGGCGAGCGGCTGGCCGGTCTTCCCGAGGGGTGTGTACGGGCGGTGGGGACCAATACGCTGCGCAGCGCCCGCAACGCCGAGACCCTGATCCCGGAGATGGAGCGGGCGCTGGGGCATCCGATTTCAATCATCTCCGGAGTGGAGGAGGCGAGGCTCATCTATCTGGGGGTTGCCCACAGCCTGGCATCGGAGGGACGGCGCCGGCTGGTGATGGACATCGGGGGCGGAAGTACCGAGCTCATCATCGGCAAGGGTTTCGAACCGCGATACATGGAGAGCCTGTACATGGGGTGCGTCTCCCTCACCCGTGCCCGGTTCGCCGATGGGCGGATTTCACGCAAGGCGGTGAAGCGGGCCCTGCTGGATGTGCGAATGGAGCTGGAACCGGTGGTCGCGCGGTTCCGCAAGCTCGGCTGGGAGCGCCCCATCGGTGCTTCCGGTACCATTCGCGCGGTGGAGCGGGTGGTGCGGGGTCAGGGCTGGGAGCGGGCAGGGATCACCTTGTCCTCGTTGTACCGGCTCAGGGATCTGCTTCTGGAGATGGGGAAGACTGAAGGATTGGCTGCGCTGCCCGGCCTGAGCGAGCAGCGGGCGCCGGTGTTCGTCGGCGGCGTAATGGTATTGCTGGGTACCTTCGAGGCGCTTGGGATCGAGCGGATGGAGGTCTCCGAAGGGGCGTTGCGGGAAGGGTTGCTCTATGAGCTGGTGGGGCGTATCCGTGACGAGGATATCCGCGGCCGCAGTGTCGAAGAGCTGGCGCGCCGCTACGGGGTGGATGGTGAGCAGGCGGCGCGGGTACGGGAGACGGCGCTGCGGCTGCTCTCACGGGCGGGAAAGGGGTGGAAGCTGGAAGGGGAGCCCTGGCAGAGGATGCTCGGCTGGGCAGCGCAGCTTCACGAGGTCGGCCTCTCCATCGCCCACAGCCAATATCACAAACACGGGGCCTACATCGCCGAATACAGCGACCTGGCCGGTTTCTCCCGTCAGGAACAGAAGCTGCTGGCCACCCTGATCCGGGCCCACCGGCGCAAATTCCCGGTGGTGGAGTTTCAGTCCCTGCCCAAGTCCCAGCAGCGGCCCGCCAGACGGCTGGCGGTGTTGCTGCGGCTCGCGGTGCTGTTCCACCGCAGCCGTAACGGGGAGCCCGTACCCGGGATCGAGCTGAAGGCGCAGAAGGAGCGGTTGCTGCTGCGGTTTCCCGCCGGCTGGCTGGAGCGGCATCCCCTCACCGCCAGTGATCTGGAGCAGGAGGCCGCCTATCTCGAAGCGGCGGGGGTGCGGCTGCTTTTCAAGTGATCCCGGGGCTACTCCAGCCCCAGTTTCTTGAGCCGGTAACGCAGCGAGCGGAAGCTCATTCCCAGTTGCCGGGCGGCGGCGGTCTTGTTGTGGTCGTTGGCCTCCAGTGCCTTGAGGATCTCCGCTCTCTCGATATTGGCGAGGCGTTGCTCCAGCGGCAGCATCTCCTGTTCCGGTGCGCTCTCTGCCGGGGCGGCTTCCATCGCCGGAACGATGCCGAGGTCCGCCGGGCGGATCAGGTCGCCGTCACACAGCGCAAAGGCCCGTTCGAGGATGTTCTCCAGCTCCCGTACGTTGCCGGGAAATCGATAGCGGCGGAGCTGCTCGAGGGCGGCAGGTTCGATGCGGGGTAGCGGTGACCGGTTCTGTTTTGCCAGCCGCTCCATGATGTGTTCCACGAGGATCGGGATGTCCTCCAGCCGTTCACGCAGAGGGGGGACCGGAATCTCGATTACATTGATCCGGTAATAGAGATCCCGGCGGAACTCTCCCCCCTCCACCAGCCGGGCGAGATTCTTGTGACTGGCGCTGAGGATGCGCACATCCACCGGAATCTCGCGGGCGCTGCCGACGGGCCGGATGCGTTTCTCCTGTATGGCGCGCAGCAGCTTGACCTGCATGGCAAGGGGAAGATCCGCCACTTCGTCCAGAAACAGGGTGCCGCCGTCGGCGGCCTGGAACAGTCCCTCCTTGTCCCGTGTGGCGCCGGTGAAGCTCCCTTTGGTGTGACCGAAGAACTCGCTCTCCATCAGCTCGGCAGGGATGGCGCCGCAGTTGACGGGGATGAAGGGCCCCTCGCTGCGCGGTCCCTGCCTGTGGATCATGCGGGCCACCAGCTCCTTTCCCGTGCCCGATTCGCCGCTGATGAACACCGGGGCCTGGCTGCGGGAGACCTTCTCCACGGCTCCCCGCAGGGCGCGCATCGCCGAGGAGTCGCCGATCAGGATGTGGCGGGTTCTGCGCTCCCGCAGGCAGCGGGGTGAGATACGCAGGGCGTTTCCGATCTGGCTGCGCAGCTGCTGGAGGTCCACCGGCTTGGAGAGAAAATCGAACGCCCCCGCCTTGAGCGCCTCGATGGCCAGCTCCATGTTGCCATGGGCGGTGATGACCGCCACCGGCAGGGCGGGATGGGTTTCCCGAATCTCCCGCAGCAGATCCAGGCCGCTGCCGTCCGGCAGTCTCATGTCTGTGAGGCAGAGGTCGAACCGGTTCTGTTTCAGCAGGGTGCGGGCCTGCTCCAGGGTCGCCGCGGAGCGGGATTCGATCCCCATGCCGGACAGGGTCAGCTCCAGCAGCTCGCAGATGTCCGGCTCGTCATCGATGATCAGGGCCAGTGGCTGGGACATCGGATTACCTCGGCGATTCCGGGGGAGAGACGGCGAAACGGATGCGGAAACATGCCCCGCCGTCCCGCCCGGGAAGCAGCTGAATGGTGGCCTGGTTGGCGGCGCACAGTTCGCGGACGATGTAGAGTCCCAGGCCGGTGTGCTGGGCGCCGGTGGTGAAGAATGGCTCGAAGATCCGTTCCTCCACTCCGGGCTCGATGCCGGGACCGTTGTCGCATATCTGCAGGTAGGGGGTGTCGTCCTCGGTCGAGAGGGCGGCCAGCAGGTGCAGCTCCAGCCGATCACCGGCGGCATTGCGGGCATTTCGGTAGAGATTCCAGATCACCTGCTGCAGATGCAAGGGGTCGAAATGGATCGTCAGCCCGGGGGGGGCGACCTCCACCCGGATGGCGACGCTATCATCCGGCTCGGTTTCACGCAGCTCCGCGACCACCCTTTCCAGCCAAGGCTTCAGCTGGATTCTGCGGATGTCGGCCGGCCGGCCACGGCCAAGCTGCAGGATGTTCTCGATGATGGTGTTCACGCGCCCGGTCTGGTTGTGGATGATCTCGGCGAGGCGCCGCTCCGTCCCATCCAGCCGGGATGATTCGCGCAGCAGCTGGGTAGCATGGCCGATGGCCCCCAGGGGGTTGCGGATCTCGTGGGCGATACTGGCGGTGAGGCGGCCCAGTGCGGCCAGCTTCATCTGCTGGGCCTGCTGCGCCAGTGCGGCGTTCTCTTCCAGGTGGAGGATGAAACCCCCCTTGCGCATGCCCATCAAGGGGATCAGGCGAACGGAGAGCCGACCATCGTGGATTGCCACGGGTTCCGTCGGGTGGCCGCGCCCCTGCCACTGTTCCACCGCTTCTGCCAGCTCCTGCGAGAGCTCTGTGAGCGTGGCGGGGGGATTCTGCGGGTCGATCCGAAGGGCCCTGGCGGCCGCCTGGTTCATGCGCTGTAGCCGGCCGGTTCCGTCCGCCACCACGATCCCGCTGCGCATCTGCTCGATGATGTGGGCGTTGAGCTCAGTGAGACCGGCCAGCTCGCTGCTCTGTTCCTCGATGTGCCGTTCGCTCTCCCGCAAACGCTGGGCCAGAAAGGCGGCAAGCAACGCGGTGACGAAGTAGATGGCGCCCGACAG
>WFNS01000173.1 GCA_015488495.1 Gammaproteobacteria bacterium | reverse complement strand
TGGGGATCACTGCCCCCCGTCTGCTGGAGCTGGAGCTCATCGATCGGGTCATCGAGGAGCCGTTGGGTGGTGCCCATCGGGACATGGATGGAGCGGCGGAAAACGTGAAGCGCGCCCTGCTGGAGGGGATGGAGTCGTTGCGCGGGATGCCGGTGGACCAGCTTCTCGAACGTCGCCACCAGCGCCTCATGGCGTTCGGCAACTATGACCAGGCAGGGGAGAAGTAGGTCCTTTCCCCCGATGGCATGACCGTCGTGCCATTTTCTCCACAAAAACTGCTGAGGGCCGTTGCCGAGCTACCTTCTGCCCGCCGTTACTGGATTGCCTACAGCGGTGGACTCGACTCCCATGTTCTTCTCCATTCCCTTGCCGCATTGCGTGAACGACTCCCCGTGGCGGAGCTGGCCGCGGTCCACGTAGACCATGGTCTGAGTCCCGCCGCTGCCGCTTGGGCCCGGCATTGTGCCGAAGTGTGCGATGGGTTGAAGGTCCCCCTGACCCTGTTGCAGGTGGATGCCCGGCCCCGACGGGGAGAGAGTCCCGAGGCAGCGGCCCGCAATGCCCGCTACCGTGCCATCGAGCCTCTGCTGGGAGAGGGCGACGGGTTGCTCACCGCCCACCACCAGGATGATCAGGCGGAAACCGTGCTCCTGCAGGCGCTGCGTGGCAGTGGCCCCCGCGGGCTGGCGGCGATGCCGGTCTGGAACCCTTTCGGTAAGGGGTGGCAGGGACGTCCGCTGCTGGGCTTCCGGCGGGATGAGCTTCGTGCCCATGCCCGGGCCGAGGGGCTGTGCTGGGTAGAGGACGAAAGCAACTTCGATACCGGCATCGCCCGCAACTATCTGAGGCACGAGGTCGTTCCCCGCTTGCGTCGCCGCTGGCCGGCGATGGCGGCCACGCTCTCCCGCGTTGCCAGCCATGCCGCCGATGCGGCCCATCTGCTCGATCAGCTGGCCGCGCAGGATCTCGTCGTGGCGGAGGATGGCGGACTGGAGATCGGCCACCTGGCTGCCCTGGATGCCGCGCGGCAGCGGAATCTGCTGCGCTACTGGATCCATCGATCGGGACTGCCTATGCCGGATGCTGTTCATCTGCAACGGGTTCTCGACGAGGTGATCCCCGCTGCGCAGGATGCACTTCCGAGAGTGGCCTGGACCGGCGCCGAGCTGCGCCGCTACCGGAGTAGGCTGTACCTCATGCCGCCACTGCCGGCACACGATGCCAGCCAGGTATTCGAGTGGAGGATGGAAGGGCCCCTGCAGCTGCCCGATGGCGGCATCCTGCGGGCGGTTCCTGTGCTGGGTGGGGGGATGGCGCGGGATCTTCGTTCAGCCGATTGCGTGACGGTGCGCTTTCGACGGGGGGGTGAGCGTTGCCGGCCCGCGGGAGCTCCCCACATCCGAAAGCTGAAGAAGCTGTTGCAGGAGCGGGGGATCCCTCCCTGGCTGCGGGAGAGGATTCCACTCCTCTATCTCGGAGAAGAGCTGGCCGTGGTCGCCGATCTCTTCGTCTGCGCACCGTTCCATGTCCGGGATGGAGAGCCGGGTCTGCGTATCGAGTGGCAGCGGCCGCCGTTTCTCATGGGGCCTTCTTGAGCACCCGTACCTCGCTGATGAAGATGATGAAGGGGAAGGTCCGGTTGAGGCTGTTGCTGTGGAAATCCCTCATGATTGCGCCGTTGGGGAAACCGATACGGGCCCCCGGCTTGAGCTCCTGGGCCGGGGCCGCCAGCCAGACCTGGACGCCATCATCCATTCGCACCTTCAGGTAGCTGTACTGGGGCCTTTTGATGTGCTCCACCACGGTACCCTGGTGCGGCAGGGGCGGGCGTTTTTTCTTTTCCGCCTGGGTCTTCCGGTGACGAGCGACCTCTTCGGCAGTGGCGAGATAGCCGATCTCCCCGGCCTCGTTGAAGGAGGCGTAGAAGACCTGGTCGTGGAACCCCTCCCGGTTGGCTCCGCCGATGACGTAGATGGTGTCGTTCATCACCACGGCAGCAGCCCCCTCACGCGGTTCGGGAAGAGGGGTGACATACCGCCAGGGAGAGAGTTTCCCCTCCCCCTCGATACGGGTCCGCTCGACGCTGTCCAGGTAAAGGGGGCCAGCCAGGCCGCCGATGGCGTAAATGAATCCGCCATGGAGGGCGATGGCCGGGCCGAAGCGCCCCTTCTGCAGCGGTGAGACCGGGGTCCAGGCTCCGAAGAAGCCCTCGTCGTCCGGTTTGCTCCATTCCACCTTTCTGAAACCGCCACCGGTCTCCTTGTTGTGTCCGCCGATCTGGTAGATACCGTTGCCCACCTTGGCTACTCCATGGATGTAGCGGGGGATGGTGAACTCGTTGTCCTCCACCAGCCACTCGCCGAGCGAGCCATCGGGTCGGATCTCGGCGCGCTCCAATGTGTTCAACAGGATGCCGCCGAAGCCGCCGAAGGCGTACAGATGGTTGCCCACCACCGCCAGCTTGACGCAGCGGCGCGGGATGTTGAGGCGGTGTTTTTCGAGTTGCCACGGCCCCAAAGTACCGTCCGGCCTGATCTCTGCCCGCTCCACGGTGTCGAGCAGTTTACTGCCGAAGGCACCGTGGGCGCCTCCCACCACGTAGATGTATTTTCCATGACCGGCAGCGGAGAAGTAGCCTCTTTTCACGTTCAGATCCGGACCCGGCAGCCACTCGGAGAGACTGCCGTCGGGCCTGACCCGGGCGAACTCGGTGGAGCGCATGAACATGCGGGTGGTGGAGTCTGCCACGTCTTCGCCCACCTTGCCGCGCGTCACCTCTCCACCGATACCGCCGATCATGTAGATGACACCGTTGGCAGCATAATGGGCGGCGCTGGAGCGGACATCCCGCATCGGGGTGGTCTCGCGCCAGGCGTTCAGCCACTGTCGGTCGTCGGCGGATGCCGCATGGCTCCCGGGTGAGCTGATCAGGATGGCCATCACCAGGGCGAGGAAAGAAAGGCAGCGTGATGCAGCGGTGGGCATGATTCGATTCATCGGCAGGGCTCGTGTTCTCGAGGGCGGGGAGGGACGGCGTTCAAGAGCGCTTTTCCATCACTTGCGCGCGGATGCGCTCCATCAGTTCGGGGGTGATCCGTGTCTCACCCAGCTCGACGGCCCCCTGTTCAATCTTCTTTCTGGCCAGTTTGCGGGCGAAGAACGGGATCTTCTGCAGCTTTTCCAGTGCTTCGTCTTCCCAGATCAGTTTATCGTGACTCATGGACAGGTTCCCTTGCAGTTTCGAACAAGGGCAATTCTAGCACAGCCGTATCGGCCGATCGGCCTGCCGGTGGTTCAGCTCACCGTCCGCCACAACATGACCAGGCCGGTAGCCAGCAGGATGCCGGTGAAGGTACGGTGCAGATGGTGGTGCGGGAGACGGTGCAGAAGGTGGCTGCCGATGGAAGCGCCCAGGGTGGCGAGCAGGCTGAAGGTGATGACCATCGCCAGGGGAAGCTGGAAGGTGTGCAGATAGGTCACCGCCCCGACGAAGGCGTTGAGGGTGATCAGGACCAGTGAATGAGCCACCGCGATGGGAAATTCGTTCACTCCCAGGTAGATCAGTGCAGGGACCAGCAGGAAACCGCCACCCACCCCCAGCAATCCGGTGATCAAACCGATGGTGAAACCGGTGATTGCCGCGGGGATGAAACGGAATACCCGAACCTGTTCGGAAAGTGTGACTCTGGACATCCACCAGCTCACCGCGAAGATCAGCAGGGTGAACAGTCCGAGCTGGACCCGTTCTGTCAAAAGGGGGGCCAACAGCGAACCGGCCAGGCTCCCCACCACCCCGGTGGCGCCAAAGGTCAGCAGCAGTTTGGTGTGCAGCCGTCGCCACGCGCGCTGATGGAGTACCGCGGCCAGCGAGGCGATGGCCACCACCCACAGGCTGATCCCGATGGCCTCCTTGACCGGAATGTGGGCCAGGTAGATGAGAACGGGCACGGTGATCAGACCACCGCCGGCGCCAAAGAGTCCCAGGACGATGCCGATTCCGAGCGCGGCGGGCCACAGCACGAGATTCATGGGCAGGGTTGTCTCCGACCGCTCTTCAGTGCCACAGCCCGGTGATGTGCCAGCGTGGCGGCCGCTCTACCGGGTGATTGAGATAGGAAGGGGGTGTGAACGAGGAATGTTCTCCAGGCAACGGGGGCTCCACGCCGGGTGGAAGCTGCAGTTCCCGGATGCGTCTGATCCGCTCGGCGGTAGGGGGGTGAGTCCGCAGTAGTGAGGGATCCGGGATCTGTCTTCCCGGGAAGACGATCCGCTCCAGGAAAGAGCCTTGCACACGCTCTATCTTGGCCAGGGCGCGAACCAGCCCATCCGGATCGCCGGTCAAACGTACCGCGTTGAGGTCGGCGTGATACTCCCGGGTGCGGGAGAGCCCCAGTTGGGCCAGAGCGCTGATGCTGGGGGCGAATATCAGGATCAGGATGGCGAACCAGCTGATGCCCACGTTGGAGAACATCAGGAGTGGCAGGTTGAGCAGCAACAGGAACTGGCCAAAGAGGGAGAGGGTGCTGGTGAGCCGGCTGAACAGATCGGCGAGCCCCATCACCCACATGTCGTTGTTCTGGATGTGGCTCAGCTCGTGGGCGAGAACGGCGATGGTCTCCCGAGTGTCCAGCGTCCGCAGGAGGCCGTCGGTGATGGCGATGGCCGCCCGGCCCTGGCTGCCGGTAGCAAACGCATTCACCATCCGGCTGGGGAGATAGTACAGCCTGGGGACGTGGGTCAACCCTGCCCGCCGGCTCAGTTCGGCCAGTGCCTCATAGAGGGCTGGGGCCTCTGCCCGGCTGAGAGGCCGGGCGCGGTAGAGGCGCATGAGAAGCTCCGGAGAGGCGAATGGATTGAACAGAACCAGCACTACCACCGGCATCAACAACCAGAGGATCCCGCTCGGTCCCCACAGGAGCCATCCCAGCACGGCCAGGAAGCCGCCCATGACGCCGAGCAGCAGCAGCGAATGGAGACGATTGATCAGGGCGTGCCGCTGCCAGCGCTCCCTATTCATTTTCGAGCGCCCGCAGCCGGCTCCGCAGGGAGTGGATCTCGTCCATCAGCTCCATCACCAGCGCCGCGCCGGCCAGATTGACTCCGAGGTCCCGTTGCAGTCGCTGGATGACGAGGGCGCGTTGCAGGGAGATGGCGGGGAAACGCCACTGACCGATCCCCGTACCCACCGGTTCCAGCACTCCCTCGTCCACCAGTTCGATGATCCATTCGGCATGCACGGCGCAGGCGTGACAGAGCTCACCCAGGGTCAGCATGTTCTCCTCATCCAGCACCATCCCGGTCAATACAGGCAGCATCTCGTTCGTCATCGCTTATACCCCCAGTCTCGCTCTCGGATTGAAAGCCAGTTCCTGCGCCATCTGGTGATAGAGCGCCTTCGCCTTTTCGCTGTCCGCCGGAGGCGTGACGATCTGCAGCACCACATAGAGATCGCCTGCCGGGCTATCGGGAATACCACGCCCTTTCAGGCGCAGCTTGCGTCCGGACTTCGAGTTTGGCGGGATCTTCAGATCCACGACTCCACCGGGTGTCGGCACCTTTACCCTGGCCCCCAG
>WFNS01000172.1 GCA_015488495.1 Gammaproteobacteria bacterium | reverse complement strand
CTGTTGATACGCAGGCCCGAAGAGAGACGTTGCAGCGCTACTGCCATCGCTCCCTGAGAGCGGTTCAGGTTGCGCTGCGAATTGAGCGACATGATATTGGTATTGATGATCTGTGGCATGTTTCTTCTCCATTCCGCCGGAGCCAATCTGGCTCATGCAGGCGATAAGAGCTAATCCTTTGGCGGATATACGCTGCTTGCGTATCCACCGCCTCCGCTGTCCGTTATCGGCGGGTGGGAAAAAACTTTAATCCTGTCAAAAAGCTGCCACCCATGAGACAAATTACCGTCGCATTGTTCGGTACAATCTGACGTACGCGAGCACACACGGCAGAGTCCCTCCGTTTGGGAGTCACCGGAATTGCGCCCCGGAAGAATCTCCACTGAAAGGCCGGCTCAGAAACTCAGCGCCAGCTCCAGACCAACGCTGGAGGCCTTCTCCGTGTAGAACTGGCCGTAAGGGATGTGACCGTTGTACAGGCCGAGCAGGACCCGGAGGTTGCGCCCTTCGGGCTCCTTTCCGCCCAGTTCGAACCCTGCCTTGAAGCTGGCATCGACGCTCCATTCCAGCTCCTGGCGGCTGACCAGGTCCAGCCCTCCCACCAGCCGCGCCGCCCTGCCGGAGAGGTCCCGTCCCCGATACTCGATACCGACCCGCACCATGGGAGGATCCATGCCGGTATCTTCCGCCTGGCGCACGATATACTCCCCTCCCCCGTAGAACCGCCAGCGCTTCCAGTCATAGGCGGCCAGCAATTCCAGGGCTTCGAAATTGATGTCCCGCCATGTCACCGGCAACGAATGGTCGAGCAGCACTTCGTCACCCAGGTGGGAGCTCTGGTGATAGATGCGGGCCCGGGTGGAGAACGGCCCTCTCCGGTGGGTGAGGGTGAATCCGAAGGTGTAGTCGGCGTTGACCAGGTCGTCGGAAGGCTGATCGAGATTGAACTGGGCGAACAGCGCCGCGGTGAAGCTGATCTGCCACGTCTTCCCGCCCCCTTTTTCCGTGAACCGGTAGAGCCCGTAGTGGCCGCCGTAGGCCACCGACGCCACGTTGCTGGCGTTGGGGAAATCGGACTTCATCTTGTATTGGCTGATGAAGGTGCGCGCCTCCTTCGGCGCGGCGATCAGCGGATAGAAAGGGTTACCGACCGGAAAGGGGGTGGAGAGATAACGGTCCGCCGCCGCGGCGCTCGCTGGCGGGAAGAGGCAACACAGCCAAATGATCCCTGCGGCGGACAATCCCCGAAACGACATGATCCCACCCATTCGTACCCACCTCCGCGAAAAAAGCGAAGGATATATGCAACCCCTGTCCGGCCGCAAGCCGCGGGAGGCGGCCGGATACGGCACACCGGATCAGCTCTCCGTCAGCAGCTTGCCATCCTCCAGCCGGAAACGGCGATCGGCAATGCGCTGGATCTGCTCTGGATCGTGACTCACCCAGAGGACCGGGGCCTGGCGCTCCCGCTGGTATCGGGAGATCAGCACCTCGACCCTGCGGGTGTTTTCGGGGTCGAGGCTGGCGGTGGGCTCATCCAGCAGCACTGCACGGGGACGGTTGGAGAGCAGCCGCAACAGGGCCAGCCGCTGCCGCTCGCCGCTGGAGGCCCGCCGCACCTCCCACTCCAGCACCTCGGGGGTGAAACCGAGCGCCTCCAGCCACGCCGTCGGCACCCGCTCCATGTGCTCACCGACCCGCTCGTACCACCAACGGCTCTCCGCTGGCAACAGTCCCACCAGGCGGCGCCAGCGGGGAGCTGGATAGGCCTCGCAAGGGCGATCGTCCAGCCACACCGTTCCCTCGTGGGGATCGAGATCGGCGATGGCCCGCAACAGAAGGGTCTTCCCGGCACCCGACGGACCGGACAGGCAGATGCACTCGGCAGCCTCCACCGTCAGATCCACCGGCCCCACGTGGCGGGTGACCAGCCGTTCGATGCGCAGGCGGCTCAGGCTCCGTCCTCCTTCCTGCCGTAACCCCCACCGCCGGGAGTACGGATCTCGAGGCGATCCCCTACCTCCACGTCGAACTCGGTCTGCGCATCCAGCCGTCGTTCCCCTCCATTCCGGCGCAGCAGCAGGTTCTCCCCGCAGCGGCCCGGTTCTCCACCCGCCATGCCGTAGGGAGGGACCTTCCGCCGATTGGACAGGATACTGACCCGCATCGGCGCCAGGAAACGGATGCGCCGCACCACCCCATCCCCGCCGCGCCGGGCCCCCTCGCCGCCGGACCCCCGGCGGATGGCGAAGCGCTCCAGCAGCACCGGATAGCGCAGCTCCAGCACCTCGGGATCGGTGAGCCGCGAGTTGGTCATGTGGGTGTGCACGGCGCTGGCCCCATCCCGGCGGGGGGTGGCACCGGCACCACCGCAGAGGGTCTCGTAGTACTGGTGCCGTTCATTCCCCCAGGTGAGATTGTTCATGGTGCCCTGGGAAGCGGCCATCACCCCCAGCGCTCCGAACAGGGCGTCCACCACACACTGGGATGTCTCCACGTTGCCGCCCACCACCGCGGCGGGATGGCGGGGGTTGAGCATGCACCCCTCGGGGATGCGCAGATCCACCGGTTTCAGGCATCCCTCGTTCAGCGGAATGGCGTCCCGTACCAGGCACCGGAACACATAGAGCACCGCCGCGCGGGTGACGGCGAGGGGGGCATTGAGGTTGCCCGGATGCTGCGGCGAGGTGCCGTCGAAATCGACGGTGACGCGACGCCGGTCGCGGTCCACACGGATGGCCACCCGAATCCGGCTGCCGTCGTCCATGGCATACTCGAAGGTCCCGTCGTGGAGCCGCGCCACCACCCGGCGCACCGCCTCCTCGGCGTTGTCCTGGACGTGTCCCATGTAGGCCTGCACCGTCTCCAGCCCGAACTCCCCGATCATGCGTTCCAGCTCCTCCACCCCCTTCTCGCAGGCGGCGAGCTGCGCCCGCAGGTCGGCCAGGTTGCAGGCCACGTTCCGCGCCGGCCAGGGCCCCCGGGAGAACCGTTCACGCACCGCCTCCTCCTCGAGCCGGCCGGCGGTCACCAGCCGGAAATGCTCGATCAGCACCCCCTCCTCCTCCACGCTGCGACTGAGGGCGGGGATGGAACCCGGGATGACGCCCCCCACGTCCGCATGATGTCCCCGGGCGGCGACGCAGAAGATCAGCCGGCCGGCGCGGTCGAACACGGGCCTCACCACGGTGATGTCCGGCAGATGGGTGCCGCCGGCATAGGGGGCGTTGAGCATGAAGGCGTCCCCCGGCCGCATGTCGCCCCGATGGCAACGCAGGACGGCCCGGACACTCTCACTCATGCTGCCCAGATGGACCGGCACGTGGGGCGCGTTGGCCACCAGGTTGCCCTCCGGGTCGAACAGGGCGCAAGAGAAATCCA
The DNA here is from genome assembly GCA_015488495.1 of Gammaproteobacteria bacterium. Lineage (GTDB taxonomy): Bacteria > Pseudomonadota > Gammaproteobacteria > Thiohalospirales > Thiohalospiraceae > DRMK01. The sequence continues at coordinate 2,666 of WFNS01000172.1, read as the reverse complement.
GCCGCTCCTTGATGTTGACCGAGGCGGCGGTCTGCGCCAGCACCGTTCCCATCTGTTCGGCCACCGACATGAAGCGGTTGTTGAAGATCTCCAGCCACACCGGGTCCACACGCCCTCCCGCGCCCTGCCGCCTGCGGGCGCCGGAGATCCGCCGGCGGGTGAGCAGCAGCCAACCCTGCCCGGTGAGTCGCGCACGCCAGCCCGGCTCCACCACCACCGTCCCGGTACGCTCCACCACCACTGCGGGACCGTCGATGACCTGCTCCGGCGCCAGCGACTCTCGCAGGAAGAAGGGCACCGTTCGCCACTCCCCTTCCACTACCATCTGCAATGGTCGGGGTGGTTCGGCCACGACGGAGGATGACGGCGCCACCTCTTCGGGGCGTGGCTCCTGCGCCACCGCTTCCACTTCCAGCGTGGCGATCACCACCGCCGTCTGTGGCGCGGCGAAACCGTAGTGGCGGCGATGGCGCGCCTCGAAGGCCTGCCGGATGGCCGCCACCTCCCCTTGCAGGGAGACGCCGAGGGTGGTGTCGGAATCGGCGTAACGACAGGCGATACGCCGTTCCACGGCGATGGTCCCCGGAGCGGCCCCCTGCTCTTCCAGCCGGCTGCGGGCCTTTGCGGCAAGCACCTCCGCCTCCTCGTGCACCCGCTTCAGACCTTCTGCGGTGAGCGGAAGCTCCACCGTCTTCTCCAGTACCCGCCGCAACCAGGCGAGCCCCATGCCGTAGGCAGAGAGCACCCCCGCATGGGGATGGAAGCCGATTCGGGCCATGCCGAGCGCATCGGCCACCCGGCAGGCGTGCTGCCCGGCGGCGCCGCCGAAACAGTACAACAGGTAGTCACCGAGATCGTAGCCCCGCTGTATGGAGATCTTCTTGATGGCATTGGCCATGCTCTCCACGGCGATGGCCAGCGCCCCCTCCGCCACCTGCTCGGGGGTATGGGGCTTGCCGGTGGCGGCCGTGACCTGCGCCGCGAGGGCCCGAAACCCTTCCCGCACCGCTGCAACGTCCAGCGGCTGGTCGCCGTCGGGACCGAAGATGGCCGGAAAGAGCGCAGGCTGCAGCCTGCCGAGCATCACATTGCAGTCGGTGACGGTGAGCGGTCCCCCCTTGCGGTAGGCGGCCGGCCCGGGGTCGGCCCCCGCCGACTCCGGCCCCACCCGCAGCCGCATCCCGTCGAAACGGACGATGGAGCCGCCACCGGCGGCGATGGTGTGGATCTGCATCATCGGGGCACGGATGCGGGCACCAGCGATACGGCTCTCGAGCGTTCGTTCGTAACGGCCGCGGAAATGGCAGACGTCGGTGGAGGTGCCTCCCATGTCGAAACCGATCAGCCGTTCGAAACCGGCTGCCCGCGCCGTCTCCGCCATCCCCACCACCCCTCCGGCCGGACCGGAGAGGATGGCGTCCTTCCCCTGGAAGAAATCGGCCCGGGCAAGCCCGCCGCTGGACTGCATGAAGAGCAGCCGATCCCGCGGCAGTTCCCGGGTCACTTGTGCCACGTAACGGCGCAGCACCGGAGAGAGATAGGCATCGATCACGGTGGTGTCCCCGCGCCCCACCATGCGGATCAGGGGGGAAACGGTGGAGCTCACCGAGATCTGCCGGAAGCCGATCTCCCGGGCGATGGCCGCCACCCGCCGTTCGTGCCGGGGAAACCGGTAGGCATGCATGAACAGGATGGCCAGGGCCCGCAGCCCCTCGTCGTAATGGCGTTGCAGATCGGCGCGCACCGCCTCCCAGTCCGGCTCGCGGAGCACCTGCCCGCTGGCATCGATCCGCTCATCCACCTCCAGCACCGCGGTGTGGCGCGGCTCCGGCAGCTCGATGTCGAGGGCGAACAGATCGGGCCGTTGCTGATAGCCGATACGCAGAAGATCGGCGAACCCCCGGGTGGTCACCAGCAGCACCGGTTCTCCCTTGCGCTCCAGCAAGGCGTTGGTGGCCACCGTGGTTCCCATGCGCACGGTATCGATGCGGTCCGCCGGGATAGGTTCCCCGGGGGCCAGCCCCATCAGGTCACGGATGCCCTGGATGGCGGCATCGCGGTAGCGCCCGGGATTCTCCGACAGCAGCTTGTGGGTGAGGATACGCCCGTCCGGCCGCCGGGCCACGATGTCGGTGAAGGTCCCACCGCGGTCGATCCAGAACTGCCAGAGCGAAGTGGTCACCGGAAACCCCATGGTTGTCCCAAAGAAAAGGAGAGTCTACCACCCCGGAAACGGGATCCGCACCCCGCCGCCCTTCCGGCCGGGATCAACCCGAGCAATGGCATTTGCATCAATATAAAGAAATTGTTTACATTTGCCGCTATTGTACTATAGTGAGAAGAAAGTGATCCGATGGAGACGAAACCGCCATGAGCCACGTCGCACCCCTTCCCACCCCGTCGCCGGAACAGGTGCTCTGCAAGGCCCTGTTCAGGGCCCAGACGGAGCTGGGGCTGAACCAGATGGAGCTGGGGAGAATCCTCGGCGTCGACCGCACCTCGGTGGCCCGCATCAAGCGGCGGGGACGGCTGGATCCCCATTCCAGGACGGGGGAACTCGCCAGCTGCCTGATCCGCATCTTCCGCGCCCTCTACGTCCAGACGGGGAAGGACCGGGAGGCGCTGCGCCACTGGCTGAACGACTTCAACCACCATCTGGGGGGGCG
>WFNS01000171.1 GCA_015488495.1 Gammaproteobacteria bacterium | reverse complement strand
CAACGGACTGGATACCGATCTGCTGAAGGTGGGGGATGTATTGCTGATTCCCGGCACACGTGACGGCTGAAGCGGCGTCAACATATCTCTTGCAGTATCGATCGGCGTCGAATTCCCGCCACCGCTATACCGGCTTGTTTGACGTGCCGCGCGCCTGAGCCATGACCGACCTTCCCCGCGTGCATCGTCTCTCCCCCCGCTTGGCCAACCAGATCGCGGCGGGGGAGGTGGTGGAGCGCCCCGCCTCCGTGCTGAAGGAGCTGCTGGAGAACAGCCTGGATGCCGGTGCCACCCGTATCCAGGTGGAGATCGAAGGAGGGGGCAGCCGTCTGATCCGGGTGGTGGATGACGGGTGCGGCATCCACCGGGACGATCTGGAACTCGCCCTCAGCCGCCATGCCACCAGCAAGATCGACCGGCTGGCGGATCTGGAGAGGCTCGCCAGCATGGGATTTCGCGGTGAAGCGCTGGCCAGTATCGCCTCGGTCTCCCGTTGTCGTCTGATCTCGAGAAGAAGGGGCGAGGAGAGTGGCTGGGCCATCGAGCTGAGCGGCAGCGAACGGCAGGGCGACGTGCTACCCCATGCCCACCCGCAGGGAACCACCGTTGAGGTGCGGGATCTCTTCTTCAATACGCCGGCCAGGCGCCGCTTCCTGCGCAGTGAGCGCACCGAGCAGGGGCATCTGGAAGCCGTGTTCAAGCGCATCGCCATGAGCCGTTTCGAGATAGCCTTTTCCCTGCGTTGTGGTCAGCGCTCCGTTTTTCGCCTGCCAGCTTCGCCGGAGGGGCGGGAGCAGCGGGTTGGGAAGCTCTGCGGCAAGGCGTTCCTGCATCATGCCCGCTATCTCGAGTTCGAACTGTCCGGAATGCGTCTGTGGGGCTGGTTGGCGGAGCCGGAATTCGCCCGCAGCCAGACCGATCTGCAATATTTCTATCTGAACGGCCGTACCATCCGGGACCGGCTGGTCAACCACGCCATCCGCCAGTCGTTCCAGGAATGTCTCTATCCAGGACGGCACCCCGCCTTCGTGCTGTTTCTGGAGATGCCGCCGGAGCAGGTGGATGTCAACGTCCACCCCACCAAGCACGAGGTGCGTTTTCGCGAGGCGCGCCTGGTGCACGATTTTCTGGTCAGCTCGTTGCAGCGGGCGCTGAATGGCGAACGGATGACGGAGGAGTCACCCCTTCCGCCACTCGTCCCGGCGGGGGTACGCCCTGGCTCCTCGCCGGGGGCGCTCGGGGTGAGCGAGCAGATCGCCGCTTACCGCGAACTGCACGAGCCGGCGGAGCCTGCCGCCGATACGCCTGCGGAGGGGCGGGCCGTGGCCCTGCTCTCCCGTTGCCACCTGCTGGCCCGCTATGGTGAGGCGTACCGATTGCTGGACCTGCATCGGGGGCGGCAACGACTGTTCGAGCATCTTCTCGACCGCAATCGGGAGGAGGGGATACCCTCCCGGCCGCTCCTTCTACCGCTCCAGATCGCGCTCGGGGAGCGGGACGGGGAGGTTCTGGATGGCTGTCAGGAGTGGTTCGCCGGCGCCGGCTTCGAGGTGGACCGGATCGGTCCGGCTGCGGCGCTGATCCGTCGCGCCCCTTCTGCTCTGCAGGGTTGTGATCTCGAAGCCCTGTTCCCGGCACTGCTCTCCGCTCTGCGGGAGCGTGAACTGGCGCACGAGGGGGAGTTCGTGGCGCTGCTCGCCGGACAGGCGGCCCGGTTCATCGCCGGTACCCCTTCGCTCGACCAGCTGCAGTCCCTCCTCCGGCAGCTGGATGCCCTGCCGGAAGGGGTGCGGAAAGAGTTCGAGGCGCCGCTCACCGAAGCCGCGCTGGAGGGGCTCTTTTCCGCCTGCCGTTAGGGTGACGCTCGAAGCTCCGCCAGCGCAGAGCGGGTGACCCGGAGTGCAGAGCGCAGCAGCATGAGGCAGAGTGCCGAGGCCACCAGCAGGTCGGGCCAGCCGGAACCGGTGAGCCACACCGCCCCTGCGGCGGCGAAGACCGACAGGTTGCTGGCGATGTCGTTGCGTGAACACTCCCAGACCGAGCTCATGTTGACATCCTCATGGCGGTGTCGCCACAGGAGCAGCAGACAGGTCAGGTTTGCCACAAGTCCCACCGCGCTGAACAACCCCATCACCTCGAACACGGGAACGGCGGGATTGAACAGCAACCGGTAGGCGATCTGGGCCATCACGGCCAGTGCGGCCAGGAGAATCAGCCCTCCCTTGAACAGCGCCACCCGGGCCTTGGCGCGATTGCTCTTGGCAACCACATAGAGGCTGAGGCCATAGGTGAGGGCATCTCCCAGATTATCGAGGCTGTCCACCAGCAACGCAGTGGAGCGGCCCCAGAGCGCGGCGGCAGCGATTACCAGAAACATCACCGCATTGATGGCCAACACCGTGCGCAGTGTTCCTCGCTGCCGTTCCCGCAGGCGCTCCAGGGAGCACCCTTGATCACAACATCCGGACATGGGGGAAATCGAAAGTTGAATCGGTGGGATTGGGGCGGTTCAGCACCAGCTTGCCAATCCCTCCGGGCGTTCCAACAGCTCGCGGATGTTGGCCTCGAGGATCTTGTAACCCACGTTGCCGTACAGTTTCTGGCGCCCCTCGTTGATGATATAGGTGGGGCTCCCTTCCACCCTGAATTCGTCACGCAGCCCCAGATCGGCGCACAGCGCCGCCATGGCGGAGCCGTCGTGCAATCGCATGAGGAGCGGATCACGGGGAATCTCCAGTGCCTCGGCCAGGCGGGCCTGACAACGGGCGCTGCCCACATCCTCCATGTCCCGGAAGAAGGCCAGGCGCAGCTGCCAGATGGCCTCTTCGTATAGTGTGCGACCGTCGAAGCGGGATACCGGCTCGGCGCTGATGATTCCTTCCCGTTCCAGCAGCTCCACCGCCTTCAGGTAGAGGTGGGCACTGGCGGAGCTCTTGGGGATGTTTTTGTTCCAGAGCTCCGGCCCGACCTCCACGTGAGGAAAGCTCTTGCACACCTCGGTGACATGCCGGCCGAAAGCGGCGAAGCCACCTTTCTCCTTCCAGCCCTTGCCGATCCGCTCCTCGACGCAGCCAAAGATGGGGATGAAATGATAGCTGATACGGATCCGGGAGCCGAAACGCTGTTTCAGCTCATCCAGCCGGATCTGGGCGGTATAGGCCCAGACGCAGAGCACGTCGGTGAAGTAGGCGATGTGAAGCGGTTCCTTCGATGCGGTCATCTCGATTCTCCGGCAGCCTGTTGCAGTTGGTGCATTATATAGCGTGGCAGCAAGGATTCCACTTGCGGGATGGTCAGCGGCAGGCCCAGCTCCGAAAGGCTGGTGACCGCCAGCCCTTCGTAGCCGCAGGGGTTAATCCGTTCGAAAGGAGAGAGGTCCATCTCCACATTGAGACTCAGGCCGTGATAGCAGCAGCCGCGGCGGATGCGCAGTCCCAGGGCGGCGATCTTGGCATCCTCCACATAGACGCCAGGGGCGTCGGGGCGGCTCACCCCCCGGATGCCGTGAGCCGCAAGCAACTGGATGACGCTTTGTTCCATCGCCGTCACCAGTCGGCGTACCCCCATGCGGTGCCGTTTCAGATCGAGCAGCAGGTAGGCCACCAGTTGTCCGGGACCGTGATAGGTGACCTGTCCACCGCGGTCGCTTTCGATCACCGGAATCTCCCCGGCATCGAGGATGTGGTGGGCCTTGCCGGCGGTGCCCAGGGTGAACACCGGGGGGTGCTGGAGCAGCCAGAGCTGGTCGGGGGTGTCCGGGAGACGCTGCTCAGTGAACGCCCTCATCTCGAGCCACGCCTCACGGTAGGGTCTGAGGCCGCGGCGGCGGATCTGCAGGGGGAATTCGCCTGCCGCCGAAGAAACGGGGTGGCTCATAACGCCATCAATATCTCCTCGCAGGCGGAAAGTTCGCGGTAGATGGCGTCGAGCTGTTCCCGGCTGCTGGCGCGCAGCAGGATGGTGATCGAGGTATATTTTCCTCCCTTGCTGGAACGCCGGTCGAGGGAGAGGCGCTCTTCTGTGGAGGTATGGCGGTGGAGGATGGTGGTGACCGCCGTTTCGAAACGCTCGCCGCTTCTGCCCATCACCTTGATGGGAAAGTCGCAGGGAAAGGTGAGAGGTGTCTGTTCGCCTTTCATCTCCGGTCGGTTTCCGCTTCGCCGGTGCGCAGCCGCTCCTTGTATCGTTGATAGAGCTGGTACATCCGTTGCCACATCTCTCCCGGTCTGCCTTTGCCCACCACCGTGTCGTCAAGGCGGGTGACCGGCAGGATTTCCCGGGTGGAGCTGGTGATCCAGATCTCCTGCGCGGCACGCAGTTCGCTCTCGGTGACCGTCCGTTCCTGGCAAGGGATGCCGGCATCCCTTGCCAGCTCCACCACCAGGTCACGGGTGATCCCCGGCAGCAGACGATGGTCTTTCGGCGGGGTGATCAGGACGCCCGCTTCGACGATGAACAGGTTGCTGGCCGCCCCTTCGGTCGCCTCCCCATCCCGCAACAGGATCGCCTCATCGGCTCCCGCCTCCAGAGCCTGTTGGCGCAGCAGCACGTTGGGCAGCAGGGAGATGGCCTTGATATGACAACACTGCCAGCGGATGTCCGGCAGGGTGATGGCGGCCACCCCCCGCTCCAGCAGTTCCGGTGGGGCGGGGGGCAATGGTTTGCTCATGGCGAACACGGTGGGTGTGCTCTTTTCCGGGAACCGGTGGTCCCGGCCGGCGACACCGCGGGTGACCTGCAGATACAGCGACTGATCTTCCGCTGGATTGGCCTCGGCCAGCCGTTGCAGCATCTCTTTCCACTCCGCCGGGGTCAACGGGTTGCGGAGCCGTATGCCATCCAGACTGTACTGCAGTCGCCGCAGATGCTCCTCCAGGCGGAACAGCCGGCCGCCGTAGCAGGGGATCACCTCATAGACGCCGTCTCCGAAGATGAATCCACGGTCCAGAACGGGAATCTTCGCCTCCTCGAGAGGGAGAAATTCCCCGTTCAGATAGACGATGCTTTCATTCATCACTGGATCAACATCAGCACCGTATCCTTCAGGCGGGTGAATACCCCCCCTTCCGGGATCGATTCGAGAGAGATGAGCGGGCGCTGGGCGACCGGTTTGCCCTCCAGCGAGATGTCGACCGTTCCAAACTCTTGCCCTTTTTCCACCGGCGCAACGATGGTCTCGTCCACGTTCATGGTGGCTTTCAGGTTGTCATACTGCCCTCTGGGAATGGTTACGTAGAGCGGCTCGCTGAGTCCGACCGGAAGCTCGCTCCGCTCGCCCTTCCATATTGGCAGACGGGTCAGCGGCTTGTTGGCCTCATAGAGACGGTGGGTACTGAAGAAGCGGAAGCCGTATTTGAGCAGTTTCTGGCTCTCGGTGGCTCGCGCCTTCTCGCTGGCGGTGTTCATCACCACCGAGATGAGTCGCATGTCGTCCTTTTTGGCGGAAGCGACCAGGCAGTATCCCGCCGCCTTGGTGTGGCCGGTCTTGACTCCATCCACATGGGGGTTGCGCCACAGCAGCTTGTTGCGGTTGTACTGGGTGATGCCGTTGTAGCGGTACTCCTTCTGGGAATTCAGCTTGTAGAATTCGGGAAAGTCACGGATCAGTGCCTGTGCGAGCAGTGCCAGATCCCGGGCGGTGGTGTAGTGATTCTCGTGCGGTAGTCCGGTGGCATTGACGAAGTGGGTATTTTTCATACCCAGCCGCTTGGCGTGCTTGTTCATCAACGAGGCAAAAGCCTCTTCGCTGCCGGCCACATGTTCCGCCAGCGCCACGCTGGCATCGTTGCCGGACTGGATGACCATCCCCTTGAGCAGCTCCCGTACCGGTACTTCGGAGTTGACCTCGACGAACATGCGTGAACCCTCGGTACGCCATGCCTTTTCGCTGATGTGTACCTTGTCGTCCAGCCCGATGTTGCCGTTTTTCAGTTCGTTGAACACCACGTAGGCGGTCATGATCTTGGTGAGACTGGCAGGATCCATGCGCTGTTCGGGGTTCTTGCTCACCAGAAACTGCCCGCTGTGGAAGTCCATCAGCACATAGCTCTTGGCCGCCAACTTGGGCGGAGAAGGCATGAGCGCTTCGGCCTGGGCGAGCATCGCTGCGGCCCAGAGCAAGAAGAAAAACGGGATGCGGCGAGGCAGGAGGTCGATGAATGTCTGCATGTCGTTCTGGATGTTCCTCGGTAAGACTATTCGGTCACGATATGGGGTGCAGCGATCCCGTTGGCGGCCAGCTGCTCTTTGAGGCGCAGGGCTGTTT
>WFNS01000170.1 GCA_015488495.1 Gammaproteobacteria bacterium | reverse complement strand
CCGGCAACAATATATGTCGTATTCAGCCGTCGTGCGCCGGTCTGCTGCAAGGCGGCAAAACGCCGCTGGAGTCCCCCTCCAGCAAGTTTTGCCAACACCGTCAGCAGACCGGCACACGACGGCCTGTCTTCCAGGATCAAATGGTTAGGGGTTTCAGGAACAGGCTGGCCCGGCGTTGCAGCTTTTGCCAATGGAGCAACCATTGCCTGCAAGCTGCGCCTTGTTCCAGCCTGTTCCTGAAACCCTGAATACGATATATATTGTTGCCGGGTTAATATTAGTGTCTGGTATTGCTTGTAGTGTCCATAAACAAAAAACATGGTGAAGCCAATGAGTATGCGGCTGGATTACAGTGAAAAGCGCAGTTTCAACCGGATGCAGGTGGATTGCGTAGTGGAGTACCGGTTGCCGGGTGTAGAGGATATGCGGCAGGCGAGAGGCCAGAACTTGAGTGCCGGTGGCGTGCAGTTCGAAACGGAAGAGGAGATTGCCGTGGGCACGCCGGTGGAGATCGTGATTTCACCGGAGCAGAAGCTGACCCCGCCGCTGGAGGCAATGGCGGAGGTGGTCAGGGTGATCCCCTCCAGCGAGGGTGGTTACATCGTCAGTTGCCGGTTCCAGCAGATGAAGGGGTGATGGATACCGTTCACCGACTGGCCTGCCGGCTGGGCGAACAGTTGATTCACAACCGGATGATGTTGGCCACCGCCGAGTCCTGCACCGGCGGCTGGATCGCCAAGGTCGTCACCGACATTCCAGGCAGCTCGCGCTGGTTCGAGCGGGGCTTCGTCACCTACACCAACGTCGCCAAGCAGGAGATGCTGGGGGTCAGCGGCGAGACACTCGCAATCCATGGAGCGGTGAGTGAGCAGACGGTACTGGAGATGGCGCGGGGTGCGTTGTCACACAGCCACGCCCAGCTTTCGGTGGCGGTGAGCGGTATCGCTGGGCCGGGCGGAGGGACGCAGGACAAGCCGGTGGGCACCGTCTGGTTCGCCTGGGCCAGTACTTTCGGAAAAACGGAGAGCCATCTGGAACACTTCCACGGTGACCGGGAGGAGGTCCGCCAGGGGGCGGTCCGGGTTGCGCTCGAGGGGCTGCGGGATGTCGTCTGCTGAATCGGAACCACGTCAGCGGCTCTTCTTTGCCCTCTGGCCCGAAGAGTCGCTGCGCAGGGAGCTGCAACGGCTACTGACCGGAGAACCGTTCAAGGGGGCTGCGGGACGGCAGGTGGTCCCTGAGAACTATCACATCACGTTACGTTATCTGGGGCCGCTGACCCGGGAGCAGCGGGCCTGTGCAGAGCGTGTTGCCGATACCCTGCGGGGCGAGGATTTTCAGCTGACGCTGGATCGCGTGGGCTACTGGCCGGGTCCCCGCGTGGCCTGGCTGGGTTCGGCGCAGGTTCCGGCCGCCCTGAGAAGATTGGTCGAGGCGCTGGAGAAGGGTCTGGAGTCCTGTGGTTTCGAAGCGGAGCGGCGTCCGTTCCAGCCCCATCTCACCTTCCTGCGCAAGGCGCGACCGAAGGGCCTGCCGGTTAGCGTTTCACCCATCGTCTGGCCCGTGGATCGGTTTGCGCTGGTTCGCTCCCGGACCCTCCCGGAAAGTGTCCGGTACGATGTGATCCGCAGTTGGTCGTTCGACGGAACTGTGAAATAATTGATCCATCGTCGTAACCGTGTGGCACGTCGCCGAATTTTTTTGCCGGTTGCGATCCGACGGAATTCTCAAGAGGTCTATTGACGATGGATGAAAACAGGAAGAAGGCGCTGAGCGCGGCCCTCAGCCAGATCGAGAAGCAGTTTGGCAAGGGCTCGGTGATGCGCATGGGTGACTCTGGTGCGCTGCACGACGTGGAGGCCATCTCCACCGGCTCCCTGGGGCTGGATATCGCCCTCGGCATCGGTGGCGTGCCCCGTGGCCGGGTGGTGGAGATCTACGGTCCGGAGTCCTCCGGCAAGACCACCCTTACCTTGCAGATCATCGCCGAGGCGCAGAAGGAAGGGGGAACCTGTGCCTTTGTGGATGCAGAGCATGCACTGGACCCGGTCTATGCCGAGAAGCTGGGGGTCAACATCGATGACCTGCTGGTCTCCCAGCCGGACACCGGCGAACAGGCGCTGGAGATCACCGACATGCTGGTGCGCTCCGGTGCGGTGGACGTGGTTGTGGTGGACTCGGTGGCCGCGCTGACCCCCAAGGCGGAGATCGAGGGTGACATGGGTGACTCCCACATGGGGCTGCAGGCACGGCTGATGTCCCAGGCGCTGCGCAAGCTCACCGCCAACATCAAGCGGGCCAACACCCTGGTGGTCTTCATCAACCAGATCCGCATGAAGATCGGGGTGATGTTCGGTAATCCGGAGACCACCACGGGCGGCAACGCCCTCAAGTTCTACTCCTCGGTCCGGATGGACATCCGTCGGATCGGTGCCATCAAGAAGGGGGACGAGGTGATCGGCAGCCAGACCCGGGTCAAGGTGGTGAAGAACAAGGTGGCTCCCCCTTTCAAGCAGACCGAGTTCGAGATCCTCTATGGCGAGGGCATCTCCCGGGAGGGGGAGCTGATCGACCTCGGGGTGCAGCACGGCCTCATCGACAAGGCGGGGGCGTGGTACAGCTACAACGGCGACCGCATCGGCCAGGGCAAGGACAACGTGCGCAACTTCCTCAAGGAGAACCCGGAGATTGCCGAGGAACTGGAGGCCCGGTTGCGCGACAAGTTGTTGCCTGCGAGGCGCAGCGAGGCGGTAGCCGAAGAGAAAGAGTGACTTGGCCAGGAAGCAGAGGCGGGATTCACCGCTGATCCCCCCGGGGGGAGAGCGGCGAGTCCTGCTCCACACCTGTTGTGCGCCCTGTTCCGGGGCGATGATCGAGGCCATGCGCAAGGCGGGTCTCGATCTCACCATCTTCTTCTACAACCCCAACATCCACCCGCGTCGCGAGTACGAGATCCGCAAGCAGGAGAACATCCGTTACGCCCGTCGGAATGGTATTCCCTTCTTCGACGGTGACTACGACACCGAAACCTGGTTCGAGCGGGTCAAGGGGCTGGAGCACGAGCCGGAGCGGGGCGAGCGCTGCGGTCGCTGCTTCGATCTGCGTTTCGAGCGCAGCGCCCTGTTCGCCCACGAAAACGGCTTCAAGGTGTTCACCAGCAGTCTCGGCTTCTCCCGCTGGAAGAGGCTGGAACAGGTCAACGAGAGCGGAGAGCGGGCCGCCTCCCGTTACCCTGGCCTGACCTACTGGACCCACAACTGGCGCAAGGGGGGCGGCCAGCAGCGTGGGATCGAGATCTCCCGGGAAGAGGGATTCTACCGGCAGGGGTATTGCGGCTGTGTCTATTCGCTGCGGGATATGCGTCCCAGACGGGAGCACGGCAAAGCTTCCATGGAGTAGTTTCTTCGCGGTTATCGGAAAAGCGATAACCCATGCGATCCGCCGACCGCGCCGGCAACCGCCAGCAGGCTGATGGTCAGCAGTATCCGGTGCATCCGGTGCACTCGTCTGAAAGTCCCTTCGCTGTCCCGCTGTGCCTGCTCGAGGAACCAACGATGGAGGAACAGGGGTTCGAGGATGAACAGGACCACGGTGAAAATCAGCCAGACGAGGGTCATCAGGTGCAGCCACCAGAAGTGGGGATGCTGGTAGCGATCCCAGCCGTTCAGCAGATGGAGCATGTAGAAGCCGGAGAGGCCGGTGAAGAGGGTGACGACACGGGCCTGCAGGGCGAACCTTCCTTCCAGCCGCTCGAACAGCTCCAGTCCGCTCTTGCCGTCATGGTGACGTCTCAGCGAGCCGAGCAGGACGGTGGTGACGAAGGCGACACCCCCGATCCAGAGCACCACGCCGAGTACATGGATGATTCTTGCCAATGCCAGTTGATCGGTGACGCTCATGCCTCTTCCCGCGGAGGAACATCACCGATGCGGGCATCGCGGAACCAGCACTCCATTGTCTCCCATCCCTCTTCCCCCTCCGCCGGTGCCCAGGCAGCGAAGTCCTTGTCGGTCACGGGCGTATAGGGTCCGTGCTTGAATTCGAACAGCACGGTCCCCTCTTCCAGCGCCGCTACCGTGTGCCAGGTCCCCGCGGGGATCTCCACGCCATGAACCGGTCCGCCGGGGGTGATCTCGACCCGTTCGAGCACCTCCCCATCCCCCTTGAAGACCAACACCACGGCGCGGCCGGAAAGGGCGGTGAACAACTCCCATCTCAGCGGCGAGTGGTGACGATGGGGACGTACGTAACTGCCGGGTTCGATGGCGTTCAGGAAGCGTTGGACGGGGTCCTCGAGGGTCTGGTGGAGGTTGAGATTGGCACGGCGGCGAGGGGAAGCGGCGGCGCGTTCCTGCAGTTTCCGCACTGTCTCGTCATCGATCTGGAACATTTTTCGTCTCCCGTGGGGTCCTTTTTCATTCACGTTGCCAGTCGCCGTTGCGATACAGCTCGAACGGGCGGTATTGGTTTTTGTATGCCATTTTACGGCACCCTGGTATCCAGTAGCCAAGGTAGAGCCACGGCAACCCCAGGCGCCTGGTCTCCTCGATCAGCCACAGGATGGCATACACGCCGGGGCTGCGCCCTCCCTGGGCGGGATCGAAGAAGGTATAGACCGCGGAGAGTCCGGTGTCCACCCGGTCGGCGACCGCTATGGCGAACAGTTGGTCGTCTGCCCGGAATTCGTGGAAGCGGGTGTCGGACCAGTGGCTGGTCAGAAAGCAGAGATAGTCGTCGGGGGTGGGATTGTCCATCTCCCCGCCCCGGTGGCGGCTGTGCAGATAACGCCGGTAGAGACTGAAGTGTGTCTCGTCGTATCGCGGTGGGTGGGTGATTACCGTCACGTCCCGGTTGCGCCGTCGGACCCGCCGCTGGATGCGATTGGGGGTGAATTCCTTCACCGAAACACGCAGCGGGATGCAGTCGTCACATGCCTGGCAGGAGGGACGGTAGATATGTTCCCCGCTGCGGCGGAAACCTTTCTGGATCAGATGGCTGTAGAGTCTGTTGTCCAGGCTCACGGGATCGACGAACAGCGAGCTGCTCTGGCGGCCGGGCAGGTAGCTGCAGGGGCGCGGCGGGGTGGCGTGGAGGGTGATCTTCATCGCGCAGTCTCTGCTTCGCTCTGTCAGTCGGTGCGGGATTCCGCATAGGCCAGCATCTTCGACACCCAGGGCAGCAGCAGGTAGGCGGGGAAAGAAAGGAAGAAGGTGAGCAGGAAATAGGGGGCATAACCCATGCTCTCCGCACCAAACCCTCCCGCCCAGCCGGCCACCGAACGGCTCAATGCGAAGATGGAGGAGAGCAGGGCATATTCGGTGGCGGATGCACGCTTGTCCACGATGGCCATCAGAAAGGCCAGAAAGGCGGCGGTGCCCAGACCGCCGGTGAAGGACTCCAGCCCGCTGGCACCGTACATGATGGCCTGATGGGCGAGGGCCAGCTCGCCGCCGCTGTTGACCTCCCCCAGGGGGAGCGCCCAGGCGGCGCCGGCGTATCCCAGGTTGGAGACGGCCTGGAACAGACCCAGCACCCACAGTCCGTGGAAGATACCGATGCGGTCGGTGATCCATCCCCCGACGATACCGCCGGCGATGGAGAGTACCAGCCCCAGGTTGACCGAGACCAGCCCGATCTGGCTGGCGGAGAAGCCGGCGTCCACCCAGAAGGGTTTGACCATGAATCCCATCGCCGCATCTCCCAGCTTGAAGATCAGGATGAAGCCGATCACCGGCAGGATGTAGGGTCGCTGCAGCATCTCCAGCAGGGTACCGAACATCGGTCCTCTTCCCGTCGGGGGCTCTTCTCCCTCTTCTGTTGGGGCGGTCTGGCGGCGAATCACGCCGATGGAGGTGATCAGCGCCCCTGCCCCTACTGCGTACCACCAGAATCCCGCCACCTGTTCCGACCAGCGGACGGTGCGGTCGATCAGCCAAAGGGTCCCGAGCAGAAACAGCACCACCGTGCCGAGGGTGGCTGGATGGCGGGAGAGGTTCCTCAACTCGGTGGCAAGCCGGATGCCGGCCGGCCGCCGGTAGGGTTTCTCCTTCGGTGCCTTGAGCAGGATCAGGCTGCCGGTGAGGAGCAGGATTCCGGCGGCGCTCAGGTAGGTGCCGCTCCAGCCGAGGTAGTCGCTCAGGATGAGGATGAATCCAGCCGCCAGCATCCCCACCCGGTAGAAACCGATGCGCAGGCCGTTGGCCAGCCCCAGTTCCCGTTTGTCCAGCATCTCGATGGTGTAGCCATCGATGGCGATGTCGTTGGTGGCTGAGAGCAGGGTGAAGAGGCCGATGGCGAACCAGACCCAGGGGCCAAAATCCCCGTGGATGGCAAAGGCGACCATCACCAGGGCCATGAGAAGCTCCACGGCAAACATCCAGCGGCGGTGGTGGCGGTAGTGATCGATGGCCGGCGCCCAGAGGAACTTGAGCGTCCAGGCCAGGCCCAGCAAGCTCATGAAGCCGATCTTCCAGAGCTCGACCCCCTGCTGCCGGAAGTGAACCGGAAAGACATCGTAGAAGATCCCCAGCGGCAGCCCCTCAGCAAAATAGAGAATCCCGACCCAGAACATCCTGGAACGGAGAAGACCGGATCTTTCGTCGGGATGGGCGCTCGTTTTTTGCATGGGCCGCTATGATACACAATTCCTCGATCTGACGAATTTCCGAGGCCGACTGAGTGGCTGCCGGGGCAATACAAGCTCCTGCCCGCGGATAGGGGATAAATGGTCCTCCTGTGTCAGCAAAATGCTCCGGAAGTGTGACGCAGTTCAGATTTCCAGCCAATAATTGTCAAAAAAATGACATAAGGCTAAAGGGGGAGGGGGTGTCTGTGGATATGACGGAGTGACGCCGTCTCGTCGCAGTTGTCTAGGAGGACTCCCCCCATGTCCCGTCTGAAAAAAACGCTATTCGTTCTGTTCCCTCTGTCATTGGTCATACTGCTCAGCGGATGTATTACCCAGCAGCTTCCCGCCACCTCCGCGGAAGACAAGGGAGGGGTTCAAGAACAGGAAGAGCGGAAAGTGGAAGCGCCGGTTGCGGATGAAGAAGAGAACGAACCGAAACCGCTCGAGGTCATCGACGTCGTTGCCAGTGATCACCGCAACGAACATGTTCCTGCCAATACCCTGGATGGGGATCTGACCACCCGCTGGTCTGCCAGCGGGGATGGCGCCTGGATCCGTTTCGACCTGGGCGAGCCTCACACCCTCAGCGCTGTCGCCATCGCCTGGTACAAAGGGGATGAGCGCAGCGCTGAGTTCGACATCGAGGTGAGTGACGATGGCGAACGCTGGACCTACGTCTATGGCGGAGTGAGCAGTGGGGAAGAGCTCTCTCCCGAGCATCATCCGTTCTCTTCCATCGCTGCCCGTTATGTCCGTATCGTCGGGCACGGTAACAGTGAGAACATGTGGAACAGTATCACCGAAGTGGAGCTCTGGGGCTATGGTGAACTCTCCAATCACGCCCCGAAGATCACGGGAGTAGCTGCGCCTGTAGCCACTGTTGGAGAGGAGTATCGTTTCCAGGTGGAGGCGGTCGATCCCGATGGCGACGGTTTGATCTTCGGTATCGAGAACAAGCCGGTATGGGCGACGTTCGACACCGCCACCGGCTTGCTGAGTGGCACTCCTGGTAGTGGTGATGTGGGAACCCTGGAGGGAATCGTGATCTCGGTGACCGACGGATGGGAGAGAGACCATATCGGGCCCTTTTCCATTACCGTTCGAGAGGGTGATGGTCAAAACAGCTCGGCCTCCATCCCGATGCCGTCGTCCCGGAACAGGGAAGGGATGATTGAGGAGACCTTCGAAACTGGGGATTACGCTGCCAGTGGTTTCAACGCCTCCGGCGCGCCGCCCGTAGTGACCGCCGATTCCCACCCGGTGTTCGAGGGCATCCGCTCGCTACAGATCTTCCTGGACCGGAACGATCGCAAGGCCAGTCCCAGTCCCTACCGCCGGGAGTTGAAGCTGGTAAACAAGAAGGCAGGCATATTCCGCAACCTCCAATACGGGAAAGAGTACTGGGTGGGGTTCGCCATCTACCTGGCAGATGGCTACCAGATGCCTGGCACAAAGGATATCTTGTTCCAGCTGCATGATGTACCGGACCAGCATCTGGGAGAGTCCTATAAGAATCCCAATCTGACCCTCGCCATCAACGGACTGACCAAGGATGAGGCGCGTCAGGAGCTGGTCCATCAGTGGGTGGTTTCCGTCAAGGGAGACGACAGGGAGTTCACCCCTACCGGCAACAAGCGCTACTATCCGACCAGCCTCTCCATTCCGGTCGCTCCGGCGGCCCCGGATATCGGGCGCTGGGTGACCTGGGTGTTCAATTTCAAGGTAACCTGGAAGCCCGAAGGGTTCGTCAGGGTGTGGAAGGATGGGGAGTTGGTGCTGGAGAGGTACGGCATCCGTACCGCGTTCAACGATGTAACCGGACCCTATCTGAACATCGGCAGCTACAAGCCCAGCTGGAAGCGGCGTGGTGATAGCAAGAACCCCAACCTCACCAACCCTTGGCAGAACCCTTTCGCTGCCAGTGAGATCCCTTCGCGGCTCAGTTATCTGGATGCATTCCGGATCGCCATCGGCCCCAACAGGTATGACGACGTGGCCCCCTGATCGGTTCGCTGTACTCTCCTCATCCGCGTCGGAACCGGTACAGTGCGATCTCGGCGAACAGGTTGGGTAGCAGATGCATCAGCGGCCCGGTGCGGTGAGCGGAGTTGACCACCTGTCGTTGCAGGATGACGATCCCTTTGTTTCGGCAGAGCCGCTCGAAATCGCGCAGGGTGCAGAGGTGGATGTTGGGGGTGGCGTACCAGGGCTCCGGCAGGGCGCGGGAGGTGGGCATCCGGCCGCCGAAGGCGATCTGCAGCCGGTGGAGCCAGTGGCCGAAGTTGGGGAAGGTGACGATCCCTTCGCGCCCTACACGCAGCATCTCCTCCAGCATCCGATCCGGATGCTGGACCGCCTGCAGGGTCTGGCTCATCACCACGTAGTCGAAGGAGTCGGCGTCGAAATCCGACAGGCCGGCGTCGATGTCCATCTGGATGACGTTGACCCCCGCCTGGATGCAGCGGACGATGTTGTCGTCGTCGAACTCCAGCCCGTAGCTCTCCACCTGTTTGGCCTCTCGCAGATGGCGTAACAGGGTGCCGTCACCGCAGCCCAGATCCAGCACCCGGCAACGGGGCCGGATCCACTGGGCGATGATCTCGAGATCGGGGCGAAGCGGCGCCGTCACGACAGATCCTCCGCCACGCGGTCCATGTAGGCCCGGAATACGTTGATGTACTGGGGGATGGGCATCAGAAAGGCATCGTGTCCCTGGTGGGCCTCTATCTCGGCATAGGCCACGGGGTTGTCCCCCTCGGTGAGCGCCTTGACGATCTCGCGGGAGCGGGAGGGGGAGAAACGCCAGTCACTGGTGAACGAGACCACCAGGAAATGGGCCTGCACCGGTTTCAGTGCCGCCGCCAGATCGCCACCCGCCTTGCTGGCGGGATCGAAATAGTCCAGGGCCTTGGTCATCAGCAGATAGGTGTTGGCGTCGAAGCGATCCACGAACGAGCGCCCCTGGTAACGCAGGTAGCTCTCCACCTGGAATTCCACGTCGAAGCCGTAATTGAGCTTGCCCTGGCGCAGTTCTCGGCCAAACTTGTTGCGCATCGACTCGTCCGAAAGGTAGGTGATATGGCCGAGCATCCGGGCCAGCATCAGCCCCCGGCGGGGTACGGTGTCGAATTCGTAGTAGCGCCCCTCGTGGAAATCGGGATCGGACATGATGGCCTGACGTGCCACCTCGTTGAAGGCGATGTTCTGGGCCGACAGCTTGGGGGCGGCGGCGATCACGACACTGTGCCGTAACCTCTCGGGAAAGTCGATGGCCCATTGCAGCGCCTGCATCCCGCCGAGGCTGCCACCGATCACTGCCGCCCACCGCTCGATACCGAGCCGATCGGCGAGTTGTGCTTGGCTCCGCACCCAGTCACCCACGGTGACGATGGGGAAATCGGGGCCATAACGCTTGCCGGTCTGCGGGTTGATGCTGACGGGGCCGGTGGAGCCCTTGCAGCCCCCCAGGTTGTTGGGGCTGACCACGAAGAAACGGTTGGTATCGATGGGCTTGCCGGGGCCGATGCAAGACTCCCACCAGCCCGGCTTGCGGTCCGCCATGCTGTGATAGCCGGCAGCGTGATGATCGCCAGAGAGGGCGTGACAGATCAACACCGCGTTGCTGCGTTCGGCGTTCAGTTCGCCATAGGTCTCGTAGATCAGATCGTACTCGGGCAGTTCCCGACCGCAATCGAGGCCGAGCGGCATGTCGAAATGGAGGGTCTGGGGGGTGACCAGTCCGACCGAATCCTTGGGGATCTCCTCCGGCATCGGTCACTCCTCCCTCCGTGCGGGGGTGGTGATGGATTCCGGCAGTTTTGCCGGCGCCTCGATACGCAGCCGTTTGCTGCGTCCCTTTTCACCGCTGAGCAGTGTGACCTGGCGGCGGGGGACACCGAACTGCCCGGCCAGAAACCGGATCAGATGGGCGTTGGCCCTGCCTTCCAGCGGAGGCGCGGTGATACGGATCTTCAGCTCGTCCTCCCGGGGGCCGACGATCTCGTCTCTGCTGGCTTTGGGCTGGAGGCGGACCTTCAGCTCGAGATCCCCTCCCTTCCAGATGTAGA
Organism: Gammaproteobacteria bacterium; assembly: GCA_015488495.1. GTDB lineage: Bacteria > Pseudomonadota > Gammaproteobacteria > Thiohalospirales > Thiohalospiraceae > DRMK01. Next base: position 20,009 of record WFNS01000170.1, on the reverse strand, counting down.
AGGACATCGGTCTCACTGGAACGCCAGCATCCTGCCCAGGTCGCGGATGGGGGAGACCAGCAGGATCAGGCTCAACTGAAGCAGGATCAGCACCGCCAGCGGCGACAGGTCCAGTCCGGAGATGGGGGGGATGAGGCGCCGGGCCGGCGCCAGCAGCGGTTCGCTGAGCCGGTTGATCAGGCCGGTGACCGGGTTGTAGGCGCCGGGCTGGATCCAGCTGAGGATGATCTGGATGATGATGGCCACCATGAATACGTAGATCGCCAGTGACAGCAGTTCGCCGGCGGACATCACCAGCACGCCGAGGGGGCGGAAGCTCTGCCCTACCACCACACCCACCAGAAACAGCTCCAGCATCTGCAGCAGCAGCATCAATACCACCGCGGCCAGGTCGATACCCCAGAAGCCGGGGATGAGGCGGCGCAACGGCTTGAGCGGCGGGTTGGTCACCTTCACCAGGAACTGGGATACCGGATTGTAGAAGTCGGCCCGTACCCACTGCAGCAGGAAGCGCAGCATGATCGCGAGAATATAGAGTCCGAACAGGGTCTGAATCAGGAACACTCCAGCGTGTTCGGCGTAGTTTCCTCCCATTATTCCCCTCCCAGTCGATTGGCCAGCTCTTGCGAACGCTCACGCGCCGCGTTCAATGCCCGATGAAACAGCTCCCGAAGCGCGCCCTCTTCCAGCACTCGAATGGCCTGCTCGGTGGTTCCGCCGGGCGAGGTGACGCGGCGACGCAGGGTGGCGACGTCCTCGCTGCTCTCCAGGGCCATCTTGGCGGTGCCGAAGGCGGTCTGGAGGGTGAGCAGGCGGGCGGTCTTGGGATCCAGCCCCAGAGAGACGCCGGTCTCCTGCATGATCTCCATGATCAGCAAAAAATAGGCCGGTCCGCTGCCGGAGAGTGCGGTGACGGTGTCCATCAGTGCTTCGTCGTCCAGCCAGAGGGCGAGGCCCACCGCGCGCAGGATCGATTCCGCCCGCTCCCGTTGCAACTCGTCGACATGCCTGTTGGCGTAGAGGGCGGTGGCGCTGCTCGCCACCAGAGCAGGGGTGTTGGGCATGGCGCGGACGATGGCGCAGTCGCCGCCCAGCCAGCGCTCGAGATCCGTCACCCGGATCCCCGCCGCCACGGAGATGACCAGCGGCCTGTCCTGCTGGACCGCCGCTGCCAGATCCTCCGCCACCGGTTTCATGGTCTGGGGTTTCACCGCGAGCACCAGCACCTCCACTTCGCCTGCAAGCTGGGGGTTGTCCTCCCGGGTATGGATGCCGAACTCGGCCGCCAGGCGGGCGCGTTTCTCCTCGTCGGGATCCGCGACCCATATCCGATTCGGGGAGAAACCGTTGCCGATCAGTCCGCCGATCAGACTGCGCGCCATGTTGCCGCCACCGATGAAGCCCACGTTAAAGTTTTGCATGTCCGGTTCCGCTATTTAAGGGAAACTGTATCGAATAGGGTACAGGGTTGCGCGGCATGGATTCAATCGCGCGGGCCAAAAATATCGGTGCCGATGCGCACGATGGTCGCTCCTTCAGCAATGGCCGCCTCCATGTCCGCCGACATCCCCATGGAGAGGGTGTCCAGTCCGGCCCCGGCCTCGTTCAATGCGTGCAACGCCTCGCGCAGTCGACGGAAGGGGAGACGCTGTTGCGCAAAGTCGCTGCAGCGCCGGGGGATGGCCATCAGCCCGCGCAGCCGCAGACGCGGAAGCTCGGCGACCTGCCTGGCGATTTCGGGAAGTTCGGCGAGTCCGATGCCTGATTTGCTCGTTTCGCCGCTGATGTTGACCTGCAGGCAGATGTCGAGCGGCGGCAGCCCCGAGGGGCGCTGGTCACTGAGCCGCCGGGCGATCTTCAGCCGGTCCACGCTGTGGACCCAGTGAAAGTGGCTGGCGATGGCGCGGGTCTTGTTGGACTGGATGGGGCCGATGAAATGCCAGCATAGAGGGTGGCCTTCCAGTCGGGCGATCTTCTCCAGTGCTTCCTGGAGATAGTTTTCGCCGAAGTGGCGTTGTCCGCAGGCGGCGGCCGCGAGTATCTCTTCGGGGGAACGGGTCTTGCTGACCGCCAGCAACCGGACCTCGCCGGGCGGCCGGCGGTAGCGCTTTTCGGCCAGGCGGATACGCTCGTTGACCCGGGACAGATTGTCGGCGATGGGAGATTCCATGGTGAGAATTATACGTAAAATTCGAACAGGGGAGAGGAAACGTGGACATAACTGAACTGCTTGCCTTCACTGTACAGCACGGCGCGTCCGACCTGCATCTGTCGGCCGGTCTGCCACCGATGATCCGGGTGGATGGAGACATTCGCCGTATCAATCTTCCCGCCCTCGATCAGAAGACCGCGCAGGAGCTCATCTATGACATCATGGGAGACAAGCAGCGCAAGGACTTCGAGGAGTTTCTGGAGACCGATTTCTCGTTCGAGTTGCCCGGGGTAGCCCGCTTCCGTGTCAACGCCTTCCATCAAGGGCGCGGAGTCAGCGCGGCGTTTCGTCAGATCCCCACCAAGATCCTCTCCCTGGAGGAGCTCAAGGCACCGGCGGTGTTCAAGGATGTGGTGGATGTGCCCAACGGGCTCGTACTGGTGACGGGGCCCACCGGCTCCGGAAAATCCACCACGCTCGCCGGCATGATCGACTATGTCAACGAGACCAAGCATCACCACATTCTCACCATCGAGGACCCCATCGAGTTCGTTCACCAGAGCAAGAAGTGCCTGATCCAGCAGCGGGAGGTGCATCGCGATACCCTGGGATTCGCCGAGGCCCTGCGCTCCGCCCTGCGCGAGGATCCGGATGTGATCCTGGTGGGTGAAATGCGCGATCTCGAGACCATCCGGCTGGCCATCACCGCGGCGGAGACCGGCCATCTGGTGTTCGGGACCCTGCACACCAACTCCGCCGCCAAGACCATCGACCGTATCATCGACGTATTTCCGGCGGGAGAGAAGTCGATGATCCGTACCATGCTTTCCGAGTCGCTGCGCGCGGTGATCTCGCAGACCCTGCTGAAGAAGACCGGCGGCGGGCGGGTGGCGGCCCACGAGATCCTGATCACCAACCCCGCCATCCGTAACCTGATCCGCGAGGACAAGGTGCCGCAGATCTACTCCGCCATCCAGACCGGCAAGGCGGTGGGGATGCAGACTCTGGACCAGTGTCTGCAGGAGCTGGTTGCCAAGGGGCTCATCAATCCGGTCGATGCCCGCAGCAAGGCGAAAAACAAGGAGACGTTCCGGGTATGAGTCTGATGGGATCTGCGGCCGCGGCCCCGAAGGATCTGGACGCCCTGCTGCGTCTGATGGTGGAACACAGGGCTTCTGATCTCTTCGTCACCGTCGGATTGCCGCCGAGCATGAAGATCGATGGCGTCATCCGTATGATTTCAAAGGAAACTCTGACCCCCCCCGAGGTGAGAGAGATGGTGTTGGGGGCGTTGACGTCACGGCAGCGGGAAGAGCTGCTCGAGACCCATGAGTGCAACATCGCCATCAGCCGCCGTAACCTGGGGAGATTCCGTCTCAGTGCCTTTCAGCAGCGCAGCCAGTTGGGCATGGTGCTGCGCCGTATCGAGAGCCGGATCCCCTCCTTCGAGGATCTGCATCTGCCTTCGACGCTGGCCAGGCTGAGCCTGCTCAAGCGGGGGCTGGTCCTGATCGTCGGCGGCACCGGTGCCGGCAAGTCCAGCACCATGGCGGCGATGATCGATTACCGCAACCGGCACGACAACGGTCACATCCTCACCATCGAGGATCCCATCGAGTATCTGCACTCCCACAAGAAGTGTATCGTGACCCAGCGGGAGGTGGGGATCGATACCGAGAGCTATGAAGTGGCGTTACGCAACGCATTGCGGCAGGCCCCCAATGTGATCACCATCGGCGAGATACGTTGTGCCGACACCATGGAGTACGCCATCGCCTTCGCGGAGAGCGGCCACCTCTGCCTGGCCACCCTGCACGCCAACACCGCCAACCAGGCGTTGGAACGTATCATCCACTTTTTCTCCGAAGATCGGTCACGCCAGCTGCTGATGGACCTCTCCCTCAACCTGAAGGCGGTCATCGCCCAGCAGCTGATCCCCACCACGGACGGCAAGAGCCGCCGCGTGGCCACCGAGGTGATGGTGCTGACCCCGATGATTTCGGACCTGATCCTGAAGGGCAAGATCCATGAGCTCAAGGAGGCGATGGCCAAGCCGAATCAGGAGGGGATGCGTACCTTCGACCAGTCGTTGTTCGAGCTGTACGACGAGGGTGCCATCAGCAAGGAGATGGCGCTCTCCCACGCCGATTCGCCCAGCCAGCTCCGGCTGATGATGAAGCTGGACAAGGAGTACGACGTCGCCAAGAGCAGCGGCTCCCTATCGGGTGTCACCGTCGAGGATGTGGACCCCTATCCTTGAGATGCCCCTCCACCGGGATGAGGGCAGCTCTTGTCCCGTTCGATGAGCGCGTAGGCGGAGTGGTTGTGGATGGATTCGAAGTTCTCCGATTCCACCACATAGGCGTCGATCCGGTCATCGGCGTTCAGCCGTGCCGCCACGTCCCGCACCATATCTTCCACGAACTTCGGATTGTCATAGGCCCGCTCGGTGACGAATTTTTCGTCGGGCCGCTTGAGCAGTCCATAGAGCTCGCACGAGGCCTCTTTTTCCACCAGCTCGATGAGTTCCTCGATCCAGACGAAGCGGTTGATCCGGGCGGTGACGGTCACGTGAGAGCGCTGGTTGTGGGCACCCCGATCGGCAATCTGTTTGGAGCAGGGGCAGAGGCTGGTGACCGGTACCCGGACCTTCAGGGTCATGGTGGGCTCGCCCCTGCGGAACTCGCCGATGAAGGTGACGTCGTAGTCCATCAGGCTCTGTACGCCGGAGACCGGTGCGGTCTTGTTGATGAAATAGGGAAAACTCATCTCGATATGGCCCGCCTCGGCCTCCAGCCGCTCGGTCATCTCCACCAGGATATCCTTGAACGACCTGACCGAGATCTCCCGTTCGTGCTGATTGAGGATCTCCACGAAACGGGACATGTGGGTGCCCTTGAAGTTGTGGGGCAGATTGACATACATGTTGAAGTTGGCAATGGTGTGCTGTTCACCGCAGCTGCGGTCACGGATGCGCACCGGGTGGCGGATATCCTTGATGCCCACCTTGTTGATGGGGATGCGGCGAGTATCCGCCAGGCTCTGTACATCTTCCATGGTTCTCAACTCTCGGTATAGCGGACGGAGGCACGTTCCGTCTCCCACAGGGTGATGGCGGTGACACGAACACGGTGATCGTCGAGACGCCGGCCCAACTCCCGATAGAGGTATGCTGCGATGTTCTCCGCCGTCGGATTCTGCTGGTCGAAGGGCGGGATCTCGTTGAGGTTGCGGTGATCCAGACGGTCGAGGATCTCCCGGGTATCTCGCTTGATGATCCCGAAATCGACTCCCATGCCGAGATCATCCAGGGTAGCGGCCACCACTTCCACCTCCACCTTCCAGTTGTGGCCGTGCAGTCGGGCGCAGGGGCCGTCGTAGCCCCGCAGCAGATGAGCCGCGGAGAAGTCGGTGACGATCCTCATGGTGTAGGTGGCTGGCATGAGTGGCGACCGGGTTACTGATCCAGATGGTTGCGCACCGCCTCGACGATGCCCGCGGCGTCCAGCCCGCACTGGGCCAGCAGTTCGTCATGCCTGCCCTGTTCCACGAAACGATCGGGGAGCCCAAGGTTGAGGACGGGGATGCGTACGCCGTGGTGGTGCAGACACTCGTTGACGGCGCTGCCGGCGCCACCGGCGATGACGTTCTCTTCGATAGTGACCAGCAATTCATGATGGGTGGCCATATCCAGCACCAGAGGGGCATCCAGTGGCTTGATGAAACGCATGTTCACCACGCTGGCATCCAGCTCCTCCGCCGCCTGCAGGGCGGGTGCCACCATGCTGCCGAAGGCGAGCAGCGCTACCCGGCGTCCCTCCCGGCAGAGCTGTCCCTTGCCGACGGGGAGCTCTTTCATCTCCGGATCGATGGGGACCTCCGGGCCGCTGCCGCGCGGATAGCGGACCGCGGCAGGGCCATCCAGCAGATAGCCGGTGTAGAGCATGCGGCGTAGCTCGTTTCCGTCCGCCGGAGCCATGATCACCAGATTGGGGATGCAGCGCAGGAAACTCAGGTCGAAACTGCCGGCGTGAGTAGGACCGTCCGGTCCCACCAGGCCGGCACGATCGATGGCGAACAGTACCGGAAGGTCCTGCAGCGCCACGTCGTGAATCAGCTGATCGTAGGCCCTTTGCAGAAAGGTGGAGTAGATGGCCACCACCGGCTTGAGGCCGTCGCAGGCCATCCCGGCCGCCAGCGTGACGGCATGCTGTTCGGCGATACCCACGTCGAAATAGCGCTGCGGGAAACGCTGTGAAAACTCCACCAGCCCCGAACCTTCGCACATTGCCGGAGTGATGCCCACCAGCCGTTCATCCTGTTCGGCTATCTCGCAGATCCATTCGCCGAACAGATGGGTGTAGCTCGGAGGGGCGGAGCGGGGATAGATGGCTCCCGTCTCCGGGTCGAAGGCGGTGACTCCATGGTAACAAGTGGGGTTCTTCTCTGCCGGTGGGAAGCCCTTGCCCTTGCGGGTGACGATATGCAGAAACTGGGGTTCGTCCCGCTCGCGCAGGTTCTTCAAGGTGGTCACCAGGGTGTCCAGATCGTGCCCGTCGATGGGCCCGATATAGTTGAAACCCAGCTCTTCGAACAGGGTTCCCGGCGTCACCATTCCCTTCATGTGCTCCTCCGCCTTGCGCGCCAGTTCCCACACCGGCGGGGCGATGCTCAGGACGTTCTTGCTGCCGTCGCGCATGGTGGTGTAGAGCTTGCTGGAGAGGATCCGGGCCAGATAATTGTGCATCCCGCCCACGTTGGGCGAGATGGACATCTCGTTGTCGTTGAGGATCACCAGCAGATTGGATTTCAGGTGGCCGGCATGGTTGAGCGCCTCGAAGGCCATCCCGCCGGTCATTGCTCCGTCCCCGATGATCGCCACGATCCGGCGGGAACTGCCCTCCCGGCGGGCGGCGATGGCCATTCCGAGGGCTGCGCTGATGGAGGTGCTGGAGTGACCGGTGCCGAAGCTGTCGTAGGGGCTCTCGCTGCGCTTTGGGAAACCGGAGAGCCCGCCCCGCTGGCGGAGGGTGGCCATCTGCTCACGGCGCCCGGTCAGGATCTTGTGTGGATAGCTCTGATGGCCTACATCCCAAATCAGGCGATCTTCCGGTGTGTCATAGACATAGTGCAGGGCGATGGTCAGCTCCACGGTACCCAGACCGGCGGAGAGATGCCCCCCTGTCCTTGCGACACTGTGAATCAGGTACCGCCTCAGCTCGGCAGCCAGCTTGGGCAGCTCGGAGGTCGGCAACCGGCGCAACTGCTCGGGTGTGTCAATGGTCTCCAGCAGGGGATAGGGGCTCTGGTCGCTCATCTACGCGCGATTTCCACTGGTCTCTTATTTGGTGACGGTTACGGGTCTGGTTGCACTGCCAGCCGGGCTAAACGAACAATGATCGATCTTTATGCGCTCGCTTGCAAGTGCTTTCCCGGTCTGGATGCAATCGTTCCAGCTAGCAGGTCCGCGTGATGATATAGCGCGACAGCTCCCGCAGCAGGTCGGCCTGCCGGCCAAAGGCGGCAAGGCTCTCCATGGATTGCTCATGCAGCTCCCGGGCCCGCTGTTTGGCCCCCTCCATGCCGAGCAGGGCGGGATAGGTGGGTTTGTTGCGCGTCACGTCGGCCCCCTGGGTCTTGCCCAGTGTGGCGGTGTCCCCCTCGATGTCCAGGATATCGTCCTGGATCTGATAGGAGAGCCCGATGCATTTGGCATAGTGGTCCAGTGACTCCAGGAGTTCCCGGGACGGTTCCGGGGCGCAGAGCGCTCCAATCCTGACGCTGGCCCGGATCAGGGCCCCTGTCTTGTGGATGTGCATGTCCTCCAGTTCGGCGATGGTCAGCCGTTCCCCTTCCGAGGCGATGTCGATGGCCTGTCCCCCCGCCATGCCGCGAGAACCGCTGGCGAGGGATAGGGTTTCCAGCATCTGCAGGCGTCGCTCTGCACTCACGCCGATGCGATCGCTGTGCGCCAGGATGTAGAAGGCCAGTGCCTGCAGGGCATCTCCGGCCAGGATGGCGGTGGCGTCGTCGTAGGCCTTGTGGCAGGTGGGTTTGCCGCGCCGCAGGTCGTCGTCATCCATGGCCGGGAGATCGTCATGTACCAGGGAAAAGACATGAATGAGTTCCACTGCACAGGCGGGATCGTCCAGCGTGTCAAGAGGTGCACTCAGGGCGGTGCCACTGGCGTAGACCAACAGAGGCCGAATCTGTTTGCCGCCGTTCATGGTGGCGTAGCGCATCGCCTCATGCAGTCTTCCCGGGTGGGTGTTCTTTCCGGGAAGCCACCGCTCGAAGGCAGCCTCGACGCGGCTGCGGTAGTGTCGCAGTTCGGGGGAATCGATCATGGTTGCTGTCGGAAAAGCTCAGTTCGTCCGGGTATCCTCGTCCTCGAATGGAACCAGCTCTGCATCGACATCCTTGCCAGAGAGCATTAGGACCCGTTGTTCTGCTTCCTGCAGCGCCTGCTGGCATTTGCGTGTCAGCTCGATGCCGCGTTCGAAGTCTCGAAGAGACTCCTCGAGGGTGAGTTCACCCTTCTCCATGCGCTCCACCAGCTTCTCGAGTTCCTCCAGGGCGGCCTCGAAATCGCCCGGTGAAGGTCTATTCGCGGTCTTGGCTCGTTTCTTCGTCACGATCCGGTTTTTCTCTGGTTGAAACGGGGGAATCATATCAAATTAAACCGCGGTCGGGTTAAAATGGTTCCAAGTGATCTCCTGTCAAGGGTGTTGCGGCTTCCCACCCGCAGCCACGCGTCCGGAATATATCCGGAATATATAATGATAATCGACCAAGGGACGCGCATCGGAAAGGGGGGTGTCTGAATAGTGGAAGGAAAGACGAAAAGGAATGAAGCCCCTCTCCGGCCGCCGCTGGAGTGGCGCCGGACCTCGTTCTGGGACGAGGAGCGGCTGTTCGAAGAGATGGAGCGGGTGTTCGACATCTGTCACGGCTGCCGGCGCTGCCTGACTCTTTGTCCCACTTTTTCGACGCTGTTTGAGTTGGTGGACGAATCTTCGACCATGCGCCTGGACGGGGTGGCGAGGGAGGATTACTGGCGCGTGGTGGAGCGCTGTTACCTGTGTGATCTCTGTTACGCTACCCGCTGTCCCTACATCCCTCCCCACGAGCGAATGGTGGACTTCCCCCATCTCATGCTGCGAGCCAAGGCGGTGCGCTATCGAAAGCGGGGTGGTGGTTCGCTGGGGGAGCGCCTGTCGATCTCGCCGGATGCCCTGGGTGGCGTGGCTGCCATCCCCGTGTTGGGGCGGATGGTGTGTGCCGCCATCGACAACCCCCTGACCCGGCGGTTGCTGCGGGTCCCGTCCGAGACAGGGTTGGCTGGATGCCGACGGGATACCCTGCGCTGGCGCCTAGCCCGCCGGAGCGATATGTCGGGAAAGAGTGCCCGGCAGATGGTGGGCGAAGGGGTGGTGTTGTTCGTTACCTGCCATGGCAACTATCGCTTTCCGGAGGTGGGAGAGCATCTGATAGCCATCCTCGAGCACAATGCGGTTCCGGTGGTAGTGGTCGAACGGGAGCGTTGCTGCGGGATGTCGGGGCTCGAGGGGGGGGATCTGGAGGGGGTGCGCAAGGCGAAAGAGTTCAATCTCCAGCGCCTGGCCAAATGGGTGGGAAAGGGGTGGAAGGTGCTGGTATTGCAACCCTCCTGTCTGCAGCTGTTCCGTCGCTGGCTGCCTGCGCTGTTTCCCGATGACGAGATGGTCCGCCGGGTGGGTATGGCCGTGCTGGATCCCTTCGAATACCTGATGTCATTCCACCATGCGGAGCGGCTGAAGACCGATTTTCGGCATGCCCTGGGCGTGGTGGTCTGCCATCTTCCCTGTCGTCTGCGGGTCGATGGCAGCGGGGCGGGGATTCGCGAGTTGTTGAGTCTGATTCCGGACACCTATGTAGAGATGGTGGAAGGGTGTGCCGGCTCTGGATGCGCCCCGAGCGGTGGCGGTGCCCGGGACTCGGGGATGGGGGAGCGGATCCGCCAGATCATGCCCGACCACTACGGCAGCGCCTGCATGCTTGCGGGGCGATGTATCGAGATGGAACGGGCGGACGGCAGCCGGGTGGAGCATCCTCTCGCCCTGCTGCGTAAGGCCTATGGCATATGAGTCTTCAATCTCCACGGCTCAGGCGGAAGAAGGGGGGACGATTCGTCCGGCTTCTGCTATCCGCAATGGTGTTTCTCTCTGGAATGTCTATCGTTACGTCGGTGGCCGGTGAGGTCCGTGTACAGATGGGAATGGAGCAGTTCGACTGGCGGGAATACGGGAAGGATGGGGAACGCCTGTTGCGGGAGGCTGGTATCCGGCTTGCAATGGGATTCGAATACAGCTCGAGGAGGCCGGGAGAGCGGCGGTTTTTCAGCCTCATGGCAAGGGGTTACTTTGGAGATGTCGACTATCGGGGGTATCTCCAGTATCCGGAAGGTCGATCGACTTCCTATTCCACACGTACCCATTACTGGGGTGGGATCATCGAACCGCGTTATACCTTCCGTATCCATATTCCGGGCTCAATCCTTCTTCCCACCTTGTCTGTCGGCGTGGGCGGAGAGTGGTGGCTGCGTGACCTGCGGGGGGAGTATGGCTATCGCGAGAAATATGAAGTGGCCTACGCGCGACTCGAGGCGGGGTTGGAGAGCCGCCGGACCACCGGCTGGTTTGTCCGCACAGGGGTCAAGTCCCCTTTCCATCTTGGGGAGCGACTCAGCGGATTCTACCTGGATGGCGCCTGTGAGGATGTGAAGCTCTCTCCGGGGAAGAATGATACTGTGTCATTTACCGTAGGATACCGCTTTCGCGGCAATGCCACTCTTTCCCTGGATTACGATGGCTATCTCTTTTCCGCTTCTCCCAAGGAGCTGGTTCGCTGTGAAAAAGGAGCCAGGTTGGAGATTCACCAGCCGAGGAGTGAGATGAAGACGCTTTCGTTGCGTTACTCGGTGGCCCTGCCGGAGATGTAGGATCGACCCCCGCATAGCGGCAGCGGGGGCCGATTCAGATGCGGGTTCAGTAACGGAATCCCAGTTGCAGTCCGCCGGCCACCTGCTCGAGATTGGGGCTGGCGGCAAGGGCGAGATCCAGGTGGAGGCCGAAGGGGGAGAGACCAAAGCCGGCGGTGACGGTGTCGGCATAGCTGCCGTCGCTGAGGTTTTTCTTGTATCCCACCCGCAGTTGTGCCGTCTGGTAGAGATCCAGCTCTGTACCCACTCCCAGGTAGCGGGTCTTCTGGTCGAAGCCAACGGGCTCGTTCTCGGTGATGTCCAGATCCAAGGCCAGGGTGCTGCTGGCGATGCTGTTCCAGCTGGCGCTATGGGCCACGCCAAAGCGCACCTGGGGCTTTAGGTCGATGTCTCCCATCCCGGTGGTGTTGGCGGTTCGGAAGCTCTGCGGGATCAGGTTCTTGACCACCAGGCCGGTGGTGACCCCGTTGTCGTAGCGTTTAGCAACCCCCACGTCGATGTTGAACGCGCTGGAGTCAACCTTGTTGGTATCGATGTTGAACTCGGCACTTCTCACATTGGCCACATAGTCGATGGTGGATACCTGCATGTACTTGGGAGTCACGCCGATGGAGATTTCGCCAAAGCTGAACTCGAAGTTGCGGGCAAGGGAGATTCCCACCTCGGCGACGGCAATGGCCCGCGTCTGCAGTTCCGACTCCGGATTTACATTGGTGATGGTTGCGGTCTGGGAGATGGGATCGTACTGCACGAACTGGCTGCTGGCCGCGAAGTCCTGCAGATCCTGGAGTGCCGCTATCCTTTCTGCGTTGGTGGTGGCGTTGGTGACCGCGTCCTGCAACGTGATCAGCCGGGTCAACTCGCTGTTCAGGGTATCCACGGTCTGGGCGTCCCGGTAATCCAGCTGGGCACCACCCGCTGCCATTCCCGAGAGCTGGACCGCCATGCCCCAGTTCTCGGTGGAGAAGCTCACCACACTGCCGCCAAACAGCGAGCCCTCCAACGCGCGGTTGCTGAAGGTTTTGACGATGTTGTTGACGTCGCTCATGCTGTTTACCACGGTCTGGGCGTTGGCGGAATTGGGATTCAGGTTGAAGTTGGTGACAGCCGAGTCCAGGGCAGTCAGCTCGTTTCCGTTTTGAAAGTCGTCCAAATCCTTTATCAGCTCATCCGGATCGGCTATGTTGAAGCCGATTACGGGGAGTTCCAGATGGAACTGCTTGTTTTTCGCCAGCAACGCCGGGTTGTAGAAGCTGGCATTGGCTCCGGTACCGGATGCAACCCCCGTACCTCCCATTGCCATGGAGCGTGGATCGAAGCTCCCAAAGGGTGCTGCCAGCGCAACATTACCCGATAGGGCCATGATGACGGCCGCGGTCAGCAAGGAACGGTTGTGCATGTGAAATCCCCCCGATTCGATTCTGGTGCAATTTATGATGAACAGGATTCGCTTGGGGTCTCGATGAACGTGGCGACCGCCGAGCGCCCTCATGGGTTTCGTATCGGGAGGGGGCAAGAGAAACTTTAAATGGAACTACCCGGCTTGTCCCTGAAAATTCGCAACTCGCCGAGTAGTTACCTTTTTGATCCGGGAAGGGGAAATTGGTACTCCCAAGGGGACTCGAACCCCTGTTTTCGCCGTGAGAGGGCGACGTCCTAGACCACTAGACGATGGGAGCAGTTTTTTTACGAGCTTGATTTGAGTGTGATATTATACCGAAATGCTCTCCTGGCTCAAGCGATTTTGGGAAGTACGGACACGAGACCCTCAGCCAGCATCTGTTCCGGTCATCATCCCCCGCTCCGAACATCCCGTTTCCCGCAAACAGATCAGCGCCAACGCTGTGAAGGTGATGTATCGCCTGAAAGATGCCGGTTACGAAGCCTATCTGGTGGGGGGCGGGGTGCGTGATCTGCTGCTGGGGAGAGAGCCCAAGGATTTCGACGTGGCCACCAATGCCACGCCGGAGCGGGTGAGGGAGCTGTTCCGCAACTGCCGCCTCATTGGCCGCCGTTTCCGCCTGGCCCACGTCTATTTCCGCGGCGAGATCATCGAGGTAGCCACCTTCCGTGGACATCATGGGGAGGGAGGCAACGGGGAGAGCGAGACCCGCAACGGCATGGTGGTACGCGACAACGTCTATGGCACCCTGGAAGAGGATGCCGTGCGCCGTGATTTCACCGTCAACGCCCTCTACTACAATATCCAGGATTACTCCATCGTCGATTACACCGGGGGTCTGGAAGATCTCCACAACGGGGTCTTGCGGCTGATTGGGGATCCGAGGCAGCGCTACCGGGAGGACCCGGTGCGCATGTTGCGCGCAGTGCGATTCGCCGCCAAGCTGGGTTTCCGGCTGGAAAAGGAGACGGAGGCTGCCCTGATAGAGCTCGGCGAATTGCTTACCGGGGTTCCTCCGGCGCGGCTGTTCGACGAGATGCTGAAGATGTTTCTCGGTGGACAGGCGGTTGCCACCTTCGAGCTGATGCGCCACTACAACCAGTTCGGCATCCTGTTCCCGCAGACCGAAAAGGCCCTGGAGCGGGAGGAACAGGGGTTCCCGATCACCTTTTTGCTGCATGCCATGGAGAACACCGATCGGCGCATCACGGAACAGAAGCCGGTGACTCCGGCATTCCTCTACGCCGCCCTGCTCTGGGAGCCGGTGCGTCAGCTGGCCAGGGAGCTGGAGGCGGAGGGGATGTCCCGCATCCAGTCCCTGCAGGTGGCCGGGGATCGGGTGTTGGAGCGGCAGCGCCGGATCATCTCCATTCCACGCCGGTTCACCCTGCAGATGCGGGAGATCTGGGCGGCACAGGAGCGCCTCACCCAACGTACCGGCAAACGGGCTTACCGCATCTTGAGCCACCCCCGCTTTCGCGCCAGCTATGATTTCTTGTTGCTGCGAGCGCAAAGTGGGGAGGTGGAGCCGGAGCTGGGCGAATGGTGGACCCGATTCCAGGGCGTGGATGAGCAGCAGCGCAAGGAGATGCTGGCGAAACTCAAAGGGAGCCGGCAGCAGCGTAGCGGGTCGCGGCGGCGGCGTCCCAGGAAACGCCAGGCGGTACGTCCCAACCCCACCACCCCATGACCTCCCCCGTCAGGGCCTACATCGGCCTCGGCAGCAACCTCCGTTCTCCTATACGGCAGATCCGGCAGGCCCTGCGGGCATTGCAAGAGATTCGCCAGACGGTCTTCGTCTCCAGCTCCGGGCTCTACCGCAGCAAGCCGCTGGGTGGGATCCGCCAGCCGGATTTCATCAACGCGGTCGCGGCGCTGGATACCCGGCTCGGTCCCCATGAGCTGCTCTCCGAGCTGCAATCCATCGAGTGCCGGCTGGGGCGGGTGAGAGGGAGAGAGCGCTGGGGACCCCGCACCCTGGATCTGGATCTGCTCCTGTACGGAAACGAGCGTATCACCACGGAACGGTTGACGGTCCCTCACCCAGGCCTGCTGGAGCGTGATTTCGTACTTCACCCCTTGATAGAGATCGCACCGCTGCTGCGATTGCCCGACGGAAGTCGTCTGTCCGACCGGGCAGCAGAGGTGGCCAATGAACTGCAGAGGGTGGATTCCTCCACGGAAGGGTAAGGGATATACTATGCCGAATCCTGGGGGAGCACCCGAACCGTTCACATCATCCCGATAACAGAAATCCATGGACAATCCGCACCGTTTCATCGTCGTAGAAGGCCCCATCGGAGTGGGCAAGACCAGCCTGGCCAGACGGTTGGCCGAGAGCTTCGGTTGTGAGCTGCTGCTGGAAGGGGCCGAGGAGAACCCCTTTCTGGAGCGCTTCTATCAGGATCCGCGCAGCGCCGCGCTCTCCACCCAGCTCTATTTCCTGATGCAGCGCTCACGCCAGATGCAGGAGCTGCGGCAGGCGGAACTGTTCAGTCCGGTGCGGGTGGCGGACTATCTGATGGAGAAGGATCGGCTGTTTGCAGAAGCCACCCTGGATGAGGAAGAGCTGAAGCTGTATGAGCAGATCCATGGCCACATCCTGCCCGAGACCCCGGCCCCGGACCTGGTGATCTACCTGCAGGCGCCTGCCGAGGTGCTGATGAGACGTATCGTCCAGCGGGGACGCCCCTACGAGCGCCATATCGACATGGCCTACCTGCAACGGCTTTCGGAGGCCTACACCCGGCTGTTTCACAACTATGCCGCTGCTCCGGTGCTGATCGTCAATGCGGCAGAGATCGATCTGGTGAACAGTGAACGGGATTTCCGGCAGTTACTGACGCAGGTCTGTGAAACCCGCAGCGGCAGACACTATTTCAACCCCCTGCCGCTGGAACTGCAGGGAAGCGCATGAAGCGGATCACCCTCACCACCTTGCAGGAGATGAAGAAGGCGGGAGAGAAGTTCACCTGTCTGACCGCCTACGACAGCAGCTTCGCCGCGCTGCTCGATGCGGCGGGGGTGGAGGTCCTGCTGGTGGGGGATTCTCTCGGAATGGTGATTCAGGGACAGGAGAGCACCCTGCCGGTGACCCTCGACGAGATGATCTACCATACCCGCTGCGTGGCCCGTGGTTGCCGTCGGGCGCTGTTGATGGCCGATATGCCGTTCCTGTCCGACGTGGATCCGCGGCAGGCCGTTTCGAACGCCGGCCGGCTGATGAAAGAGGGCGGGGCGCAGATGGTGAAGCTGGAAGGAGGGGCCATGCAGCTGGAGACGGTGCGTCGCCTCGCCGGTCAGGGCATTCCGGTGTGCGCGCACCTCGGATTGCAGCCCCAGTCGGTACACAAGCTGGGGGGTTACCGGGTGCAGGGGCGTGACCAGGAGAGCGCCCGGCGGATCCATGACGATGCCCTGGCGCTGCAGGATGCGGGCGCAGATCTGCTGCTGCTGGAGTGTGTTCCGGCATCGCTTGCAGCCCGGATCCGCGATGCCCTGCGGATTCCGGTGATCGGCATTGGCGCGGGTCCGGACTGTGATGCCCAGGTGCTGGTGCTGTATGACATGCTGGGCATCACCCCCGGCAAGCGGCCGCGCTTCTCCCACGATTTCCTCTCCGATCCGGAGGCTGGTCCCACCGATGTGGCCGGGGCTGTCCGGCGCTACGTCGAGGCGGTCAAGTCCGGGGCCTTCCCGGCTTCCCGTCACTGTTTCTGATTCCGGGTCTTCCTCATATCGTGTGGATAGAACGGCGAGTCACCGCGTAGCGGCTTCGTCCTTGACAGGCGGAAAGCGCGCCGGAAAATGGTCGGCAGAAGGGGATTGGGGGCACTACGGGATGGCCTGGCCGTTTACGCTTGCCATTCGCACAGATGATGGACATCCGGTGATCTCCAGCCGGACGGCCCCAATCCCCTTCTGGCTACCGAGTATGGATGGCAAATAAGCCATACATGATTGACGCTGAGAGATTTATGCCCTACGGTTGTACCGATTGAACTCCAATGAAGGTTCGCCGTATGAAGCCATCTATTGCATATCAGCAGCATCATGAGGCCATCCGGCAGATCGTCGAGCGGCACCATGCCAAAAATCCACGCATCTTCGGGTCTGTCCTTCGCGGTCAGGACAAGGACGGGAGTGATCTGGATATTCTCATCGACACCACCGAAGAAACCACCCTCTTTGACGTCGGCGCTATCCGCACCGAACTGATCGATCTTCTCGGAGTCGAGGTCGATGTGCTGACCCCCGGGGCGTTGCCGGAGAGGTGGAAAATGGAAGTGCTGAGTAAGTCGCGGTCGGTATGAGTCGTCGGGACGAGTTGGCTCTGAGAGACTACCTTGAGCACATCCAGCAGGCTATCGGTCGTATCTCGCAGACGTCGACCACACGGCGTTCCTCACAAATGAGGAAAAGCAGGATGCGGTGATCCGTAACCTCGAGGTCATTGGGGAGGCGGCAGGCAATATCTTGCGCCACTTTCCTGACTTTGCCGCGAAACATCCAGATTTTCCTCTCAAGGCTGCCTATGGGGCACGCAATGCGTTGGCGCATGGGTACTTCAAGGTTGATCTCGATGTGGTCTGGAAGACCGTTGAGCGGGATTTGCCGATGCTGGAGGCTCAGGTCGGCAAGGTGCTCCAATCTCTCGCCTAGGTTATCGAGATGAGGGCAGACCCTCGTTGGCAGGGAGTACGCCCGAGGCTCTGAAATAGTAAGACCACCTGTGACTTGGGCAGGTAGCCGATATCCGGCGGTCTCCGGTCAGAAGCCTCTCCCCCCCTCCTGGTTACCAGATTCCGTCTGTCAGGGTAAGAAAGGGGCCATCTGATTGCGGAACAATCATATTCGTAAAGTATTTCTCCCTCCTGCCGATGTGTACTCCTAGTAAGCCCTTTGCAGCCTCGCTTCCGGCGGGCAAGCGAGAACCCAGTTTTTTGCGAATCGAGATCCTGCTCATGAAAACGAATACGTCGAGTATAAAGGTGACGACGGCGTTCATCCTGACCGTGGGTTCGCTGCTGTTGGTGATGTGCAGCGGCATCATATTCTATTTTCTCTCTTCCAGCAAGCATGATTCCGACATCGTGGATGCGGCGGGAAGACAACGGATGCTGAGTCAGGCGATGGCGAAATCCATCGTGGCGTATGCGCTCTCCAGGAACGGTTTGCAGAGCCTGGAGGCCGAGGTCGGCGATCTCGACCGTTACATCACCCGCATGCGTACCCTCTATACCGAGAAGGTGATTGGTCCGGCCAAACAGGCGGGTCTCGGGCTTTCCATGCATCCCGACCAGGAATTCTCCCCGTCGATTCCCTATCCGGCCACCTTTACCCGCATGCTCGGCGAGTCGGTCACCGACGAGGTGGACATGGCGGTCACGCTGATGGCCGGGGAACCCGTCAACCCCGGGATGAAGCTGCAGGATGCCGTGGATCGGGAGGCCTTTGCGGCACTGAAGGCCGACCCGAAGGCGATCTTTTCCAAGGCGGTGGAGAGAGACGGCAAGCTGTATATGCGTTTCTACACCGCGGACATTGCGACGCTTCCGGCCTGTGCCGCCTGTCACACCCGGATGACGGGCAAGTCGTTCAGGGTCGGTGAACCGCTTGGGATCCGGCGCTACGAGGTGCTCTACGCTGCCGATGCGGCGGAAGGACACCGGCGGCTCAATCCGGATCTCGGGGAATACGAGACCGCCAGGGAGATCTTCACCCAGACGCTCGCCGCCTTCAAGTCGGGGGGGCGTTATCCGGCCGACTTGCAGATGACCGAATATCGTGAATACGGCGGCACGAAAGAGAAGTCGATCCTGCGCACCATCGAGGAGGTGGAGGGGGTATGGCATCGGTTCGAGCTGGCGGCACAGAACCTTCTGCAGGCCGAGGTGAACAGTGACGCCTATTGGCGCGCCTACGAGAACGTGTTGACCGGCGCCAACGAGTTGCGCGCGGTCAGCAACGAACTGACCAGCCAGTTCGCCGCACACGCCCTTCGGAACCAGCAACGGGTCTTCTGGCTGGTCATCCTGATGGCGGCACTGTCCATGCTCATATTCGGTGCCACCTATCTCATCCTCAATCGGGCCATCATCGAACCGGTGACCCGCCTGGTGGATGTGGCCAATCGAATAGCGCAGGGGGATCTGACCCAGACCACGACGGTCTCGGGCAAGAGCGAGATCGCAATGCTGGCCAATGCGCTGAATACGGTGAGCAGTAACCTCAACAGCATGGTGTCGAAGATAAAGTCTGCGGCTCGCAACCTTACCGATTCCACCAGCCGCATCGTGGAGGTGAGCCGGCAGATGGAGACCGGTCTGGAGCGGCAGGCGGGTCAGACCCAGGCGGTGGCCGGGTCCATGGAGCAGATGGAGGAGACCTCCCGGGAGATGTCGCAGCATGCCGATGAGGCGGCCGGCGCTGCTGCCCAGGCCTCCGAGGTGGCGGTCGAAGGTGGAGAGATCGTGCGCCGCAGCATCGACGGCATGGTCCAGGTTTCCGGTACGGTCACGGAGTCCGCCAAGAAGGTGGAGGAGCTGGCCCGCCACTCCGAGCAGATCGATCAGATCGTGACGGTGATCGACGATATCGCCAATCAGACCAACCTGCTGGCCCTCAACGCAGCCATCGAGGCGGCCCGGGCGGGAGAGCAGGGGCGTGGTTTCGCCGTGGTGGCGGATGAGGTGCGTGGCCTGGCGAATCGTACCACGGAGGCGACCCGGGAGATCGCCGAGATGGTCAAGGTGATCCAGGCGGGTACGGAGGCGGCGGTCGTTTCGATGGAGGCCGGGCGCAAGGAAGCGGAGCATGGTGTGGAGATGGCCAACCAGGCAGGCGCTTCACTGGAGCAGATCGTGCAGATGGTGGGAGAGCTCTCTTCCCGCATAGAGCGGATTGCGGCCGCCAGCCGGAGCCAGTCCGAGGTGACACACAAGGTCACCACGAATGTGGCTGCGGTGGCGGAGATCAGTGAGCAGACCGAACGGGATGCGCGTCTCTGTGCCGCCTCCAGCAACGAGCTCGCCAAACTGGCGGGAGAGCTGCGCGGCATGGTGGAGCAGTTCAGGATCTGATTCCGGGACCGACACATCTCCCATACGGGGCCGTGGCGGGTCATTCGTCATGGCCCCGTGCTTTTTGGGCTCGTTGGATACCGGCAGGCGGCAGCCGTTTGCCGCGACGGCACCGTTCGGCGGGCTGGCAAAGGGCCCGGGACCTATCCCAACTGTTTGATTTTGCTTGAGTGGGCGCCCTCGTTGGTCGCGGCCGATGGTGTGGCATGCCATTTGCAATCAGCAGAAGCAAGAGGCAACCCTTCGACAAGAGAGGCCATTGTGGACAGAATGCTCTATGTGGGAATGAGTGGCGCCAGGCAGCGGATGCTGGCGCTGCGCTCCATCAACAACAATCTCGCCAATGCCACCACCACCGGGTTCCGGGAGGACCTGAATCAGTTTCGCAGTATG
>WFNS01000169.1 GCA_015488495.1 Gammaproteobacteria bacterium | reverse complement strand
CGGTGATGTCCGGTGTATCCTCTCCAGCCGTCGGGATACCGGTTTTCGTTACAGTCGCAAGCTGCGTCTGGCCTATCGTTATTTCGATCGCCGTTTCCGGCGCATCATCGTCCCGTCGGAAGCGGTGCGGGAATCGCTGGTTGCCAGCGGTGTCTCCGGTGAGCGCATCGCCCTGGTGCCGAACGGGGTCGATGTGGCCCGTTTCACCGCCACAGACGGCGGGGTCCTGCGTCGCGAGCTGGGGGTGGAGAAGAGCCGCATCCTCCTGGGGACCGTTGCCCGCCTGAGCGAAGAAAAGGATCACCCGACCCTGCTGCGCGCAGTGCAGGCGCTGCATCGTTCGGGGAGAGAGGTGATGCTGGTGGTGGTCGGGGAGGGGGCCTTGCGGGACGGCCTGGTCGCCGAGTGTGCGCGGCTCGGGCTGCGCAATCACGTCCGTTTTCTGGGGGCGCGCAGCGATATCCCCTCCATCCTGGCGGGGATCGACATCTTCGTGCTCTCCAGTGTCACCGAGGGGTTGTCCAATGCCATCCTGGAGGCGATGGCCGCGGCCAGGCCGGTGGTTGCCACCCGGGTGGGCGGCAACCCTGAACTGGTGGAAGAGGGGGAAAACGGCTATCTGGCCCCGGCGCGGGACCATATGGCCCTGGCGTGGAGTATCGAAAAACTGGTGGACAATGCGCGCCTGAGGGAGCGCATGGGTCTGGCCGGCCGTAGACGAGTGGTTGCGCGCTACTCCGTGGAGCGCATGGTCGGGTGTTACGAGAGCCTGATAGAGCAGGAGGTGAGGGGTGATGCCTGACCGGTGTCCTGCTCGGCGGCAAGGCTTTCAATCGAGAGGGGATGACTGAAACCGTGCAGATGGATCGGGGCCCAATACCTGGCAGTGCAATGCGGAGGGCGGTGGCCGGCGCTGATGCGGCCTCTCTCCCGCAGCAAAAAGAGCTGCCGCACAACTGGCCGCTGCTGATCCTGATCGCGATGATCCCGCTGCAGAACATCTATCTGGGGAAGCTGCCCACTTTGAGCGGCGGGATCAATTTCCTCAATCTGATGGCACTCCTCGCCTTTTTCGCCTGGAAGAGCCACCGGGAACGGGCGGTTCCATCCCACAGCGACCTCCACTACCCTATTCTCTGGTTCGTGCTCATCTATCTCGTCTCGGCGGTCCACGGCATCTATTCGCTGGGATACGTTCCGCAGCGCTATTTCAGTTCACTCAAGGATCTGTTCCTGCCCCTGCTGATATTCTTCATCGTATTGAACAGCGTCCGTGATCGCCGGGGAATCATCGCGGTGATCATCGCCACCCTGTTTCCGCTGGCCTACATGTTCCGGGTCTTCTATGCCCAGCTCTCCCACGTCTACAGTTGGCATTACACCGATGACTTTCGCTTCGTGAAGGGAACCTTCATGATGCTGGGCAGCAACGAGCTGGCCGCCTTCTATGCCGCCTACACCTTCGTCGTCATACTGCTGGCCCTGTATGTGGAACGGCTCCGGTATCGACTCCTGCTGGCCGGTCTGGCGATACTCAATCTCTATTCTCTGATGTACTCCCAGTCCAGGGGAGCGTGGCTCGCCTTTCTGGCGGCCGCCTTCGTACTCCTGTTCAAGACCGGCAAGGTCAAGGTGCTGATTGTGGCTCTCATCCTCTCCCTGTCGGCTCCGATGGTCATCGGACTGTTCCCGGTCTCGGTGCAGGAGCGCTTCAACAGCATCTTCGTCGAGAGTGAAGAGGAGCGTGACAAGTCCGCCCAATCCCGCATCATCATCTGGGAGAACGCCATCGAAACCTACAAGGAGCACCCGGTGTTGGGGGTCGGCTACCGGGTGTTCAACAAGCTGAACGAATATCAGAACAAGGATACCCACAACTACTATCTCAAGCTGCTGGTCGAACAGGGCCCGGTCGGACTGCTCATCTTTCTGGTGATCCTCTGGCGGGGCTACCGCAACGCCGATGCACTGTGGCAAAGGGCCGATGAACCGCTGTTCAAGGCGCTGGGACTGGGTACGCTGGCCGCGGTGGTCAGCCTGGGGGTGGCCAATCTGTTCGGGGATCGTTTCACCCATTACCCGTTGAGCACCTATTTCTGGGTCTATCTGGCGCTGGTGGTGCGGGCGAAGACGCTGCTGGACGAGGAAGAGGGGAAGGTGCCGGCCGGCACTCCGACGGTGAACACGGTCCTGCGCTATGGCAAAGTGGCGAAACGGCAAACCGATGAGTGACGTCACCGACACCGCACCATCTGGACGGATGAAAGAACCGGTGTTCCTGCTGGGGGCGCCGCGCTCCGGTACCAGCCTGACCTACTCCGTCCTGCTCCTCTCCGGCCAGTTTCCGGTCTACCGGGCGGAGACCCATCTGCTCGACGTATGCAAGCCGATCTACGGGGATATCACTGATCCCGGTAACCGCAGGTGTTTTCTGGAAGAGTGGGTGAAATCCGGCCAGTTTCGGCGTGCGGGGGTGGATGAGGAGGCATTCCTGAGGAGCGCGGAGCGGCCGTTTCGAAACTACGGGGAGTTCCTGCGCCTGTTCATGGAGCAGGTGGCCCGGGCACAGGGCAAGGAGCGCTGGCTGGAGAAGACCCCTGGCCACATCTTCGAGGCACGCAACCTGCTCCGCTGGTTTCCCGATGCCCGCTTCCTGCACGTGGTCCGGGACGGTCGTGACGTAGCCCTGTCGCTGCGCAACAAGGGGTGGCTGTCGAGCCGGCGCGGCGGGCCGTTGGCGCAGCTGATCAGCGCGGCGCGGCTCTGGTATCGGGCGATGGCCTTCGGTCGGTGGTTGCAGCGCGAGGCGGGTGATCGATACATGGAGTTTCGCTACGAGGATCTGGTGCGGCGCGACGAGGGGACCCTGCGACGGATCAACCGGTTCACGGGTATCGAACTGAGCTACCCCCAGATCGAGGGAGAGCGCAGTGGTGCGCTGAGCGGTGGCGATACCACCTATCGTCAGGCGATGGTCGGGCTCTCTGTCAAGGGGAGTTTCCGGTGGGAGGAGGAGATGTCTCCGCTGGAGCAGCAGGTGATCACCTACTGTCTGCGGGACGCGTTGGCGGAGAAGGGGTACCGGGTGGATGTGCCAATGCCGCCCCTTTCCCCGAGGCTGCGTGCCAAACTCGCGTGGTGGATGAACGGCGTGGTCATTGCAGCCAAGTACTGGTTGCGACACAACACGCCCCTGGGGCGCCATGCACGGCGTGCCCTGGATTTCGAGGAGCGGGGAGCGGATGGGTGACGAGAGGGAAGAGGGGATGAACCCGCCGGCTCCGGTCATTTTGCTGTTCGGCATGCCCCGTTCGGGTACCACCTGGATCGGCAAGATCTTCGACAGCCATCCGGATACCCTCTATCGTCATGAGCCGGACAGCTATATCCCTATCGGCGAATTGCCCCTGCTGGTCTCCGGCGAGGGAGGCGCCTATTGCGAAGGGATAGGTCGTTATGTGGCGGAACTGTTCCACTGCCGTACGCCGGTGGTGACCACCAAACGTCCTCTCTTCCGCAAGTCCTATCTCCCGTTGCACCGGGATCTGCTCTATCGGGCCAGCGTCTATCTCTCCATTGGTGTGGGACGAGTCCGCCGTACCGTTCAGTTGCCCACCTTCGATCCGTTGGTCGGCCGGGCAGAGGAGGGGATCACGCTGGTGTGGAAGTCCATCGAGTCGCTGGGGCGCCTCGGGGTGATCAGCGGGTGTCTCGACGCCTGCCATGGCGTACACATCATCCGGCATCCCTGTGGCTACGTCAGTTCCATCCTCAAGGGAGAGGAGCAGGCACGCTTCTTCAACCGGATCCGGGCCAGCGAAGGCTATCGGGTGTTCGAGAAACTGCTGGCCACCGAGACCGGAAGGATCTACGGTCTGACCCTGGAACGGCTGAAGGCGCTCACCCCCCTTCAGCGCCTCGCCTGGCGCTGGGTGCTGTTCAATGAACATGCGTTGCGGGAGACCGCCAGCCATGAGAACTGCATGACGCTCCGTTACGAGGACCTCTGTCTCGATCCCGAAGGGGTCACCCGCCGGATGTTCCAGTTCTGCGGGTTGCAGTGGAATCCGCAGACCGAGGCCTTTCTGCGTGCCAGTACCCATCGGGAAAGGGGTTCCTATTACGGGGTGGTTCGGGATCCCCGGCGGGCCGCCTTCCAGTGGCGTGAGCGGCTCAGTGCGGAACAGATCGAACAGGTCCGCTCTGTGGTGGAAGGCAGCCGGCTCGGCGCCCTCTATCAGGATATGGAAGGGGAGTAGGGCGCAATGGCGGCGAACTACTCCTCCGGCCTGAGAGAGTGGCTGATCCGGACCACCAGCGGGAATTTTCTGATGAAGGTGCTCTCCACCCTGCTCGGTTTTCTCACCACGCTGCTGCTGGCCCGGCTGCTGCCGCCGGAGCAGTACGGGGGATACGCTTACGCGCTGGCCTGGGTGAACCTGCTGGTGGTGCCGGCGGTTCTCGGGCTGGACAGGCTGGCGATTCGCGACGTCTCGGTCTTCGAGGCGGAACGGCGCTGGGATATGTTGCGGGGGGTGAGCCGTTTCTCTCACATGACGGCTGGAACGCTGGGAGTGGTCATTGCGTTGCTGGTCTATCTGCTCGGCGGATCCGTCGCCGGGCGGCTGGAAGGGGTGCTGCTGGAGCCGCTGCGGCTCGCGGTGATTCTGATTCCCCTCATCGCTGTGGCGAGAGTGCGGGGTGCCGTCATGACGGGGTTGCACCACGTGATACTGGGAAAGTTTCCCGAGATGGTGCTCCGACCGTTGCTCTTCGTGCTTTTTGTCCTCGCTGCCCACTATCTGCTCGGGCTCTCGCTCGATGCGCGCGAGGCCGTGGGATTGAACATCGTGGCGATGGTGCTGGCCTTCCTGGTTGGCGGGCTGCTGTTGCGGCGGGTGATGCCGGCCGAGGCAGATCGGGTGACTGCGGTGTACCAGATGAAACCCTGGTTGCGCGCTGCGCTGCCGCTGGCGCTGCTGGCCGGACTGCAGATCATCAACAGCCGTATCGACATCGTCATGCTGGGCGGGATACGAGGGGCAGTGGAGGTGGCGGTCTACAATGTGGCGGTGCTCGCCGCGACCCTCGCCTCCTTCGTATTGGTGGCAGCCACCGGTGTGGTGTCGCCGGTGGTGGCGCGGGTCCATGCCCAAAAGGAGTCGGAGCGGCTGCAGCGCCTGGTGACAACCAGCAGCAGGGCCATCTTCGCCGCTACCCTGCCCATCGGCCTGTTGCTGCTCTGGTTCGGTGAACGCTTTCTGGCGCTTTTCGGGCCGCAATATGAGGCGGGCTATCCGGCACTGCAGGTGCTGGTGATAGGGCAACTGCTGAATGCTGCGTTCGGCGCGGTTGGCGTGCTGCTCACCATGACCCACCATGGCTCCCTGGCGGCCAAGGGGGCTGCGGTAGCGGTGGTGGTCAACGTGCTGCTGAATGCGGCGCTGATTCCGTCGTGGGGTGCGGTGGGGGCGGCGGTCGCTTCGGTGCTGACCCTGTTGCTTTGGAATCTGCTGTTCGCCGTGTTCGTGTATCGAGAGATGGGGATTCGCCCCACGGTGGTGGGATAGAGTGATGGGAGCGGAGACGGTCAGACCCAATTTCTTCATCGTGGGGGCCCCGAAGTGCGGCACCACCTCCATGTACGCCTACCTGGGGGGACACCCCGAGATATTCTTTCCCGAGGTAAAGGAGCCGCATCACTTTGCCAGCGACATCCATTCTCCCCTCTATATTCGGGATCGGGAGCGCTATCTCGCCCTGTTTTCCGCTGGTCGAGGCAAGAAGGTGATCGGAGAGGCCTCGGTCTGGTATCTCTACTCGAAGACGGCAGCGGAGGAGATCCGGCATTTCTCCCCGGAGGCGAAGATCCTGGTGATGCTGCGCAACCCGGTGGAGATGGTCCACTCCTACCACAGTCAGCGACTGGCGTGGGGCAACGAGGAGATTCGTGATTTCGGAGAGGCGCTGGATGCCGAGCCGGCGCGCCGGAGGGGAATGCGATTGCCGAAGCGAAATCCCTATCCGGTGGAAGGGCTCTATTACAGCGAGATCGCCCGCTATGCCGAACAGCTGCAGCGCTATCTCGATCGTTTCGGTCGGGAGCAGGTGCATGTCGTGCTGTTCGATGATTTCAAGCGGGACACCGAACGGGTCTATGAAGGGGTGCTGCGTTTTCTGGAGGTGGACAGCGGATACCGCCCCCGCTTTTCCGTGGAGAATCCCAACCGCAGCCGGCGGAGCATGCTGTTGCACAACCTGCTCTATCATGCACCCTCAGGGGTGGTGGCGGGGGCCAAGCTGGTGGTGCCTCCCCCGCTGCGCAAGCCGTTGTGGCGATTTCTGGCCCGGGCCAATACCGCCTACCGCAGCCGGCCTCCCATCACCGCAGAACAGCGGCGGCGTTTGATCGGGTATTACCGTGAGGAGATTCTGCGTCTCGCCGAGATGATCGATCGGGATCTGGCGTCGCTCTGGCTGGGAGAGGAGGGGTGAACATCCTCCATCTGATCAGCAGCGGGGGGTTCTACGGAGCGGAGCGGGTGGTGGTGGAACTGGCCGCTTATACCCGGACACAGGGGCATTCGGTAGCGGTCTGGGTACTGGAGAGCCCGGGGGCCGATGCGATGATGGCCGCCCTCGGCGCGCGAGACGTGCCTGCCGAGCGAATCCGGGTGGGCCGGACAGGATTGGCGGGGGTGTGCCGTCGCCTGCGCAGACGGGTGCGGGAGAGCGGCGTGGAGATCCTGCACAGTCACGGTTACCGGACCGATGTGGCGGCGGCGCTCGGCGGGGCGTTCTCTCCCGTGCGCCGGGTGGCCACCTGCCACACCTGGTACAGTACCACCGCCCGGCTCCGTTTCTACGAAAAGGTGGACAAGGGAGTACTGCGGTTCTTCGACCGGGTGGTGGTGGTTTCACCCCCATTGCGACGGGAGGTGGAGGCGGCCGGAATCCCCGGTG
>WFNS01000168.1 GCA_015488495.1 Gammaproteobacteria bacterium | reverse complement strand
GAGCAGGGCGCGGCCTCCCGGCGCCAGCTGGACAAGGCCCGTCTGCGGGTGAAGGTGGCCCGCAGCGCGGTGGAACAGGCCAGGGCGGCCCTGCGCCAGGCCCGTAACCAGCTCACCTATGCCGAGGTGCGTGCCCCCGGGGACGGGATCGTGGTGCGCAAGCTGAAACGCAACGGTGATCTCGCCACCCCCGGTGCGCCGGTGCTGACCCTGGAGAATCCGCAGCAGCTGGTGGTGGACACCTATGTGGACGAGGCCAATGTCAGCCACATCAAGCCGGGTGACAAGGTCCGGCTGGATTTCCCCGCCTTCGACAAGAAGCTCACCGCCGAGGTGCTGCAGGTGGTGGGAGCCGCCGATCCGGTGGCACACAACTTCCTGGTCAAGATCAGTCTGCCGAAGGAGGCGGGCGTTCCGGCGGGGGCCTATGTCAAGGTGCGTTTCACCGTGGGCAGCCGTGAGGTGCTGATGCTGCCCCGGAAGGCGGTGGTCAATCGTGCCGACCTGCCGGCGGTCTATGTAGTGGACGGGCAGGGGATCGCCCACTACCGCCTGGTGCGCCTGGGACAGTCGTACGACGGCAAGGTGGAGGTGACGGCGGGGCTGGACGCCGGTGTGAAGGTGGTACTCGAGGCCGAAGGCGAGCTGCGTAGCGGCATGCGGGTCGTTGCAGGGGAGTGATGTGCCATGAGTGAACGGCAGAACGATACCGGGCTCAACATCGCCGGCCGCCTGGGGCAGGCGGCGATGAACAGCACCCTGACCCCGCTGCTCAGCGTGGTGATCTTCCTGGTGGGACTGGTGGCGCTGTTCATCACCCCCCGCGAGGAGAATCCGCAGATCGACGTGCCGGCGGCCAATGTCTTCGTGCGCATGGAGGGCTCCGGTCCCACCGAGGTGCTGAACAAGGTGGTGCGCCCGCTGGAGGCGGTGCTGCGGGAGATGAGCGGCGTGGATCACACCTACGGCATGGCGCTGGACTCCCTGGCCATCGTCACCGTCCAGTTCGAGGTGGGCGAGGACAAGGAGGAGAGTCTGGTCAAGCTCTACGACCGCCTGATGCACAACCTGGATCGCATTCCCCCGGGGGCGAGCCAGCCCCTGGTGAAACCGGTGGACGTGGACGATGTGCCCATCGTGGTGTTGACGCTCTCCAGTGACGAGCTGGACGACATGCAGCTCAAGCGGCTGGCCGAGCGGGTGCGCGAGCAGCTGGTCCCCCTCGACGGGGTCAGTGTGACCAGCATCGTCGGCGGTCGTGATCGCCAGATCAGTATCCAAATCGATCCGGTCAAGCTGGGCGCCTACCGTATACCGCTGGATCGGCTGCAGCAGGTGCTGCAGGGCGCCAACGCGGGCGGTCCGGTAGGCGATCTGGTGGGTGGCAACCGGGTGGCCAGGGTGTGGCTGCAGGGGTATCTGAAGAGCGTGGAAGATGTAGGCGCCCTGGTGGTGGGGGAATGGGAAGGGAGTCCCATCTATCTGCGGGACGTGGCCACCCTGCGGGATGGTCCTGCCGAGGTGGAGACCCTGCACCGCATCGGATTCGGGCCGGGGACGAGCGTCGATGCGGCGCGCGAGCCGCAACGCCCGGCGGTCTCCATCGCCCTGGCCAAGAAACGGGGCACCAACGCGGTGTTCGTGGCGGATCGCATCCTGGAGAAGGTGGAGACCCTGAAAGGGGATTTCATTCCCGACAACGTGACCGTCACCGTGACCCGGGATTCGGGCGAGCGGGCCGACGATGCGGTCAACTACCTCATCGAACATCTCGGGGTGGCCATCGTCTCGGTGATCGTCCTGCTGCTGCTGTTCCTCGGCTGGCGGGAGGCAGCCATCGTCACCCTGAACATCCCGCTGATCCTGTTCGTGGTGTTCGCCGCCGGCCTGCTGGCGGACCAGACCATCAACCGGATCACCCTGTTCGCGCTCATCCTGGCGCTGGGAATGCTGGTGGACGACGCCATCGTGGTGGTGGAGAACATCCATCGCCATCTGCACAAGGGGGTGCGCAGCCTGAAGGACAAGGCGTGGGTGATCATCCAGGCCACCAATGAGACCGGCAAGCCCACCATCATCGCCACCTTCGCGGTGATCCTGGCCTTCATCCCCATGGCCTTCGTCACCGGGATGATGGGGCCCTACATGGGACCCATCCCGTTCAACACCCCGGTGGCAATGCTTGCCTCCCTGATCATCGCCTACATGGTGACCCCGTGGATCGCGCAGCGCTGGATGCCCTGCAGGATCACCGAACCCACCATGGAAGAGCGGGACGCCCAGGAGAAGGACTGGATCCATCGCACCTATTACCGGCTGGCGACGCCCCTGGTGGAGGGTACCTGGCAACGCTGGGCTCTGTTCTTCGTGGTGCTGGTGCTGATGATCGCCGCTCTCTGGCAGCCCGCCTGGCAGTTCATCCGTCCCTCCGGTGTCGGCGGTCCGCTGACACCGGGCACGGTGGAGCTGAAGATGCTGCCCAAGGGGAACAAGAATACCTTCAACATCACCATCGACATGCCTGAGGGTACCCCGCTGGAGATGACCGACGGCGTGGCCCGCGAGGTGGCGGACGTGTTGCGTGTCTATCCCTACGTGACCGACTACGAGACCTTCGTGGGACAGGCGGGGCCGGTGGACTTCAACGGCATGCTGCGGGGCGCCGTGTTGCGTCGCGGCCCCCATCTGGCGGAGATCCGGGTCAACCTGGTGAACAAGCACGAGCGCAGCATCAAGTCGGATGCCATCGTGCTGGAGCTGCGCGAACGCCTGAAGCCGGTGATGCAGGCCCATCCGCAGGCCAATATCAAGCTGGTGGAGGACCCCCCGGGACCGCCGGTGCGCGCCACCGTGCTGGCAGAGCTCTACGGGCCGGACTCGGAGGTGCTGGCGGATCTGGTGCGCAAGGTGCGCGCCGAGTTCGAGCAGACCTACGATCTGGTGGACATCGACGACTCCCTGGGTGACGACCAGGTGGAGTACCGAGTGGAGGTGGACAAGGAGAAGGCGGCCCGCCTGGGGATCTCCACCGCGCGGGTGATGCAGACCGTGGGATCCTTCCTGGGCGGCTTCGATCTGGGTGCGGTACACGACGAGGAGGAACGCCATCCGGTGAAGATCCATGTGCGCCTGCCCCGGGAGTACCGGGCCCATCTCTCCGATCTCGGCCAGATCTACATCAGCGATCGGGAGGGACGGCCCATCTCGCTCGCTTCCCTGGCGGAGATCCACGAGGTGGTTGCCTCCAGGCCGGTCTACACCAAGGATGGACACGTGGTGGCCTATGTCTCGGCGGAGCCGATGCGCGGTTCGCAGGTCTATCCGCTGCTGGATCTGGATGGCCGTCTGGACGGCATGAATCTGGGCAGCGCCGGCAAGCTCACCACGGCGGGGCTGAAGTTCGTCTCGGTGCAGCCGGACGACACCTATGGCTACCAGCTGCTGTGGGACGGCGAGATGCGCCTCACCCTGGACGTATTCCGGGATCTGGGTTCGGCGTTCATTGTGGCGCTGGTGCTGATCTACCTGCTGCTGGTGGCCTACTATGCCAACTTCGCCACTCCGCTGCTGGTGATGGGGGCCATCCCGCTCACCATGATCGGCATCTTCCCGGGACACTGGATCATGCAGCAGCCGTTCACCGCCACCTCGATGATTGGAATGATCGCCCTCGCGGGCATCGTGGTGCGCAACTCGCTGCTGCTGATCGACTTCATCATCGATTATCGCGCCCAGGGACACGACGTGAAGACCGCGGTACTGGAGGCGGGCGCAGTCCGCACCCGGCCCATCCTGCTCACTGCACTGGCGGTGATCGTGGCCACCTCCATCATGATCAGCGATCCGGTATTCGGCGGCTTGGGGATCTCCATGGCCTTCGGGACCCTGGCCTCCACCGTCTTGACGCTGTTCGTGATCCCGTTGGCCTACTACCGCTGGCAGCGGAACAAGCCGCTGGCTTCCGCCGATGTCTGCGAAACCGAAAAAGGATGAGGAAAAAGCCATTTCCGGCTTTCTCGTCCGCGGAAACCGAAAAAGACCATTTTCGGTTTCCACCGGGTTCGACGATTTGGTGTCGTCGAACGTGGCGGCACCTCCTTGTGCCGCAGGCTGGCCGCCGAAAAACAGTTTTTCGGCGGCCAGCCAACCGACTTGTAATCGTTAAGGAGAGGAGAAATCATCATGACCATTGAACGACTGATTCGCATCATTGCCGGCAGCTTCATACTGTTGTCTCTGTTCCTGGCCTGGGCCGTGAACGGCATCCCGCTGTTCGACGGACCCAACTGGCTCTGGTTTACCGCCTTCGTGGGTGCAAACCTGCTGCAGTCCGGCTTCACCCGCTGGTGCCTGATGGCGCAGATTCTTGGTAAACTGGGTATTCCTTCCGGGTGCGTGGAGAGCGGCAGCAAGTGCTGAGTGCGAGCGACCAGAACGAGCAGCACGAACTGATCGAGGGCAAGGATATCCAGGCCGCAGCGGAGGGGCTCAAGGCGATTGCCCACACCACGCGGCTGGACGTCCTCTGCCGTCTGCAGAAGGGTCCCATGACCGTCAACGAGCTGATGGAGGCCACAGGCACCAGCCAGTCCAACCTCTCCCATCATCTCGCCAAGATGCGCGCCATGGGGCTGGTGGAGAGCCGGCGGGAGGGAAACAGCGTCTATTACTCGCTGGCAGACGAGGGCTATGCCGATCTGATTCAGGTGTTGCGGAACATCTACTGCAAGAATCGGTAAGCCCCGAAATCCTCGGTACCCCTTGACAGGATGTTGAAAAAGGCCATCCCTGGCTTTTTCAACCACGGAAGCCGAAAAATGCGATTTCCGGCTTCCTTCATTTTCAATGACTTTCTGTCATCGAAAATGGCGGCACTTCCCTGTGCCGCACACAGGCCATCGAAAAACTTCGTTTTTCAACGGCCTGTTAACCAATAACGGGAAATCCCCCGGCTTTGCCGGGGAGACAGTAGAAGTTTGACAGATCCGGGAGTCCATCGGAAAAACTCCTAGTCGTGAGCCGCCAAGCACACGACATAGGAGAAATCCGATGGACGAGTATAGAAGTCTAAGTCACT
>WFNS01000167.1 GCA_015488495.1 Gammaproteobacteria bacterium | reverse complement strand
GCTCCGGCCAACGCTCCCGGACCTGCATGATCAACCCCGGATCGGCCATGATGAGCGCATCCGGCCGGAGCGCGATCAGCGGCTCCATGTCCCGCAGGAAGGTGGCCACCTTGGCGTTGTGGGGCATCAGGTTGACGGTGACGTAGAATTTTCGGCCCGCGGCGCGGGTCTCCTCGATTCCGGCGGCCAGGTTTTCCAGGGTGAAGTCGTTGTTGCGCACCCGCAGGCTGTAGCGGGGCTGGCCGGCATAGACGGCGTCGGCTCCGTAGGCCAGGGCGTAGCGCAGGTTGTTGAGGGTGCCGGCAGGCGACAGCAGTTCCGGTCGGTTCATTGATTGAGAGTGGTGCAGACTCTATGCTAAGGAGACATTCTAGCAGAGAAGGGGGGATGATGTTTTTCCCATCGAATCGCGCGCTGATTTTTTTCGCATGGATGGCGTCCTTGTGGCTGCCTCTGTTTCTCGTGGCGGCAGAGCACTCTCCCAGGGAGATGCTGGAGCGGGCGGCGCAGCAGATGCTCTCGGCGTTGCATGAGCGAGATGCGGAGCTGCGCAAGAATCCGCAGAAACTGTATGATCTGGTGGATGAATTGCTGGTTCCCCATGTAGACCTGGAGGTCGTTTCCCGCTGGGTGTTGGGGAAATACTGGCGTTCGGCGACTCCAGAGCAGCGGGAGCGGTTTGCCGAGGAATTCAAGAGGATGCTGATCCGTTTCTATTCGTCGGCGCTGCTGGAGTACGCCGATTTCAAATTCAAGTTCTATCCAGTCAAGCTGAAGAAAGGGCAGCGCCGGGCGGTGGTTCGCTCCGAGGTGATGCGCACGGGTGGGCCGCCTCACTCCGTCAACTATAGCGTGATTCTGCGCAACGGTGAGTGGAAGGTTTATGATGTGACCATCGATGGTGTCAGTGTGGTGACCACCTATCGCTCCGGTTTCTCGGAAGAGATCCGGCGCAATGGACTCGATGGCCTGCTGAATAAGATGGCCGAGTGGAACCGGAAAGGTGAGCTGCCAGGCAAGAAAAAAGCAGGCGACTGAGCGCCTGCTTCATTGGTGAGATCCTATCCCGGAGATTGGCTCTTTTCTTCAGGCTTCTTCAGAAAAATCTCTATCTTGGCCTTTTCGCGGAGCTCTTTGGTGTGTCTGGCTACGTTCTTTCTCACTGCCTCTGTCTGTAGATAACGGAGAAGAAAATCCCTGACTTTTTCATAGGGGGCATATTCGGCCGGCTTCTTGTCAGTCACCATGAATACGTGGTAACCGAACTCTGATTCGACCACGTTACTTATCTTCCAGGGCATCATGCTGAATGCGATGTCTTCGACGCTTGTTGGCAAAACCCCTTTCCTGACATAGCCACGATCACCTCCGCTGATCTCGAGTTCGGTCTTCCCCTTCAGTTCTTCGACGACATCCGGAAAGCTCTTTCCGTCTTGCAGCATCTTTCTGGCCTTTTCGGCAAGCGCTTTCGCTTTTTTCTTGTCTTCGGGAGAGGCATCTTTTCCGGCTTTGACGAATACTTGGCTGAACTTCATTCTTTCCGGCGTTCTGAAGCTCTTCTTCTGCTGCTCATAGAGGGCCTTGATCTCCTCCTCAGGGATTTCAGGGTTGGTCAGTCCCTTCTTGTCGAAATAGGCCTGGACGAGGAATGATTTTCTGAAATAATCTTTCTTCTTCTCCAGGGAACTGTTTTTTGTCTTCAGGAACTCGGCGTAGTTCTCCTTGCCGCCAAAAGTCTGCGCCAATGACTTTATCTTTTCATCGACCTTGTCCTCTACATCCGGCAGATCCTTTTCGGCCATCGCTGCCTGGGTGAGCACCGCAGAATCGATGAGATCATTGAGGATCTGCATCTTGATTGCATAGGCGACTTCCGGGTCGGCGTCACTATTGAAGCCAAATTTCTTCCGCTTGTTGAAGCGAAGCGACAGTGATTCGTTCAGCTCTTTTTCATAGATAGGAACACCGTTGACCTTGGCGACAACCCCGCCACGATCTACCTCGGTTTTCTGTTCCTGTGCACTTTGTGCAAAAGCGCTGACGAGCAGCAAAACCGGGATAAAGAACAGAACAGCTATCTTGCGCATGGTGTATTCCTTAGTTGATGATGGTGATGTCTGCCGAAGAACCTGTCTTGCCAAAAGGAACGAAAATCACATTGAGGGTGGTTCCGTTTGCGTCGAGCTCGTAGTCGATCGACTGGGGAGCCGTCCGGCGGTAGCCTTCGAATATGTCTACCCGGGAGAGATCCCGGCGAAAAACCCCATTTTCGGTCACGAAGCTGATCAATCCATAGAGGGAGCGGTTTTCAATGAAGAGACGAGCCTTCTTGTTCTCCACGCTATAGTACTCCCATCCGGAAAACCACTGCTCTCCCCTCTCGATGCGTATCTCTGCCGCGGGGGGGAAAGCCTTGCGCGTATTGACCAGTCCGAAACCGAATAGTTCGTCCCGCCCCGGTGTGCCCAAGTCCTCGACGGCTGACTGTAACTTGAGACGGAGATCCCGGGCGTCGATGACGGAGTCGTTGTTGAGGTCCGTCAGGTTTCCCGACGAGAGGATCAGTGCCGCCAAGCCGGTCACGTGAGGGGCGGCCTGCGATGTCCCGCTGAGGGTGGTGTAGCCTCCCTTGGACACCCTGGCGGTAGAGTAGATGTTGTCCCCCGGCGCACTGAACTCCACTTCGCTTCCCTGCGGATCGTAGCTGGGAAGAGCGTCGGTATCGTCGGTGGCGGTGACTGCCACGACAGAGCTGTACGCCGCCGGGTAGCTGACTGCTTGTCCTCCGGTGTTTCCGGCTGCGGCAATGATCAGCAGACCGGCCTGCTGGGCCGCGTCACAGGCTGCCTGCAGTGACTCCCGGTGTTCCCCTTGGATACTGATATTGATGATATCCATGCCATTTTCCACCGCCCACTCGATGGCCGAGACGGTGCTGCTGGTCAAGCCGGTGCCAACACTGGTGAGCACCTTCAGTGCATAGAGGGAAGCATCGGGGGCGACCCCGACCACTCCGACACCGTTTCGCTCCGCTGCGATGATTCCAGCCACGTTGGTTCCGTGGCTGTTGTAGGTATCGTCCATGGGATCGGTGTCACTGTTGACGAAGTCATAGCCACCGGCGTAGTTTCCATCCAGATCCTCATGGTTGTAGTCGATTCCGCTGTCGATCACCGCGATCTTTACCCCTTTTCCGGTGATGCCCAGGATATGGGCGAATTCGCTGTCGATGTGTCGAACGCCCCAGGCACTTGCGTATTCGTCGTCCGTGCTGGCCATGGAGAAGATGGGCTGGGGAGCGGGCGATGTGGAGGGGTGCGGTTCCTCCACGATTCTGGTGACTTCGGCATCTGTCTCGACATAGGCCACCAAGGGATGACTGCGCAGTGTCGCCAGACTCGTATCCGGCACGCTTGCGCTGACGGCAGGGATCAGGCTGTATTCACGGTTTATCTCTCCTCCCAGCAGGCCGATCAACTCTCTTTGTAGCGGTCCGACAGGCTCGCGAAAGCCAACGATGACCTCTTGCGCCAGCGCCGGAACGGTTTGGGGCGCAACCAGCGCCACAAACAGCAGCAGGGCAGGTAAACGGCTGAATGTTACTGGTGGCATGAATGTCATCCTCCGTGGGTCTTTCATCGCGGCGGCGGGGAGAAGGGGACGACCGCCTGTGTTTCAGCTGTTGTCTCCCTCCAAGGCCCCGATGTGTAGCTGTGCTGGGTGATCCATGGTTGGTATTCGTTGGAGGGTAAATGTAGCAGAAACCGACGCTTCCCGGCTACAGGATTTGACCGGGTGTCAGACCGTTCGGTAACCAGTGCCGGTGGGGAACGTCGGGCTCGGAAAGAAACCACTCGCTGCGACGGCATTTCTGCTGCGGGATTGGGGAATTTTTCCGGGCCCTTGGGCAACGGCTCAGGATGGAGTCATCTTCTCGACCAGCTCCAGGATGACCACCAGCTCCAGATGGCCCACCATTTGGGCCGGCCGCTGCTTGCCTCGCCGCTGCATGCGGCAGAGGCGATAGTACTGCCGAAAACGCTGTCCACCCGCAGGCTTTCTTCCTGGACCGAGCCGCAATCGGCCACGATACGGCTATCGCTCCACGCCTCCACTGTGCATTTCTTCAGGGTGGTGGTATCCGCCAGGGCGGTTCTGGAACCTTCTGCATTCAGATAACCTCCGAAGCCTCTGCCGGAGATGATCACCTTCCCTTTTTCACAGGTCACCTGTTCGACGACCACGTCCGGGCGGATGACCAGATTGGTGACGGGGCTTCTCACGGATCCCTTGACCAGGTAGAGGTCGTAGCTGCCCGCAGGCAGGTCGTCCGGAAGTATCACCTCGAGTTCTGTCGGGGTGACGCGACTGGCCGTGTATTCCCAGCTATCACCGTTGCGGTCGACCAGCATCACCGAGGCCACCATCTCCACCGGCCCGTCGGGCCCCTGGATGACGCTGATGAAGCCGGAGCCGGTAAAAGTGAGTATTCTCGTGTCGGTAGAGGCCGCCCACATACCGCCTCTGCCACCCCGCATGCCACGCCCACTCATTCCCATTCTGCTGTATGTGGGAACGATATTGGCGTCCGAAGAGGGGCCTGTCCCGGTCTGCAGGATGGCCTCGACCCCGGCTCCCTGGAAATTGCCGTGGCAACCCCGGCAGTTGGCAGGGCTGCCGATATGGCCCCAGAAGGGTTCCTCACCACCGGGGGTGATGCCGTCGCCATCCCGGTCGAATTCGATGTTGTGCAGCGAGCTCACACCGTGGCACTTTTCGCAACCCCGAATGGTGTGGTTGGGAGGAGTGAAGTCGTGACAGAGATCGCATCCATGCCTGGAGCCGCTGTTCGGTTGCCCGACTCCCGTACCATGGTGAGTCTGATAGTTGGTCGGTATTACACGGCCGGTAACCTGGTCGGTGCCCGAATAATGGCAATGGGAGCAGTTGCCCTTGCGCCTGCCGTTGTATGCTGCAACCGGCGGATCGAACCGGTTGGATGGACTGCTGGTATCGTAGTTGTCTCCGGGCCAGGGTGTGATGAGAGAGATCTCGTAGTCGGGTATGTAGTGGTCACCGTTCGGAAAGTCGATCAGACTGCCGTGGCACAGCGGGCACTGGGCCTCTTGCGCCTTTTGGGTCAGATGGTGTACCGAGGCGATGCCCGGCGTCTGCT
The DNA here is from genome assembly GCA_015488495.1 of Gammaproteobacteria bacterium. Taxonomy (GTDB): domain Bacteria; phylum Pseudomonadota; class Gammaproteobacteria; order Thiohalospirales; family Thiohalospiraceae; genus DRMK01. Next base: position 10,766 of record WFNS01000167.1, on the reverse strand, counting down.
GGTGGCAGCGCAGACAGTCGCGGAACTCGGGCGAAGCGGGATCCTGGGCGAACTTGAAGTATCCCCCCAAGGGCCGAGAGGGGTCCTCCACCCAGTCCACCGCGTGGCAGGTGATACATTTATGGATGCCCTCTGGAGACTTCTCCGGAAACGGTGAAGCGGAGTAAGGCCCGATGGGGGTGTCCACCCGCAGGTGGTGCCGGTCCGGAAGATAACCGCTCTTCACCGGTGCGGGGGCATCGTCCGGATCTCCGTGACATCCGAGACAGGTCTGGTAGGTCATGTCGTTGAACACCCCGTCCGGGATGCCGATGTTCTGATTCACCGGCGGAGGGGGTATGCTGGCCCATAATACGGTGCTCATTACCACCATCGGCACCGCCATCAACCCTCGTAACAGTTTATTGACCACGGTTGATTCCTCTCTACGTATCTTCTGGCTGAACGGCATTTTCTGGCATGTGAAGCGTTAGCTGCATCCGCCTCCACCCATGCCGCCCATGCCACCACCACCGCCGCCACCCCCCATGCCGCCGCCGGTGTAGTCATAGGTACCATCTTCATATATCGTTATTCCATGACAAACTCTGCAGGGTCGCCCCATCATGGGATGGCGATTGCTCATTGGCGGGCCGGTTACCGTACTTACCGGGTGGCAGTACAAACAGTCCCGAAAGACATCGAACTTGTACGAAACGGACTCTTCATCCCAGGTGAATCGGTGACAGGAGGTGCAGTCGTACACATTTCCAAGGTCTGCTCCGGGAGGTCCCGTAGGGCATTCGACGTCGGTACCGACCTTGAGGTGGTGTTTATCGGGGTTGCGCATCTCCAGCCATTCGGCCAAGGGGCTGTCGCCCTTGTTAAAGCGCTTCTCGTGACACACCCTGCATTTTGCTGCGGTGACATTGTCCCCAAACAGATCCATCCTCCCCATCGTGTGTGCCGGGTTTGAAACGAACGTGCCGGTAACGAAGGCAGTCAGCAGGAGTAGAGGACGGAGAATTTTATCTCTCATGACATATGAATCCCGTTGGCTATCGGTATCAGTGACAGAGGGCTGAATAAAGGCAAATCAGGATGGCACCATCCGCTGCTTTCGCTTTCTCACCGGGTGCAGCCAAAGCTTTTCAACCCTTCCAAAAAGGTTTTCGCTGGGCTTGGCTATTATTATTGGTTGGTGTTTGCGGTATCGCCTGCCGGAATTGAAAAAAGTTCGTAAATTCATAGTCATATCCTTATGTTCTTTGTGCGATCGCTCGGGGCCGTCCCGTGGCCAATCAACGTGGATTTAGACTAATTACAAATATAGTTCGCGATCGCCGTTTTGTCTTCCAGTGGGAGTAGTCAATTTTCGAAAGCTTGAGGGAGATCACATTTTCTCGTTATCAAGCGTCTGCTTGGTGGCCCAATTCTGGAACTGTATCAGTGGAAAGGTCGGTTAGTCGGAGGGGGGGCGATTAGGCTCGATAAAACGAATTTGCATATTGTTAAACATTGTTTGTTGAATTCGTTCCAATGTTGGCCAAGAATTGTGAACGTGTTTACTGCATACGAAGTCGGACGGTTGCTCAAGGGAAGCTTCTTCGGTGTTGCTCCATAATATGGATTTCGCGAAGAGGGGGTGCGCCGACAGTAGCTTGCCCGTGTCTGGCTCCATATATCCGGCGAGCGTTCGCGGGAACCTTGCATCGAGGTAACGTTTGAGGGATGATTCATTAGTCTCGCATCGCGGCGAAGGGGCGAAGGATACGGGAGTGGAACGGCCGACCGGATTTGGCGGCAATAGAGTGGTTGACAGTACTCCTGTATCGAGAATGACGATTGTTTGCGGCCCGGCGACGGGATGAGAAGTATTTCCTTTGGGAGAGTCCTGGAGGGGTGTCAGGTTTCGTCATTGCGCCCGTCGGTCCAGGCGCAAAGAGTAGGGGGTTTTATGCATACCGATCGTTTCCATTTTCTTTCGAAAACCATGTGCCTGTTGGTCACGGCAGGTTTTCTGGGGTCGTTGTCGGCGGCTGAGTTCACTGTCGATGACGTCAATGATGCACATGATGCCGATCTCATGGACAACGTATGTCGTACCGCTTCCGGAAAATGTACCCTCCGGGCTGCTGTCGAGCAGGCGGGAGCGATGCCGGGGACAGACGTCATCGTCGTTCCTGAAGGGGTCTACGAGTTGACGACCGGGCAGGAGATTACCATCAAGTCCAACCTTTCCATTCGAGGGGTCGGTGCAGATAAGGTCACAATCAGCGGTGGAAGCTCCTCAAGAGTGTTCAGAGTGAAGGGAGGGGCTTCGGTAACCATATCAGGGGTTACGATTACCCGAGGCCGGGCATATGATGGTGGCGGTATTGGCGTTTGGGGGCCTTCGTCGAAGCTTTCCCTGTCCGACAGCACCATCTCGGACAATGCCTCGACCAACAATGGGGCAGGGCTCTATATCAGTAACAGCAAGGCTGGTCTGGAGAACGTCACATTTTCGAGCAACAGTGCCAACGGTTCCGGAGGCGCAATATATATAGTGGGAAAAGGCTCGGCATTGACAATACATAAGGGTTCTCTGACAAACAACGTTTCGATCAATGGTGGAGGACTCTATTGCAGTAACGCTGGTGGCGTCCGGATCGAGGACTCTTCGGTGAACAGTAATATTGCCACTGGTAATACACGTGTGGCCGGTGGGGGAGGGATATACAATTATCGCTGTTCCATTTCCCTGAACCAGGTCACCTTTGATCAGAACCGAGCCGAGAAACGGGGTGGCGCGGTGTTCAATAGCAGTGGCGCCAGTCTGTCGGTCGTTGATTCGACCTTTTCCGGGAATGTGGCAACGAGAGAAGATGGAGGTGCCATCTACTCCAACGGTACCCTGAATGTGCAGACTGCGTCGCTTTCTGCCAATACGGCCAATTTTGGTAGTGCCCTGTATGATGGAGGGAGTGCGACTCTTTCCCTGGTGACCGTCAGTGGCAACGATGCCCGGACCGCGGAAGGTGCCGCAATCTATCACAACAGCACTCTGGAGCTGACCATACGGAACAGCACCATCGCCAATAATGGCAATGGGAATGTCAACAATGCGTTGGGTGGTATCAATCTGACCGGGGCTCTCCTGGCCGATGCCGCTTCGGGTACCAACTGCGTCGGGACGATTACCAGCTCCGGTTACAACCTGGACAGTGATGGCAGCTGCGCGTTGAGCGGAGAGGGTGATATCAGTAATGTAAATCCGTTGCTGCTGGCTTTGCAGGACAATGGTGGAAATACGCTCACTCACGGCCTGGACAGCGGGAGTCCCGCCATCGATGCGGGGCCGGCCGCTGGTTGCCCACCGTTGGATCAACGTTTCTATACCCGGGCCGGCCGGTGCGACATTGGTGCATTCGAAGTGGGAGGAACCGCTGCCCAGACCGGGACGGTATCTTTCAAGAGCGCTGTCTATATGGCTCGCGAGAGTGACGGAGTCGTTTCCATCACGCTCACCCGCAGTGGTGGCAGCGAAGGCGCTGTCTCAGTCGATTATCGGGACGACGTTCTGAGCAAGGCGGCTGCCGGCTGGGATTTCGTCGACTTCGACGGCAAGATGGAGTGGGCAGATGGAGAGTCTGGTGACAAGAGTTTCGGAGTCCAGATCGTGCCGGATGCCAACGACGAGGGGATCGAGCCTCTGACCATGGTGATCGGGAATCCCGTTGGCGGGGTTGCCATCGGCGAGCCCAGAAAGGCGGTGCTCGACATCGTCGATGACGATGTGCAGTTTGGTGCCTTGTCTTTTGGAGAACCCAGCTATACGGCCAAAGAGGCTGCGGGTACTCTGGTGATCACCGTGGAGCGCAGTGGCGGCAGCGATGGCGTGGTTTCGGTGAAGTATGCCACTGCAGACAAGGAAGCCACGGCGGAGAAGGACTACACCGCAGTATCCGGCACCCTGACCTTTGGCGATGGGGAGACCAGCAAGAGTATCTCCATTCCCATCATCAACGACAATATCGATGAGCCGGATGAAACCTTCATCATCCGACTGAGTGATCTGTCGGGCGGTGCGACCGAGGGCTCCTATGTCGAGGCGGTGGTCACCATTGCCGATGATGATGAGACCGCTGGCGGGGCGACCGGGGGCGGTGAGGAGCCGGCGGGTGGCAGCAGCGCCGGCAATGGTGATGGCGTCACCAAGGCGAGCAGCGGCGGTGGCGGCGGAGGCTCCCTGGACCTGTTGCTTCTCTTCCTGCTGCTGGGTGGCCTGCTCGTCGTGCGTCGCCCACGAGGAGAGTCCTGCTGACGCGGAAAAGCCCTGTAGTCGGTTTTTCCATCCACGGCGGCGAGGGGGAACCCTCGCCGCCGTGGTCGTTTATTGTATTGGCCCGGCCACATGATGTGTCGCATTCAGGGTTTCAGGAACGGGCCGGAGCAAGGCGCAGCTTGCAGGTGATGGTTGCTCCGTTGGCAATAGCTGCAATGCCGGGCCGGCCTGTTCCTGAAACCCCTGACAATTTGATTTTGAGGGAGGCCGTCGCGTGCTGGTCTTTTCGGAGACATTCTTGACTCGGCGGGAACGTAGTATCATTCCCGTATGCCAGCCTTTCTCGAGCCATCGCAGTTGCGGGTACCGAAGAGAAGCGGGGAGACGAGAGATCCGCTGCGGGTTGCTCTGCTGCTGACGATATTCCTTATCCTTCACCTGCTGCTTTTCCCCCTGCCGGTTCGTGCCGATGAGTTGCGGGTCGCCGTCGCCAGCAACTTTGCAGGCGCCATGAAGGCCGTGGTCGAACGCTTCGAACGGCGCGTCGGCCAGCCGGTGAGACTCCTGTTTGGCTCCACTGGCAAACACTATGCCCAGATCCACAACGGAGCCCCTTTCGATGCCTTTTTTGCTGCGGACACGGAGCGTCCCCGCCGACTGGAGGAGGAGGGTGTGGCGCTTCCGGGAAGCCGTTTCACCTACGCGGTGGGCAAGCTGGTGCTGTGGAGCCCAAGAAAGGATTTCGTGGATGAGGAGGGCAGGGTCTTGCAGAAAGGAACGTTCCGCCACCTGGCCCTGGCCAATCCCCGGCTCGCCCCTTATGGAAAGGCAGCGGAACAGCTGTTGCGCCGGCGCGGCCTGTGGGAGACGCTGAAAAGGCAGATCGTGAGGGGGGAGAACATCGCGCAGACCTTCCACTTCGTCAAGAGTGGCAACGCCGAGCTGGGTTTCGTCGCCTACTCCCAAATCAGGGCACCGGGCGTGCCGGTGCAGGGTTCATTCTGGATGCCGCCGCAGTCGCTCTATAGGCCCATCGAGCAACAGGCGGTCCTGCTGAGGGACCGTCCCGTGGCGCGCGAGTTCGTTGCCTTTCTCGGGAGCGAAGAGGCCCGGGCCATCATTCGGAAGTTTGGATACGACACCCCATGATTCTCAGTGAGAACGATCTGGCCGCTCTCGGTATCACTTTGAGGCTGGCGGTGGTGACCACCCTCATTTTGCTGCTGATCGGTACCCCCCTGGCCTGGTGGCTGGCCCGCTCCCGCTGGCGTTTCAAGTTCATGATAGAGGCCATCGTCGCGTTACCGCTGGTTTTGCCCCCAACCGTACTGGGTTTCTACCTGCTGGTTGCGCTGGGCCCCCATGGGCCTGTTGGCGGACTGATGGAGGCGCTCGGGGGGAGGCCGCTCGCCTTTACCTTCACCGGTCTGGTCATCGGTTCGGTCTTCTATTCTCTGCCCTTTGTGGTTCAGCCGTTACAGAGCGCCTTTTCCGCCATCGGGCGGCGCCCGCTCGAGGTGGCGGCCACCTTGCGCGCTTCGCCGCTGGATCGTTTCTTTACGGTTGCCGTGCCGCTGGCGGGGCCCGGTTTCCTCACGGCGGCGGTGCTCGGTTTTGCGCACACGCTCGGAGAGTTCGGGGTGGTATTGATGATCGGCGGAAACATTCCCGGGGTGACGCAGGTGCTCTCCATCGCCATCTACGATCACGTGGAGGCGCTGGAATACACCCAGGCGCACTGGTTGTCGGCGGTATTGCTGCTGTTTTCATTTTCCATGTTGATGGTGGTCTATGCGCTCAATCGCCGGTTCAGCGTGGTGCAGCCGTGAGCCGGGCCGTTTTTTTCCATGATCCGTGCGAAAGGGGTGACGGGTGAGTATCGATGCCCGTTTCCGGATTCGGCGGGGCGAGTTCTCCCTGGATGTGGCGCTCTCCTTTCCGGAGAGAGGGGTGACTGCGCTGTTCGGTCCCTCGGGATGCGGCAAAACCACTCTGTTGAGGGCCATCGCGGGTCTGGAGCGTTGTGACGGCGGCTTCCTGAAGGTGGGGGGAGAGGTCTGGCAGGAGGAGGATTTCTTTCTTCCGCCCCACAAGCGTCCGTTGGGATACGTTTTTCAGGAACCGAGCCTGTTCAGCCATCTGACGGTGCGGGCCAATCTCCAGTATGGTCGCAAGCGGCTCCGGGAAGGCGAACGGAAGGTGTCCCTGGAGCGGGCGGTGGAACTGTTGGGGGTTGGGGCCCTGCTCGACCGGAGACCTCACCAGCTCTCCGGTGGTGAGCAGCAGCGGGTGGCTATCGCGCGCGCGCTGGCGGTCAGTCCTTCCCTGTTGTTGCTTGATGAGCCGCTGGCGGCCCTGGATCTGAAGCGGAAGCATGAGATTCTGCCCTATCTCGAATCCCTGCATCGGGAGCTTCGGATTCCGGTGCTCTATGTCAGCCACTCTCGCGACGAGGTGGCGCGTCTGGCCGATCACCTGGTGCTGCTGGAGGCGGGTCGGGTACAGGCGACCGGGCGGGTGAGCGAGCTGTTTTCGCGCCTCGACCTGCCTCTGGCCAGGGGGCCGGATACGGAGAGCGTCATCGAAACCGTCATCGCCGGCCATGATGACCGCTTCGAGCTGACTTTCCTCGATTTCCCGGGTGGGCGATTCACGGTTCCCCGGGACCACCGGCCAACGGGGGTCCCTGTGCGGCTGCAGGTGAAGGCCAACGACGTCAGTATCACCCTGGAACACCAGGAGAAGACCAGTATCCTGAACATCTTTCCAGCGGTGGTGGATGAGTTGGCCGATGAGGGAGGCTCCCGGGTGACAGTGCGGCTGCTGGTGGGGGGTGTTCCCATCCTCTCCAGAGTCACACGGAAATCCGCGACGGAGCTGGGCTTGAGGCCCGGCACGGCGGTCTATGCGCAGGTAAAGGGGGTCGCCGTGCTCAGTTGAGCAGTTCCGGGACTACTCTTCCACCCATTTCTGCAGGGCACCGATGATGTTCCTGGCCTGTTCCTTGCTGGAGATGTTGAATTTCGAGCGCTGCTGGTACTCGCCATTGCGCTTCTGGTAGCGGCGAATGGTGTAGCGATCGGGACCGTACTCCCCTTTCTTCCGGTCCCAGTCCTGGTAACGATAGATCACGGTCGCCCAAGCCCCCTTGGAGAGGACCACCTTGTCCAGCTCCTTGACTACCTGGATGCCGTCTTCGGTGTAGTCGATGGTCAATTCATCTACGGTTTCTGCCATGCCTTCTTCCTCGGTGACCCGGCCGACGGTCGCAATTGGTTGCGTTCGGCCAGGCCGGTTGTGGTTGTCTCTGGAGCAGAGCCGGAAGGTTTCACTCCCCTTGTGGTTCGATAGGGGTCAGCTTCCAGATCTCCTCATTATACTCCCGCATGGTGCGGTCGGTGGAGAACTTGCCACTGGCCGCGGTGTTGAGAATGCTCATCCGCGTCCAGCGTTCCTGATCCCGATAGAGCTCGGCCGCACGTCGCTGGGCGTCCACATAGCTGCGGAAGTCGGCTGCCACCACCCAGGGGTCGAAGGGGCTGAGGATGGAGTGGATCACCGGCTCGAACAGTCCGGGTTCGAACTGGTTGAAGTGACCACTCCCAAGCAGCTGCATCACCCGGCCGAGATCCTCGTCGGCGGCAACGATGGCCGCAGGGTTGTAGTTCTTGCGTACAGCCTCCACCTCGGCTGCGGTGAGGCCGAACAGAAAGAAGTTCTCTTCGCCCACTTCCTCGCGAATCTCGATGTTGGCGCCATCCAGGGTGCCGATGGTGATGGCGCCGTTCATCATGAACTTCATGTTCCCGGTGCCCGAGGCCTCCTTGCCGGCGGTGGAGATCTGTTCGGAGAGATCGGTGCCGGGGCAGATGATCTCCATGGCGGAGACGCGGTAGTTGGGGAGGAAGACCACCTTGAGATGGTCTCCTACCTCGGGATCGTTGTTGACCACCCCGGCGACATTGTTGATCAGTTTGATGATCAGCTTGGCCATCGCATAGCCGGGAGCCGCCTTGCCACCGATGATCACGCAACGTGGCACCCACTCCTTCGTATCCCCGCGTTTGATCCGATCGTACAGATGGATGACGTGAAGGATGTTCAGCAACTGCCGCTTGTACTCGTGCATGCGCTTCACCTGGACGTCGAACATGGCATCGAGGTCGAAGCGAACCCCGCATTCGGCCTCCACCAGCTCGGCCAGCCGCCGCTTGTTCAGCCGTTTGACAGCACGCCATGCGGCGCGGAACTCGTGATCTTCGGTCAGGGGGCGCAGCTGCCTCAGCTGTTCCAGATCCGTTTTCCACCCCTCTCCGATGTTTTCGCTGATCAGCTCGCTGAGTGCCGGATTGCAGCCGGCCAGCCAGCGACGCTGGGTCACTCCGTTGGTCTTGTTGTTGAATTTTTCCGGCCAGAGCTCATAGAAGTCCCGGAACAGCCCCTCCACCAGTAGCCGTGAGTGCAGGGCGGCCACTCCGTTGACCGAGAAACTGCCCACGATGGCCAGAAAGGCCATGCGAATCTGGGGCTCCGGACCCTCTTCGATGAGAGACATGCGCCGCAGACGATCGGTATCTCCCGGCCAGCGGGCAGCCACCCCCCCCAGGAAACGGGCGTTGATCTCGTAGATGATCTCCAGCAGGCGCGGAAGCAGTCGCTCGAACATCCGTACCGGCCACTTCTCCAGCGCTTCGGGGAGCAGGGTATGGTTGGTGTAGGCCATGGTGTTGCTGGTGATCTCCCACGCCTCCTCCCAGCCGAGGCCGTACTCATCCATCAACAGACGCATCAGCTCGGCCACGGCGCACGCCGGGTGGGTGTCGTTGAGCTGGAAGGTATTGTTCTCGGCAAACCGGCTGAAATCGTTGCCATAACTCCTCACCCAGCGTGTCAGCACGTCCTGCAGACTGGCGGAGGCGAGAAAATATTGTTGTCGCAGGCGCAGCTCCTTGCCGTTCTCACTGGCGTCGTTGGGATAGAGCACCATGGTGATGTTTTCTGCCTCATTCTTGGCCGCCACCGATTCGGGATAGCTGCCTGCGTTGAACTCCCCCAGGTCGAAGACATCGGTGGCCGCCGCCTGCCACAGACGCAGGGTATTGACCACTCCGTTACGGTATCCTGGAATCGGCACATCGTAGGGAACCGCCAGAACGTCGTGGGTATCCACCCAGCGGACCCGCATCCTCCCGTCCGCATCCCGGTAATGTTCACTACGTCCGCCGAACCGAATGCGCTTGGTGTGCTCCGGGCGCTCGATCTCCCAGGGGTTGCCGTCGCGCAGCCAGTGATCCGGTTCCTCCACCTGATAGCCGTTTTCGATGAGCTGGCGGAACATGCCGTATTCGTAACGGATGCCGTAGCCCATCACCGGCAGGCGCAGCGTGGCGCAGCTGTCCAGAAAGCAGGCGGCGAGGCGGCCCAGGCCGCCGTTGCCCAGTCCGGCATCCATCTCCACCTCCGCCAGCTCTTCCAACCGCAACCCAAGCTCATAGAGCGACTTGCCGACTTCGTCGGTGATCCCCAGATTGAGCATGGTGTTGCCCAGCGCCCGTCCCATCAGAAATTCCAGGGAGAGATAGTAGGCGTGTTTGCAATCCTTGGTGCGGGCCGCGTACTTGGATTTCTTCCAGCGCTCCATCAACCGGTCACGGAGGGTCAATACCAGCGCCTTGTAGGGGTAGTGCGTGGACAGGCAGTCGCCGTCGCATCCCAGGGTGTAGTTGTAGTAACGCCGGAAGTCGTCGGTGATACTGGCGACGTCCATTCCCAGTGGTGGCAGCTCCGTCAGCAAGGAGCTGGGCTTGGTGGTGGCACATACCGCTTTCAACTGCATACTCTCTCCACTCTCTTTTCAATCCGAAATGGGTCACCGTACGCTGCTGTCGTTACAGAGCGTGGAGACCAACGGCCGATGATACGCCGCCTGGCCGGTAGAAATGTATCGGCTAACCCCCTGATAACTTGACGGCCCGGTGCTTGGTGGCAACGAACCGGGTGTGTGGTACGTGAAGCAGTTCGGCCAGTTTGCGCACCAGGTGTTCCTCATACTTGTCCAGCTTTCCATCTGCGAAGGCGACGCGCCATAGCTGCTCCAGCAGTTCGGTTTTCTGCTCGCGGGAGTAGTGTTTGTTGATTAGGGAGGTAAACTGATAATAGTCGGTCGTACTCGCGGCTTCCTTCTCGGCCAGGGCAATCAGCTGGCGTGTCTCGGCCTCCGTCAATGAGAATCGACTGCTCAGGATCCCCTCGATGGTCTCACGCTCCCGCTCTGTTACCTCCTCATCCATGCGCATCACCTCGAATAGCAGTGCCGCGGTGGCAAGTTGCAGCGCATGTTCGGAGATGTGCCCCTCCCGTCTTTCGGGGGCGATATGATTTTCGAAAAACTGCTTGATGGTTGTCAGCATGGATTCATCCGTGAAGATGGCAATTTTCCTATTATATTCTGAAACAGAACGCTGTCGAACGAATTGCTTTTGATTGCAAACAAGAATAATTACCATTATCATAAAAATGG
>WFNS01000166.1 GCA_015488495.1 Gammaproteobacteria bacterium | reverse complement strand
GATACTGCGTACCATCACCGGTGTGGGAAAGATTCTCGGGCTGACCATCATGCTGGAGACCGGTGACATCCACCGTTTTGCCGGGCCGGGCAACTACGCCTCCTATTGTCGTTGTGTGGACAGCAGGCGTACCAGCAATGGCAAGGAGAAGTAATCGAAGGGGTCAGATCAACTTGATCTCACCCACCCTCTGCTGCAAGGCCAAAAACCGTTCAAATTCAACTATCTAAATCCAATACAACACCCGGTTTTCCCTTGGTTCGACTGCCCTTGCCTCATCGATTCCATCGATTGTCGACCATGATCGTTACCTAGACAGTCAGTAGTGGTATCGAAGTTGAGCTATATAGACAGACTCGGAATCTACTTTGTAGATAATGCGGTGCTCGTCGTTTATGCGTCGCGACCAATAGCCAGCCAAAGCGTGTTTGAGAGGCTCCGGTTTGCCTATTCCATCAAAAGGGGAGCGTTGAATATCCTTTATGAGAGAGTTGATGCGTTTAACCGTTTTCTTGTCTGTTTTCTGCCAGTAGAGGTAGTCTTCCCAGGCGTGGTCCGCAAAAATGAGGTTCATTCGCTCAACTCTCTCGGTGCTCCCCCTCCATCTTCAAGCTGGGAGATGGCCTCAACAAGTCTTCTCATGTTTTTGGGGCTTCGGAGAAGATATGCTGTTTCTTCCATCGCCTGGTAGTCTTCAAGAGATATCATCACAACGGAGCGTTCATTTTTTCTGGTAATAACAACGGGTTCATGGTCATCGCATATGCGCTCCATGGTTTTGGCCAGATTGGAGCGTACGGATGTATAACTGATGACTTTCACGGTATCTCACCCCTAAAGAGTACATGTGCGTTTTATTGTACAGCAAAAGATTGCGCATTGTCGAGGATTGGGGCATTTGCGTAATTGCATTTCCCATGGTTGCGTGGAGGCTCGTTTTAGGAGCTGTTGTTTTTTGACCGAGCGAGCGGGACACGGTTTTTCCCCCGGACAGAGGGATTGGTGGGGAAGATTTCGTTGCCCTCCTCGTGCTGATCGCTATCTGGAGGAGGAGTCCAAACTCGTCGAGAAGGGAGAACATATCTTCTGTATCAACCCCTTCGACTGGGCGCGCCCCCTGCGTTTACACGCTGGACGGGAGTCAGGACAGGCTGTAGCGGATCACTTCTCCCGCTCTCGCTCCGTTTCCGGCGGGACGATGCCATCTCCATTCGTCATCAACAGCTCGACGAGTCTCTTCCCTGCGTTCGACGGAGTCCGGCCCGGGTGGCGGACCACCCCCAGCGTGCGTTGCAGCGGCGGGAGCCCCTCGACCGGCAGGGGATTGATGCTCTTGTCCACCATGGTCTGCGGCAGCAGGCTCCACCCCAGCCCCACCGACACCATCATCTTGATGGTCTCCAGGTAGTTGGTGGAGAGGCCGACCCGCAGCCGAATCCCCAGCGGTTCGAGCGCCCGTTCCAGCAGGTCGCGGGTGTAGGTGCCGGCCTCCGGCAGGATGGCGCCGTGGCCGGCGAGGGTTTCCACGGTGCACCCTTCCATGTGGCTCAGGGGATGGTCCGGACCGGCGACCACCTGCAGTGGATCCTCCCAGACGGGGGTGTGCTGCAGCGTCGGGCCGGGAGCAGGGGGCAGGGTGACTATGCCCAGCTCCAGCTCGCCCCGCTCCACCGCTGCGCAGGCGGCTTCCGAGGCCATGAATCGCAGATCGAGTTCCACTTCGGGGTAGTGGGCGGTGAAGCGGCGCAGCACCGGCGGCAGGCGGTGCAGGCCGATGTGGTGGCTGGTGCCCACCGTCAGCCGGCCGGCCACCCGCCCGCTCAGGTTGGCCAGCGCCCGGCGGCCATCCTCCAGCTCGGCGAGGATGCGTCCGACCCGCGGCAGCAGGGTTTCGCCCGCCTCGGTGAGGAGCACCTTGCGGCCGATGCGGTCGAACAGTCGCACGTCGAGCTGATGTTCCAGTGCGGCGATTCGCTTGCTCACCGCCGGCTGGGTGAGGCAGAGGTGCTCCGCGGCCTGCGAGAAGGAGCCGGTGGCGGCGACGGTGGCAAAGGCCTTCAGCGCATGTATGTCCATTGGTTATGGAAGTTATGAAAAATATGAATTTGTGTAATATTTGACAGCATACTACACTTTCTCCCGACTGAGGAGGAGTAACGATGGCTGGCAAGACCCTGTACGACAAGTTGTGGGACGATCACGTGGTCCGCACCAACGAGGACGGCACTGCGCTGATCTATATCGATCGTCATCTGGTACACGAGGTGACCTCGCCGCAGGCGTTCGAGGGGCTGCGTCTGGCGGGGCGCAGGCCGTGGCGGCCGGGCAGTGTCCTGGCCACGCCGGATCACAACGTCCCCACCACGGGCCGGGAGGACGGCATCGCCGATCCGGTCTCCCGCTTGCAGGTGGAGACGCTGGATCGCAACTGCGAGACCTACGGCATCGCCGAGTTCCGCATGGAGGACCGCCGCCAGGGCATCGTCCATGTGATCGGGCCGGAGGGGGGGGCCACCCTGCCGGGGATGACCGTGGTGTGCGGTGACTCGCACACCTCCACCCACGGCGCGCTCGGTGCGCTCGCCCACGGTATCGGCACTTCCGAGGTGGAGCATGTGCTCGCCACCCAGTGCCTGCTGCAGCGCAAGTCGAAGAACATGCGCGTCACCGTGCAGGGCAGGGTGGGTCCGGGGGTCGGCGCCAAGGACATCGTGCTGGCCATCATCGGCGAGATCGGTACCGCGGGGGGCACCGGCCATGCCATCGAGTTCGCCGGCGAGGCGATCCGCGATCTCTCCATCGAGGGGCGGATGACGGTGTGCAACATGGCCATCGAGGCGGGGGCCCGGGCCGGGATGGTGGCGGTGGATGACAAGACCATCGACTATGTGAAGGGCCGTCCCTATGCTCCCGGCGGCGACCTGTGGGAACGGGCGGTGGCCGCCTGGCGGGAGCTGCGCAGCGATCCGGATGCCCGTTTCGATCGGGAGGTCACCATCGACGCCGCGGCCATCGTGCCGCAGGTCACCTGGGGCACCTCGCCGGAGATGGTGGTGCCGGTGGACGGGGTGGTGCCCGATCCCGCCCGGGAGCCGGATCCGGTGAAGCGCCGGGGGATGGAGCGGGCCCTCGACTACATGGGGCTGGCGCCGGGAACGCCCATCACCGACATCCGGCCGGACAGGGTGTTCATCGGCTCCTGCACCAACGGCCGCATCGAGGATCTGCGGGCCGCCGCCGCGGTGCTGCGCGGGCGCAAGGTGGCACCCACCATCCGGCAGGCGCTGGTGGTGCCGGGTTCCGGCCTGGTGAAGGCACAGGCGGAGCAGGAGGGGCTGGACCGGATCTTCATCGACGCCGGCTTCGAGTGGCGTGATCCGGGCTGCTCCATGTGTCTGGCCATGAACGCTGACCGGCTGGAGCCGGGGGAGCGTTGCGCCTCCACCTCCAACCGCAACTTCGAGGGGCGGCAGGGGCAGGGGGGACGCACCCATCTGGTGAGCCCGGCCATGGCGGCCGCGGCGGCGGTGGCGGGACATTTCGTGGACGTGCGGCGGATGATAGAGGAGTAGAACGATGGAGAAATTCACCCCTTTCGAAGGGATCGTGGCGCCGCTGGACCGGGCCAACGTGGACACCGACGCCATCATCCCCAAGCAGTTCCTGAAGTCCATCGAGCGCACCGGCTTCGGGCCCAACCTGTTCGACGAGTGGCGCTATCTGGACCGCGGGGAGCCGGGGATGGACAACAGCCGGCGGCCGCTGAATCCGGACTTCGTCCTCAACCAGCCCCGCTACCAGGGAGCTCAGATCCTGCTCGCGCGGGACAACTTCGGCTGCGGCTCCAGCCGGGAGCACGCCCCCTGGGCGCTGCTGGATTACGGTTTCCGGGCCATCATCGCGCCGAGCTTCGCCGACATCTTTTATAATAACTGCTTCAAGAACGGGCTCCTGCCCATCGTGCTGGATGGGGCGGTGGTGGACGAGCTGTTCCGGGAGGTGGCGGCGCAGCCCGGCTACCGGCTGAAGGTGGACCTGGAGGCGCAGCAGGTGGTCACTCCGGCAGGGGTGGTCCACCGTTTCCAGGTGGATCCCTTCCGCAAGCGGTGTCTGCTGGAGGGGCTGGACGACATCGGTCTCACCCTGCAGCACGCCGACGCCATTCGGGCCTACGAGGCGCGGCGCCGGGAGGAGGCTCCCTGGCTGTTCATGGATATGAGGGCATGATGAAGAGGATACTCATTCTTCCCGGAGACGGGATCGGGCCGGAGATCGTCGCCGAGGCGGTGAAGGTGCTGGAGACGCTGCGGCGGGAGTTCGGTCTCGCCGTGGAGACGGAGCAGGGGGTGATCGGTGGCGCGGCCTGCGATGCCACCGGCGAGCCCTTCCCGGAGGAGACCCGGCGGCTCGCCGGGGCCGCCGACGCGGTGCTGCTCGGCGCCGTGGGCGGTCCCAAGTGGGAGTCGCTGCCGCGGGAGCTGCGTCCGGAGCGGGGGCTGCTGGCCATCCGTTCCGCCCTCTCCCTGTTCGCCAACCTGCGACCCGCCATCCTCTATCCCCAGCTGGCCGACGCCTCCACCCTCCGGCCGGAGGTGGTGGCGGGGCTCGACATCCTGATTGTCCGTGAACTCACCGGCGGGATCTATTTCGGCGAGCCGCGCGGGATCCGCACCCTGGAGAACGGTGAGCGGCAGGGGTACAACACCCTGGTCTACAGCGAGTCGGAGATCCGGCGTATCGGCCGCGTGGCCTTCGAGACCGCCATGCAGCGGGGGCGGCGCGTCACCTCCGTGGACAAGGCCAACGTGCTGGAGTGCACCGAGCTGTGGCGCGAAGTGATGGAATCGCTGGCGGCGGAGTATCCCGAAGTGGAGCTGAGCCACATGTATGTGGACAACGCCGCCATGCAGCTGCTCCGGGCACCCAGACAGTTCGACGTGCTGGTGACCACCAACCTGTTTGGCGACATCCTCTCCGATGCCGCGGCCATGCTCACCGGCTCCATCGGCATGCTGCCCTCCGCCTCCCTGGACCAGCACGGCAAGGGGATGTACGAGCCGATCCACGGCTCGGCGCCGGACATCGCCGGGCAGGGGATCGCCAACCCGCTGGCCACCATCCTCTCCCTGGCGATGCTGCTGCGCTACTCCCTGGGGGAAGCGGAGCTGGCGGGAAGGGTCGAACGGGCGGTGGAGCGGGTGATTGCGCAGGGGCTGCGCACCGCGGACATCCATAGCGAGGGGTGCCGCCGGGTGGGTACGGCGGAGATGGGCGATGCGGTGGTGGCCGCACTGATGGAGCAAGAGCGATGAGCAGAACATTCGATGTTGCAGTAGTGGGCGCCACCGGCGCCGTGGGCGAGACCATGATCGCCATTCTCGAGCAGCGCAATTTCCCGGTGGGCAAACTTTACCCGCTGGCCAGCAGCCGTTCGGCGGGCAAGACCATCCGTTTCAGGGGGCAATCCGTCACCATCGGCGATCTGGCGGAGTTCGACTTCTCCAGGGCGCAGATCGGGCTCTTCTCCGCCGGTGGTTCGGTCTCCGCCGAATATGCGCCGAAGGCGGCCGAGGCGGGCTGCGTGGTGATCGACAACACCTCCCACTTCCGCTACGACGACGACATTCCCCTGGTGGTCCCCGAGGTGAACCCCCACGCCATCGCCGGTTACTCCAACCGCGGCATCATCGCCAACCCCAACTGCTCCACCATCCAGATGCTGGTGGCGCTGAAACCCATCTACGACGCGGTGGGTATCGAACGGATCAACGTCGCCACCTACCAGGCGGTCTCCGGAACCGGCAAGGAGGCCATCGAGGAGCTGGCCACCCAGACCGCCAACCTGCTCAACGCCAGGCCCATCGAGCCCAGGGTCTATCCCCGCCAGATCGCCTTCAACGCGCTGCCGCAGATCGACGTCTTTCTCGACAACGGCTATACCAAGGAGGAGATGAAGATGGTCTGGGAGACCCGCAAGATCTTCGAGGACGAGGCGATCCAGGTGAATCCCACCGCGGTGCGTATCCCCGTATTCTACGGTCACTCCGAGGCGGTGCACATCGAGACGCGGGAGAAGATCACCGCCGCACGCGCGCGGGAGCTGCTCTCCGGCGCGCCGGGGGTGGTGGTAATGGATGAGCGGAAGCCGGGGGGGTATCCCACCGCGGTTACCGAGGCGGCCAACCACGATCCGGTCTATGTGGGCCGTATCCGTGAGGACATCTCCCACCCGCGCGGACTCGATTTGTGGGTTGTAGCTGACAATGTACGTAAAGGAGCCGCGCTAAACAGCATTCAAATAGCTGAAATATTGGCCGATAAGCATTTGTAGGTTATATTAGAAACATTTATTCAATTAAATCTGATCGGATCCTGGTATGAATGCGAAGCTTCTGCGCGGGAAGAGGGGAATGGCTGTGAGGGGAATGATACGGACGCTGCTGGTTCTGTTTTCGATGTTGCCGATGTGGGCATTTGCCCTGGGGCTCGGGGACATCAAGTTGCATTCGGCACTGGAAGAGCCGTTTGATGCGGAAATAGAACTCACCTCCGCCACGAAATCGGTACTCAAGTC
>WFNS01000165.1 GCA_015488495.1 Gammaproteobacteria bacterium | reverse complement strand
TGCGCTTTTTGAACCCGGCCTGCTGGATAAGCCGGTTCAGTTTGAGTCCTCTCCATACGCCGGCAAAAACATTATCTACACACTGGCCTGGATGGTTGAGCACTTCGTCTATCAGGCTTGGTAATATCCGCTTGTTCGTGCCATTATTCACTGAGGCCTCCGGTCGGTTTTATGTTGGGCGTTGAACACCTACATTATAACCTTCCGTGAGGCCTACTTCCTTTATTTATCAGCTGGTTACGCGCTGCTTCAGTGCAAATTTGAACTCCGAAACTTGAGGTTTTATATTCGGATAGCAAGTCTCTTTATTGCATCAACAGCATTGACCCTATATTCCTCTTTAACCTGGACACGCCGACCACTAATGTTATGCCTTCCAGAGGACAAATCCATAAACGACTCTCCCCGCGCAAACGCTACAACACCGGTGGTTCCAAAATCCCTCATTTCACACATCCCATCGGAAACTTTATTAAAATTAAAGTAGTTTGGTTCTGTTTCTAATAGGTCTGCAACTTGTTCATCGATAGTACGCAAAACAGCCGAATATGCTGAAGCGGGGCCCATATACTGTGTGAGGCGGTTTTTCACGATAGTATGCACTTTGGGCAATTTTCTACCCTCACGCACTAACTTATCTTTGAACGAGTGCTGTGCATATATCGGTGAAGGAAGGCGTAATCCGTATATCAGGGAGAATGCGTTCTGCAATGCTCTTCTAGATGAGTCATCTGCCATAACCGGTAACACGAGGTAATCCGTAACGGACAGAGCAATTTGCGTGTATATAGAGAAGCTGGGGTTGCAGTCAATAAAGGCAACATCAAATTTATCAGATATAGGTTCGAGAAAATCCCGCAGCCAATCTATTACTGCTAGCCAAGGATTAGAACCTGGTATTTGCGTATTCGCAAGCGTTGAAATCGCGGTCGCTTGCAGTTCGAGTAATGGATCACCAGCTAACAAGAATACATTCGGCTCTATTTTGTTATTCAGCTTTGAAGGCTCAATAATAAAATCTGTAGGATTAAATTGAGGTGGTGTGTATGGCTCGGGCAAACGCATCTGGAAATACCCGCCAACCGTAGCCCTTGGAGTTTCTCCCTGGATTTGCAGCAACTTCTGACTGCCCTTACCAACAAGACCGCCAAGCATAAGTTCTGACAAATTTGCTTGTGGGCAGACATCAAGCACAAGAACTCTTTTGTCTGGATGTTCTTTAGCGTAGGCAAGGATCGTCTGAAAA
Organism: Gammaproteobacteria bacterium; assembly: GCA_015488495.1. GTDB lineage: Bacteria > Pseudomonadota > Gammaproteobacteria > Thiohalospirales > Thiohalospiraceae > DRMK01. Next base: position 11,761 of record WFNS01000165.1, on the reverse strand, counting down.
ATAAGGGACGTCTTTCCCGTCCCTCCCTTGTTATTCCAAAACGCATACTTTTTCATATGGTAATTACTCCCTATAGCTCGGAGAGGGCCCCTGCGACCCTCTATCGGGTACACAGTGTACCTTTTCGAGGGATATAATATCAACCCTTGAGGGCAGATATATGCTTATTTGCTGCTATGGCAATAAACCTGGAAACGCTGCTCCTCCCACAACCTCGGCGGATTCACTGCCAGATCGAACAGGGTGACATGATCCGGCAGCGTGTCGTCGAGGATAGCAGCCACGATGTCCGGTGACAGGCAGGTTAGGTTGATCATGCGGCTCACGTAGCTGTTGTCGACGCCTTCCCTGTCGGCGATCTCCAGGAGTGAGCCAGCCTCGCCGGATTCCAGCATGGCCAGCCAGCGGTGCCCGCGGGCCAATGCCAGCTGCATGGGGGTGGGCGCATCGTCCCAGGGGCGTTTCGGGGCTACCCTCTCACCACTGGGCAGCGTCACCAGCTTGCGCCGGCCCCGCTGTTTGATCCGGATCGGAACGGTGATGGCGAGCCGGCCGGCGCTGTCCTCGATCAGCTGCGCCTCACCGGCCTTCTCAATGCGCCTGGGGGCGCTGGTCGAGGCGCGTTCCCTGTCCGCCTGCTTGTCGCTCACGCCAACGCCTCCCCGTTGGTCTGCCCGAACTCCAGCGCCAGCCGCTCGATACCGTTCGGCCGCAGCCGCACCTCGATGTCATTGGGCGAGACAATCACCTTCTCGACCAGCAGTTTGACGATCCGCGCCTGTTCATCGGGGAACAGCTGTTCCCAGATCTCGTCCATCCGCGTCATGGCTACGGTGACCTGCGCCTCGTCCAGCGTGGGATCGAGACGCACCGCTCGCCTTGCAGCCTCCTCGACCATCTGCGGCGCCCGCAGAATGGCGCGGATCTGCTCCATCACCGCCGATTCCAGATCCGCCGCCGGCAGCCGGGGCAGGCCCGAGGCGCCGGCGTGTTCCTTGGCGTCGCGCTGGGGCTGGTAGTAGCGGTAGCGCCGGCCATAGCGGTTCTTGGTGTGGTACGGCGACATGGCCCGCCCGTCGTTGCCGAACACCAGCCCCTTGAGCAGGAACGGCACCTTGCTGCGGATGGCATTGGCCCGCTTGCGCCAGTTGGTTTCGAGGATCGCCTGGACCTGATCCCAGAGCGGCTTGTCGATGATGGGCTGGTGCTCGCCCCTGTACCACCGCTCCTTGTGCTTGATCTCACCCAGGTAGACGCGATTGTTGAGCATCTTGTAGATCAGGCTCTTGTCGATGGGCTTTCCCTCTCGCACCCGGCCACTCTGGGTCACCCAGGATTTGGAGGTAACGCCATCCAGCCGCAGTTCCTTCACCAGCAGGGTCGCGGAACCCAGCTGGACGAAGCGGTGGAAGATGTGCCGGACGGTCTTGGCCTCACGCTCGTTGACCACCAGGTGCCGGTCCTTCACATCGTAGCCCAGTGGCGGAATGCCGCCCATCCACAGGCCCTTCTTCTTGCTGGCGGCGATCTTGTCGCGGATCCGCTCCCCCGTCACCTCCCGCTCGAACTGGGCGAACGAGAGCAAGATATTCAGCATCAGCCGCCCCATGGAGTTGGTGGTGTTGAACTGCTGGGTGACCGAGACGAACGACACCCCATGGCGCTCGAACAGCTCGATCATCTTCGAGAAGTCGGTCAGCGAGCGGGTGAGTCGGTCGATCTTGTAGACCACCACGATATCGATGTGGCCCGCCTCGATGTCGGCCAGCAGGCGCTTGAGCGCGGGACGGTCCATGTTGCCCCCGGAATAGGCCGGGTCGTCGTAGTCGTCGGCCACCGGGATCCATCCCTCGGCCCGCTGGCTGGCGATATAGGCATGACCGGCATCGCGCTGGGCGTCGATCGAGTTGTATTCCTGGTCCAGCCCTTCGTCCGTGGAGACGCGGGTGTAGACAGCACAACGGAGGCGGCGTGGCATGGCCTCGCTCATCGCTCACCCCCTTCCTTGCGTCGTCTGCCCGGCTTGCGCAGACCGAAGAAGACTGGGCCGGACCACTGCGCTCCGGTGATCTCCCGGGCGATGCGCGACAGGCTCCGGTAGACGCAGCCCTGGTATTCGAACTGCCCATCGTGAGTCACCGTGACACGATGCTCCACGCCCTTGTACTCGCGGATCAGCACGGTGCCCGGCACCGGGCAGTAGTCCCGACTGCGCTTGAGCAGCTTGCCGTTGCGGATGAGCGTCTGGATGCGCTTCTGGTTGTTCTGCAGGAGGTTCCGGTTCTCCTTGCGGAAGACGATCTCCTGCAGCTTGTAGGCGATGCGCCGTTCCAGAAACCGTCGATTGTGGGTGGGCGCCTCGAAATGGAACAGGCGTCGCCACAGCGCCCGGACCTCGTCGATCGGCAGGTCGGGCAGCTGGGCGATCTGCGCCACCACTGAGGGCGGCGTGGGCGGGATCTTGTCGGCTTTGCTCATGCGGACTCCTCTCCGGGTTCGTTTGAGGGCGTCACATGAACGCTCTCATCGCCCCCGAAGCCAAGTCCCAACTCGCCCTTTCCAGTCCCGGCGTTGGCCTCCCGCAACCGGGCCAGCCCCGCCGCCAGCAGCCCCGCGATCTCGGCCCGGCGCTGCTCCGGGGTCATCCGCTCCGGGGGAACCTGTTTGATGCTGTCCATCGGTAACCGCTCCTGACCTTCCAACTCGCTCGCAACCGTAAGTGTCTGTCTGAAAAGGTGGAATATCCAGCGGGACGTTGCGGGTTCATGGGGGTATATGGAGGGGTATGCCGACAGCCGCCAAGCGCGCCACTGGAGTACCGGGAAGTTTGCTGTCATGTTTACAAATGACAAGAATTTTTCTATTCTGTAAACATGATGGAGAATCGCATGTTTGGCGAACGACTGAAACTGGCCCGCAAGCGCGCCGGCCTCTCCCTTCGGGGGTTGGCCGAGGCCATCGATCATGCCGTGACCGCGCAGGCCATCGGCCGCTACGAGCGCGGCGAGATGCTGCCCGGCTCGGAGGTCGCCATCCGCCTGGCTCGTGCGCTGGAAGTTCCGCTGAGCTATCTGTTCAGCCCCTCGGACATCCGGCTCGAAGGCCTCGAGTTTCGCAAGACCTCCAGAACCTCCGCCAAGGACCGCGCCCGGGTGGAAGCCACGGTGCTCGATCATCTGGATCGGTACCTACAGATCGAGGAACTGCTTGGCATGGCCAGCCACGAGTGGGACCGGCCCGAGGGCGCCCCGTACCCGATCCAGAGCCTGGAGGATGCCGAGGAAGCCGCCGAGCGGTTGCGCCGGGATTGGAACCTCGGCGGCAATCCCATCCCAAACATGACCGAGCTGCTCGAAGAGCGCGGCATCAAGGTCCTCAAGCTGGACTTTCCCCTCGCCGTGGACGGACTGACCTGCCGGGTCTCACGCCCGGACTACGAGGATGTGCCGGTCATTGTCAGCTCAAACGCCAAGTCGGTAGAGCGACAGCGCTTCACCCTGGCCCATGAGCTGGGGCACATGGTCGTGCACTTGGAAAACGGAGATCTGGACGAGGAAAAGGTCTGCCACCGCTTCGCCAGTGCCTTCCTGATGCCCCGCGAAGACCTGCTTTTCGAGGTGGGTCAGCGGCGTCACAACTTCGGATATGCCGAGATCATCCAGATCAAGCACATGTTCGGTGTCAGCGCCGCGGCGCTGATGGTGCGGCTCAGGGATCTCGGTGTCATTACCGAGGCGACCCTCACCCGAATCTTTCGGGGTATCGGTCGCGGCTGGCGCAAGTGCGAACCGATGCCGTTGCCCGACAACGAGCAGCCCCGTCGCTTCGAGCGGCTGGTGTTCCGCGCCCTGGCCGAGGACATCATCTCCCTGCCCAAGGCTGCCGAGCTGCTGGGACGGAGCACTTCTGAGATCAGCCGCGCCATGGATGGCCCCGGGGAGTAGCCGTTTGTGCGGGTATTGGTGAGCGATGCGTCCGTCCTGATCGAGCTTTCGAAGTGGTCCCTCCTCGAAGCCATCTTCGAGCTGCCTTGCGAATTTGCCGTTCCCGACATCCTCTATGAGGACGAGCTGCTCGACCTGCATGGCCTGACCCGGGAAGATCTTGTGCGCCTCGGCCTACGGGTTGAGCACCTGGACCCGAAAGGCATGGAACAGGCGGCAGGCTACCAGAAACGACGCCCGCAGCTGACGCTGCACGATTGTTTCGCTATCACGCTATCGGTCATCAACGAATGGCCCTTGCTGAGCAGTGACAAGCGCATGCGCCAAACTGCCGAAGAAGAGTCGGTCGAGGTGCTGGGCGTGTTCTGGGTCATCGATCAGCTCGAGGCCAAGGGGATCGTCCCGACTGAAACGCTGGCGGAGGCGCTGGCCGGCATGCTGGAAGACCCGCGAACACACCTGCCGGCTGCGGAAATCCGCAGGCGACTCAAACGCCTGAGAGGAAAAGATTGACCACCACCGTCCCCTGAAAGCGGTCCTTCAAGGAGACACGCATGAAAGACGCCCAGAATCTCGCCAAATTGCTCGGTCACCTCCCGCCGAAGGTCTTTCGGACCTTCGTGCACGAGGACTTCAACGCTGCCTTGCCAGAACTCAACGAAAAAGATGGCAAGCGCAAGCAACGCGCCAGGATGACCGAAGCCCTCAACGCATTACCTGTTCCCGAGCGCCAGCGAATGGAGGAGATTGCGGAGAAAATCGTGCTCCTCTGCGACGCACCGGGGCAGGATGCGATGGATGGTATCCAGGAGGACATTTTTGACGACGAGGACCGCGATGCTTTCGACAAGCTCTCCAACCAGTACGAACGCAGCCTGTGGCTCTACCGCAACGAACCGGATCTGTTTCACCGAGCCCTGGACTGGCGGCAGGCGGACTATCTGCATCAGAGCCAGACCTGTTACGACGGGTTCCTCGCACCCAAGGATCTTACGGTTCTGGAAGACGCCGATGCGGTTGCCGACTTCCATCGCAAGCTGGCGGCGCAGCGGGGCTGCGATGTAAAAGACATCGCTGTTCAAGTGTTCAGGAGGCTGCGGCCCAATACCGATGATGGCGACGATATCGCGCTCTATCAGATCAGCATCCACTCCAACCGGCCGCCCGAATCGGTGGAGCGGGTAAAGGACAGCAATGTGGTACCGCAGGAAATCGTCCGGGCCGAATCTTCCTTCGTCACCTACGAGCCGGACAATGGCAGCCTGGAGGTTCTCTCTCGTGGCAAGCAAGGCCGTGAAGATCTGGCAAAGTTGGTCGCGGACACCCTGCTGCAATCGCCGATTACCGGGGAAAAGGTGCCCATCAAGCAATACGACTACCAGAGCTTGGCCAAACCGCGGGATTTCGACATTAGCGGCGAACCAGTCGTGTGGGTCAAGGTCACCGAGCTGGGCTACAGCGCAGGCACCCGTAGTCTCCTGGTAAAGATGTGGTCCAATGACCCGGACGACATCTTTACCGCTGGACGTTCGCTGGTCGGGCCGGATTTCGACTACCAGCGCAGACCGCTCACCTACGCCAAGATCGCCGTGCGGCTCCGCAAGGAAGGCCGAGGACGGGCGCGCACGGTCTCCATCGTGCTTCGTGGCGAGAACAAGTGCAACATCAAGGCCAAGCGAGAGAAGGATCGGGCCCTGTGCGACCGGCTGTTGGTCAAATGGGGGCTGGTCAAGGAGATCGGCAGTGTCGAGAGCCCCCATCCCGACGCCTCTGCTGCTTGAACTGCTTGCGCTGTTCGACCGGGCGCAGCAATCCATCGCGGGCGCCGAGAACGTTCGCCTCCAGGGCATCCCCGGTTGGGAGCTGTTCCGGGGTGAGGTGCTGTGCAACCCCCTGCTTGAACCCTGGATCGAACGCGTCGGCGACGCCAGCTTCTATGTCGTGGATGCCGATCGGGAGGCGGTTCCGGTTGAGATCGAATACGACGATGACGGAACCATCGGCTACCGTTGTCCCGACACCTTCCGGTATATCCCGCTTCCTGAACGGGAAATGGGTGTCTACAGCGTCAAGCCCCAGCCCTTACTGACCCTCATCGCTGATCTGTTGGATATCGCCCAGGCCAACCGCCGGCACTTCGACATGGCTCACCTCGATGGCGCGCTTTGGCATCTTGGGTCTGCAAGGCTGGGGCAAGTACGCACCAACATCTGGCTGGCCCGCGATGTGGACGGCCGATTGCCAGACCTCCTGCGCTTCTTCAGTGACCGTACCCTGCCGGATGACGGCCTCGTTCTGACCTGCGGCAACCCGCTCCCTGAGATCGTCACACCGCCCAGAACTTACCGTTTCGCCTCACTCCCGGCAGCGCTGATACCCACTGGCGATAAGACGGATGTCGATACCCACTGGCTGGAACGCATCCTAACGGCCCCGGCCGGTGTCGGTACCGAACCATCTCCACCAGTCCATTACGACATCCACACACAGACGCTGACCATTCGAGGAATCCCTAAGCCGTGGCAGATCCATGGTGAGCGCCAGGCTCGGGCTGTGCGCTACATCTATGAGCAATGGCTCAAGGGCCGAAGCATGCTCGATGCAGCCGAAATCCTGAACGCGGCTTATCCACCTTCGGCGCACTCGCGCAGCAGGAAGATGCAGAGCCTGTTCTCCGGCAGCACGCAGTGGCGCACCTACATCGCCAATCCCGAACGCGGGAAATACGGCTTCAACACCCCCTGACTCTACTCTACCGCCCCACCAAGCCGCCATCGCGCGGCTTTTTTGTTGCCTGAAGAAGGCCTGGATGCACTCCGTACATTTCTCCGTACATCCGGGCTGGCGACGCCCGTACATCCTCCTTCCCAGAATCACCTCACGTTTCCGCAACAACCCATAGGAGCGAATCGTGAGTGTGAAACACCTGAACCAACGCCAACTGGCCGAACGCTGGGGCGTCAGCGAAGCCACGCTGGAACGCTGGCGCAGCGAGGGCATCGGTCCGATCTTCCTCAAGCTGCACGGGCGCGTGCTCTACCGCGTGGAGGACATCGAGTCCTACGAGGCTGAATGTCTGCGCAAGAGCACCTCGGAGCGCGCAAGCGCGGGAGGTGCCGCATGACCGCCACCTTTACCCCCGACAAGGTGCTGGCCACGCCTCCCGGCGATCTCGCGAGGCAGCCCGCCGAGACCCTGTTCCGACTCAAGAACGATGCCGCCGACCTGTTGGCCTCGGCCCGCGCGCTGGTCGAGCACATCGACCGCGCCCTGGAGCTGAAGTATGCCAATCGGGCGCAGGCGGTTCGACTGGCAGCCGGCAAGAACACCGGCGTGGTGCATTTCGACGACGGTCCTGTACGCGTGACCGCGGACCTACCCAAGCGGGTTTCCTGGGACCAGAAACGCCTCGCTGAGATCGTGCGCCGGATCGAGGCCAGCGGCGACGACCCCGCTGAGTACGTCGAAATCAGCTATCGCGTGCCCGAGAGCCGCTTCAACGCCTGGCCCGAGTCCATCCGGCAGGCCTTCGCGCCCGCCCGCACCCTCAAGACCGGCAAGCCCGGTTTCCGTCTCGCTTTGATGCAGGAGTAACCGCCATGTTCAAACGCACTTTGCTCGACCGTCTGCGCAAGCAGAACCTGTTTCTGGATGAACTCCCCTCGTTGATCCACGTGGACGGCACGGAGGTGGCTCTCGAGGAAGCCACGCTCGATCAGGTGGCGTTCGCCATCCTCGAGATGGAAGAAGGCCTCCGTCCTATCAGCCGGCGCATGCACGCGCTCCGCGAACTGGTGGAACAGGCCCGCAAACGCCGTGGCCTCGGCGCGCAGCGCATCGACGAGATCTTCTCCGACGAGGAGGCCCGGTCATGAGCCTGCCCATCATCTCCGCTGATGAACGCCTCGCCGAGAGGCGGGGCGTCAAGGGGGTGCTCGCAGGCAAAAGCGGCATCGGCAAGACCTCCCAGCTGTGGACCCTGGACCCCGAGCGCACGCTGTTCTTCGACCTGGAAGCCGGTGATCTGGCCGTGGAGGGCTGGGCAGGCGACGCCATTCGCCCGCGCACCTGGCCCGAGTGCCGGGACCTGGCCGTGTTCATCGGGGGACCGGACCCGGCGCTGCGTAGTGATCAGGCCTATAGCCAGTCCCATTTCGACGCCGTCTGCGAGAAGTACGGCGACCCCTCGGTGATGGACAAGTACGAGACGGTGTTCGTCGACTCCATCACCGTCGCCGGCCGGCTGTGTCTCCAGTGGTGCAAGGGGCAGCCGCAGGCGGTCTCCGAGCGCACCGGCAAGCCCGACATGCGCGGCGCCTACGGTCTGCTCGGCCAGGAGATGATTGCCTGGCTCACCCATCTGCAGCACACCCGCGGCAAGAATGTCTGGTTCGTCGGCATCCTCGACGAGAAGCTCGACGACTTCAACCGCCGCGTCTTCCGGTTGCAGATCGAGGGTTCCAAGACCGGCCTGGAGCTGCCCGGCATCGTGGACGAGGTCATCACCCTGGCCGAGATCCGCGAGGCCGACGCCGAGCCCTACCGCGCCTTCGTCTGCCACACCCTGAACCCCTGGGGCTATCCCGCCAAGGACCGTTCCGGCCGGCTGGATCTCATCGAGGAGCCACATCTGGGCCGCCTCATGGAAAAGATCGCCGGCCCTGCGCGGCCCGCCTCCGAGCGCCTGCGCTTCGACCGCCCCGCCAACCCCGAACCGAATCAAGAGGTGACCTCATGAGCTACTTCGACTTCAACAATGCGGAAGACCAGACCGGTTTCGACCTGATCCCCAAGGGCACGCTGGTCAAGGTGCGCATGACCATCCGCCCGGGTGGCTTCGACGACCCCAGCCAGGGCTGGACCGGCGGCTACGCCACCCAGAGCCAGACCACGGGCTCGGTTTATCTCAACTGCGAGTTCGTGGTGCTGGAGGGCAAGTATGCGCGGCGCAAGATGTGGTCGCTGATCGGGCTCCACAGCCCCAAGGGACCGGAGTGGGCCAACATGGGCCGCGCCTTCATCAAGGGCACCCTCAACTCCGCCCGCGGCGTGCATCCCGGGGACAACTCCCCACAGGCGCAACAGGCGCGCCGGATCCAGGGCTTCCAGGATCTGGACGGCATCGAGTTCGTCGCCCGCGTAGATGTGGAGAAGGACCAGAACGGCGAGGACAGGAACGTCGTCAAGCAGGCGATCACGCCCGACCACAAGGACTACGCCGCACTCATGGGGCAGTCTTCCGCGGCTCCGGCCGCGCCACAGCAGACGCAGGCCGCGCCAGCCACCCCGCCCAACCGCCCCAGCTGGGCGCAGTAGGGAGGGCCGGCGATGATCCTGAGACCCCGACAGAAGGTGTTTGTCGAGCGCGTGCTCCACGCGCTCGACGAGCACGGCGACACGCTCGGCGTGGCCCCGACCGGCGCGGGCAAGACCGTCATGCTCTCGGCGGCGACCGGCAACATCATCAGCGATACCGATGCCAAGGCCTGCATTCTCGCCCATCGCGACGAGCTGACCAGTCAGAACGCCGCCAAGTTCTCCCGCGTCAACCCGAAGATCACCATTTCGATCTTCGACGCCCGCCAGAAGTCCTGGGCTGGCCAGGCCACCTTCGCCATGGTTCAGACGCTGGCCCGCGAGAACAACCTCAGGCGGATGCCGATGCTGGACCTGCTGGTGGTGGACGAGGCCCATCACGCGGCAGCAATCAGCTATCGGCGCATCATCGACCACGTGCGCGAACGTAATCCCGACGCGCGCGTGTTCGGCGTCACCGCCACCCCGGGCCGCGGCGACGGCAAGGAGCTGCGGCCGGTGTTCAGCAACGTGGCCGACCAGATCACCCTGGGTGAGCTGATCCGCTCCGGGCATCTGGTGCCACCGCGCACCTTCGTCATCGACGTGGGGACCCGGGACGCGCTGTCCCGCGTGAAGCGCACCGCCGACGATTTCGACATGGCCGAGGTGGACGCCATCATGAACCGCTCACCGGTCACCGAGGCCGTGATCCGCCACTGGAAGGAGAAGGCCGGCAACCGCCAGACGGTGGTGTTCTGCTCTACGGTGCATCATGCCCGGAACGTGGCTGAAGCCTTCGAGGCTGCGGGCATCCCGACCGTCGTGGTGCATGGCGACCAGCGGGCCTGCGAGCGTAAAGCACAACTTGACCGTTTCGCCCGGGGCGAGGCTCAGGTGGTGGTCAATGTCGCGGTGCTCACTGAGGGCTGGGACCATCCGCCGACGGCCTGCGTCGTGTTGCTGCGGCCCAGCTCCTTCAAGTCCACCCTGATCCAGATGGTGGGACGGGGCCTGCGTACCGTCGATCCCAACGAGCATCCCGGCATCACCAAGACCGATTGCATCGTGTTGGACTTCGGCACCAGCACGCTGCTGCACGGCTCCCTGGAGCAGGACGTCGATCTCGATGGCCGGACGTGCAAGGGCGAGGCACCCAAAAAGGAGTGCCCCGAGTGTGGCGCCCGGGTGCCTGCGGCGTCATTGGAATGTCCCCTGTGCGGCCATGTGTGGGAACGCATGGAGCAGGAATCCAGGGCGGAGCTGACCGACTTCGTGATGTCCGAGGTGGATCTGCTCAAGCGTTCCTCCTACCGCTGGTGCGATCTGTTCGGAGACGACGCGGCACTGATGGCCACCGGCTTCAGCGCCTGGGCCGGCGTGTTCTGGTTGTCCGGCCGGTGGCACGCCGTGGGCGGTGGCAAGCGGCTCGCGACCCGGCTGCTGGCCATAGGCGAACGCACCGTCTGCCTGGCGCAGGCCGACGACTGGCTCAACACGCACGAGAACGACGACACGGCTGCTAAGTCCCGCCGCTGGCTCAACCAGCCGCCCACCGAGCAGCAGCTGCGCTACCTGCCTCCCGAGTACCGCCAGGACTTCGGCCTGACCCGCTATCAGGCCTCCTGTCTGCTGGCGTTTCGGTTCAACAAGCGCGACATCCAGGCCCGGGTGTTCGGCGCAGCAGATCAGAAGGAGGCGGCGTGACAAATGATCAGGACAGAGCATTTGCACAGCCGCGCAGCGGCTGCCCGAAGAGCGGCTCACAGGGAGGTGCACCGTGATATGCGCGGTATGCGGACGCGAAGGCCGGGGCTTTTGCGGGGTGTCGCCGCCCAGAGCCGGGACCAGGCGGCAGTTCAAACGCTTCTGCTCCATGCGCTGCCAGGACATTTACGCGCGCAGGGCGAAGGCCGGAGGTGGCGTCGTGATTGATCCCACCCACAACGAGAAGGCCGCGATGGAGGCCGTGCTGCCCCGACTCGGGGAATACGTCGCCTCCATCGGCATGGCCCGGTCGCTGGCCGACTACAGCCGCGAGGAGATCCTGCAACTGGTCGACGTGGTGCTCACCGCCTACTTCGACAACCTGCGGGATCTCACGCCCGATGACGTGCCGTTCTGAGGGGGTGGCCATGCTCGATTACAACCACCGCCCCAAATTCTTTGAACAGGTCACGGCCGTCATCGACGAAGCGCTGACCGCCGAGCATGCGTCCCGGACGCCGCGCAGTTATTTGGGCGCTTCACGCCTTGGCGTCGCATGCGAGCGCGCGCTGCAGTACGAGTACGCCCAGGCCCCGGTCGATCCGGGACGCGAACTGCCCGGCCGGGTACTGCGGATCTTCGAGGTCGGGCACTCACTGGAAGCGTTGGCGATCCGTTGGCTGCGGCTGGCCGGGTTCGATCTCCATACTGAAAAGGCCGACGGCGGGCAGTTCGGCTTCTCGGTGGCCGGCGGCCGCATCCAGGGCCATGTGGACGGCATCCTGGCCGGCGGTCCCGAGACGCTGGGCCTCGCG
>WFNS01000164.1 GCA_015488495.1 Gammaproteobacteria bacterium | reverse complement strand
GTGTGTGGATGATCTGGTGGCGGTCTTTCCCGTCTCTTTTCCTCGCGCCTTCAAGGATGAATCACTATCCCCCCGCTGTTTCCACTGAGCCGGGCCGACTTCCACATAGTTATGTTATGCGGCATCCTTTCCGGGATGCCGCATTTTCCCGAATTTGCCATCGGCTCTCTTGGTATCTCCCTTCCCGGTGATGTATTCTGCGTCACTTCCTTCGTCTGACGGGACACCATGGTGCAACAACTCTTCGTCGATACACCCCAATCACTGGCGCAACTGTGCCGCACCCTCCGCGGCAGTGGCTGGCTGGCCCTCGATACCGAATTCATTCGTGACAAGAGCTACTATCCTCGCCTTTGTCTTCTGCAGGTGGCCAACGAAGAGGTGGTGGCCTGCATCGATCCGCTGGCGCTGCCGGACATGACGGAGCTGTTTTCGGTCATCTACGATCCAGGCATCACCAAGGTGTTTCATGCAGGGCGCCAGGACCTGGAAATCCTCTATCATCTCTTTGGAAAGCTGCCCCAGCCGCTGTTCGATACCCAGATCGCCGCCGCGTTGCTCGGCTGGGGGGATCAGATCGGTTACGGAGCGTTGGTCAAGGCGATGCTCGGGGTGGAGCTGCCGAAGGCGCACAGCCGTACCGACTGGTCCATCCGTCCGTTGAGTCCGGAGCAAATCCGCTATGCGGCGGATGATGTGCGCTACCTCCGCCAGCTCTACCAGAGACAACGGCAGAGACTGGATGAACTGGGTCGTACAAAGTGGCTGGCCGACGATTTCGCCATTCTGGCAGACCCGCTCACCTATGAAAATTCGCCAAGGGAGGCGTGGAGCCGGGTAAGGGGGCATCACCATCTCAAGGGTGTTCAGCTCGCGGTGCTCCAGTCTCTCGCCGCGTGGCGGGAGGAAGAGGCTCGCAAGCGGGACAAACCACGCAAGTGGCTGTTACGGGACGACCTCCTGCTGGAGCTGGCACGCCGGCAACCGCTGAGCCACCAGGCGTTGAGCAGGATTCGGGGACTGGAGAGCGGCTTCATACGCAATAGTGGAAGCGAAATCATCGCCTTGATCCGCGATGCGCGGAAACTGCCCCCAGAGCAGTGGCCCCGCTCTCAAAAGAAGATTCAGCTTTCACCAGTGCAGGAAGGGGTGGTCGATGCCCTGATGGCACTGGTCAGGCTGGTGGCGCTCGAAAACCAGATCAGTCCTGCGAGTCTGGTTACGCGCAAGGAACTGGAGAGGTTGGTGAGTGGGGATCGGAATGTGCTGGTGATGAAGGGGTGGCGAGGAGAGCTGTGCGGCAGCCGGTTGCTGGATTTTCTGGAGGGACGGTTTGGTTTGCGCGTCGACGAGGGAAGGATAGCGCAATATCATATAGGGCGGTGAGATTGTTGCCGGAGTGACAACCCGGCGACATGTTACGCCGCATTCAGGGTTTCAGGAACAGCCATGAGCGAGATTCATCAGGAGGTTGTTTCTGCCGTTCATGGATGAGAACTGGGCAATCGAGAGATGAATCTGGCAAATGTCCGGTCGGCGACACCCTCCCGACGCCGTAACAAGAAGCTGATTCGGACCGCGTATCCCTGGCGGGATGGCAACCAGATCCAGATCCTGGTGGATGGTCCCTGCTTCTTTCCCAGAATGCTGGAGTGTATCGCCGGTGCCCGCCGATATGTGCTGCTGGAGATGTATCTGATGGAGTCGGGGGAGGTTGCGAGCCGCTTCATCGAGGCGCTGGCCGGGGCTGCTTCCCGAGGGGTGACGGTCCATCTGTTGCTGGATGATTTCGGCGCCCGGGCATTGAAAAGGGCGGATCGGCAACAGCTGCTGGACGCGGGGGTACACCTCGCTTTTTTCAATCCGCTGCAATATGGCAAGGGACGTGCCAATCTCTATCGTGATCACCGCAAGTTGCTGCTGGTGGATGGTGAGGTGGCCTTTACCGGCGGGGCGGGGATCACCGATGAATTTGCCCCCACCCACTCCTCGGAAGAGTACTGGCACGACATCATGGTGGAGTGCCGCGGGCCAGTGGTTGCGGACTGGCAACACAGCTTCTCCCTGGTCTGGCGTTGGTGGGCGGTTCACCCCCTGGAATTGCCTTCGCCATCGGATCTTCCCGAGTCTGGAAGCCTGCCGGCACGTCTCTCGGTCATCCACCCCCCTTATCAGGAGGTGAAGGGTTCCCTCGCCAGACGCATCCGTACCGCCCGGCGCCGTATCTGGCTGGTGACTGCCTATTTCATTCCTACCAGGAAGATTCGCCGCCTGTTACGCAAGGCGGCGAGGCGTGGAGTGGATGTGCGGATACTGGTGCCGGGCGAAAAGACCGATCATCCCGCAGTTCGGCGGGTGGGTCAGCGTTACTATCAATGGTTGTTGCACAACGGTGTTCGTATCTTCGAGTATCAGCCCCGCTTTCTCCATGCCAAGGTATGGCTGTGCGACGACTGGGTCAGCGTCGGCTCCACCAATCTCGACCGCTGGACCCAGCACTGGAACCTGGAGGCCAATCAGGAGGTGAGCGACGGGGCATTCGCAGCCCGGGCGATGGCCATTCTCAAGGAGGACTTTGCCCGCAGCGTGGAGATAGACTACGTCGAATGGTGCAATCGTCCCTGGTATCAGCGCCTGCGGGAGTGGTTCTGGAGCACCGTGGCCATGTGGACCCAGTACTACAGCCAGCGACGGCTGCGCAGCAGGCGCAACATCCGGGGGTTGGGGGGACAGTGAGGTTTCAGCCTCCCTCGTTGCTTGGGGAAAGGATTACAGTTCCTCCGGCTCGATGATATCCAGCGGGTTGGTTCCATCGCTGGGGCGGTGTGGCACCTCGGTATCGCCGAAGTCGTCTGCCACCAGGTCATCGAATGGCCCGGACCAGTCTTCTGGCGGTGCAGTCTTCTCCGGCTCCGTTTCGTACCATGTGTCCAGGCTGATCTCGCCGACATCACCGTTGAAATACTGTACCTCGATGGTTTCTTCATCTTCATCGATGGCGACGATCTTGAACTGCTCTCCGTCCACCGTCGAGTACCAGCTTCCCACTTCAGGTTCGTCTTGGACAGGCATCCTGTTGGCTCCACGATTGATCAAGGACTATTCCGGATGAGTGGGAAATTTTAGCCCTTTCACCTCTGAATTCAAGGGCGAGGCCGAGCAGGAGTGATACTGTCTCCAGCGATGCTCGTTCGTCTCTCCCGCTCCTGTGCTATGTCGGATCCTTCTTCTTTTCCGGCAGAACCGGCTCCGCCTCGGTGGAGGGCCAGGGGCTGAATGGAAACGGTTTCTGTTCACTGTTGAAGGTGAGGAACTGCATGGTTTGATAAAAGAAGATGCTCAGCCCCTTGCCGAAAAGCTTCAACTGGGTGTTCTCTTCTCCGGTGACGAGCTTGAACAGGAACTGGAGGATGGCGACGGCAACCACCACCATTTCGGCGACGTTGTACAGAAAGGCGCAGATCAGCATGAACAGGCCACGGCGCCAGGTGGCGGGAGAGAAGGGTTGGGTCCTGTCGGTGTGATTTTCCATAATCCGCTCCTTTGCCGAAAAGCACAGAAAGTGCCGATCCTCGGATCGGCTTCTGTCAGAACAGTATAGAACAACCCTTCGGTGTGAAGGGACTATTTCACACCTTTCTCTGCCAGGAATGGAACGTACTTCTTGTCGGTTCCCTGAATATGGTGCGCCAGCCAGTCCTTGAGGAACTGCAGGAGCTCTTCCAGCACCGACTCGTCGTTGGCGGTGACACGACCCTGGAATTCCATCACCTTGGCGACCAGTTTCCTGTGCTTGGCCTGGTGGTTCTCCAGATCGGGGTAGCCGTGCATCGCCATCAACCCCTCTTCATAGGTGAAATGGGTCTTGGTGTACTCCACCAGTCCGCCAAGGATGCGGCCCAGCATCTCATGGCCACGTTTCTGTCCGGCTTCGTAATAGAGCTCGTTGACGATATCCACCAACAGCTTGTGCTGACGGTCAATTTCGCTGATCCCCACCATGAACGATTCATCCCAGCGAAACAGCTGGTGACTGCTCTGGCTGGCACGTTTCTCCTCCAGCGCCTTTTGATTGATACGGAACCGGTCCAGCAGCACCCGTACCTCCGATGCCATGGCCGCGACGCGGGTGCTCTCGGAGCCCGCGTGCTGGGCGTCGCGGTTGATCTCCTCTACCGCTTGGGAAATTCGGTTGATGTTGCCGTTGATCTCCTCTGCCACCGCACTTTGCTGTTCCACCGCCGTGGCGATCAACTCATTCATCTCGGTGATGGAGCTGATGGCCTGCGCAATCTCATCCAGTACCGAGCAGGTGCCATTGGCCCGCTCCACGCTCTGTTGGGCGCGTTCGCCACTGGAAAGCATGACCTGAGCCGTCTGCCGGGTGTCTCGCTGCAGCTCCTCGATCATGTTCTGGATTTCCAATGTGGACTCCTGGGTGCGGCGCGCCAGGGAGCGGACCTCATCTGCGACGACGGCGAAACCACGCCCCTGCTCTCCGGCCCTCGCTGCCTCGATGGCGGCGTTGAGTGCCAGCAGGTTGGTCTGTTCAGCGATGTCCCGGATGATGTCCAGGATACCGCTGATGCTGGCGCTGTGGTTCTCCAGTCGGCTGATGGCCTCAACGGCGAGACAGACATCGTCGGCCAGGGCATTGATGGAACCGACCGCCTCCTCGACCACCTTCTGCCCATTGATAATCGATCGATCGGCCTCACGAGCCGCATCAGCTGCGTGGGAGGAGCTCCGGGCCACCTCCTGGACAGTGGCAGTCATTTGATTCATTGCCGCTGCAGCCAGCTCGATGTTTTGTGCCTGGATGGCGACATTTTCCCCCGATTTCTTGTTGAGGGAGGCCAGGGTTTCAGAGGTGTCCGCCAGTACTCCCACCGTGGTCAAGACCGACGTCACCGCCTGTCCGACCCCGTTGGACACCTCGTTGATGGAGGAGGCGATGCTGTTGAACTCATCCTTGCTGTCCAGCAAAAGTTGCTCACTCATGTCCCCTTCGGCCATTTTGAGGCTGACCTCCTGGAGCCGTTTCACTGTCGTGCAGATGGCGGCGTAGATGGCGAGATAGAGGTAGGAGAGCAGTATCAGGCTGCCTGTCAGCAGGGCGATATTGAACATCTCTTTTCCCTCTCCTGTCTCATTGCCGCCCAGGAGCTCGTAGGCAAAGATCACCAGAGGGAGGGTGCTGGTCAGGAACAGCATGATGAATTTGGTCCGGAAACTGAACTGGTTCATCAATATGACAGCGGGTTTCAACAACATATTCATTGCAGCGTTCCTTATTTCACTGAACTTTCTTTGGACACATGGTCTTTCGCAGCCGACCCTGCGAAAAACAGGAATTGTGTCGTAATTGTTACGGCTCCTTCATGCAGAACTTTAGTGATTTCTGATAATCTGAATAATTCCCGGTTGAACCCTGTGGGATAGCTTCTTGTTTGCGGTTTTTTCACTGAAAGTGGAAACCAGGTACCGGTCAATGAGAAAGAAGGGGGGCAGAAACGGTGGAGGGAAACGGAAAAAAACAGCCGCCGGGGGGAGCGGCGGCTGCAAAGGTTCCAGTTTTGGACAAAGCACGATCCCTGTGTCTTCTAGTATTGACTCCATGACGGGGATTATCCATCCCGGTTTGTCAAAAGGGTGTGAACCCTGGCTCGAACATTTCTCCGGCTGCTGCAGTTCCACCACAAGTCGCGAGCGAAGCATCCGAAATGGAGGCGAAGTGTGTTGCCGGGCTAATAATTCTCAAGAACTCCCGGCGGACGGCCGTTATTGAAGGTGACCGGGTGTCGCCATGGTGGAAAGGGGGGAACCGGGTCAGGATCCTATATCTCGAGCGTTTTGGTCAGAAAAAACGCCGGGGAGCCTGTTTTTTTCGAGACTCGCACAGGATTGGTAACCAAAAACAGGGTAACTAGAGATGTCAAATTTTCTAAAGTCGGTAGATGATCGGACCGGATTGGCCGGCGCCAATCGCCTGGAGATCCTGCTATTCAGCCTCGGTGTGGATCAGAATAGCGGACGGGAAGAGATGTTTGGAATCAATGTGTTCAAAGTACGGGAGGTGTTGCGGGTTCCGGAGATCGTCCGTGCTCCCGACATGCCGCCGGGAGTGGAGGGGATGGTCAGTCTCCGGGGGGTGATGATTCCCGTGATCAACATGGCGCACTTCTGCGACGTCAATGTCACCAGCAAGCCCGATGCCCTGATCGTCACTGAATACAATTACAATATGCAGGGTTTTCTGGTGGCCTCCGTGGATCAGATCATCCGCATGGAATGGAGCGCCATCAAGGAGCCGCCGGCGATGATGGCCCATCGTCACGGGGGGCTGGTGACGGCGGTGGCGGATCTGCAGGATGACCGTATCGTAATGATCCTGGAC
>WFNS01000163.1 GCA_015488495.1 Gammaproteobacteria bacterium | reverse complement strand
GTTCGGAGATCCGCTGCTGCATGTGCGGTTACGGCATCGGCGGCGCAGTCTGCTGTTCGATCTGGGGGAAGGGACGCGTCTGCCGGCCCGCGTTGCCCACCAGGTGAGCGACGTGTTTGTCACCCATGCACATCTGGATCATATCGGCGGCTTTCTCTGGCTGCTGCGCTCTTGCATCGGTGCATTCCCTCCCTGCCGGCTCTACGGCCCGCCCGGTTTGGCGCGACATATAGACGGTTTTCTGCAGGGGATTCTGTGGGACCGGGTGGAGCAGGAAGGTCCCGCGTTCGAGGTGGCGGAGCTCCATCCCAGAGTGCTGCGTCGTTTTCGTCTCCGGGCCGGTCGTCCCGGCTGCGAGGTGCTGGGTGAGGAGGTGGTGGAGGAAGGGGTACTGCTGCAGGAGCCCGGTTTCCGGGTGCGGGCGGTGCTACTGGATCACCATACGCCGGTATTGGCCTACGCCTTTGAGCCGGCAAAGGAGATCAATGTGCGCAAGGATCGCCTGGTGGCCAGTGGTCTGCCGCCGGGACCTTGGTTGAACGAGTTGAAGCGGCATTTGCTGGCCGGTGAGGAGAAGGCGCGGGTGCGGTTGCCAAATGGCAGCGAAGAGGAGGTGGCGACACTGGCCGCCGGACTGGTGCTCATCACCCCGCCGAAACGCCTGGTCTATGCCACCGATCTGGCCGACACCCTCCAAAACCGGAAACGGTTGCAGGAACTGGCCAGAAACGCCCACACCCTCTTCTGTGAGGCGTGTTTTCTCGAGGCAGATGGTGATTTGGCGAAGCGTACCGGACACCTGACTGCACGCGCCTGTGCGGAGATTGCCGAGGCGGCTGGTGTGGCGCGGTTGGTCCCATTCCATTTCTCGCGCCGCTATGCCGATGCTCCAGAGCGAATCTACCAGGAGCTGCGCGCCGTCTGTCCCCGCACGGTGGTGCCGCGATCCTTTGAAGGTTGGGGGCATCGAGTACAGGAAAAAGCGGATGAGTGACCGGAAAAGGCAGCACTGGAACACAATTTTTTCTACCAAGGACGATTCGGAGCTCGGCTGGTACGAGAGCGATCCGTCGCAGACGTTGAAGTTTCTCGATCTGGTTGCGCCTGCGGCGGGGGCGACGCTCTTCCTCCCCGGTGCCGGCACTTCCACGTTGGTGGATGAGCTGCTGATCAGAGGGTTCGAGCTGGTTCTCAATGACATAAGCGACAAAGCGCTGGACCGGTTGCGGGCCAGGATTGGCTCGAGTGACCGATTGTTCTGGCTTCATCACGATATCTCCAGGCCGCTGCCGGAGGGTGTTCCGCCGGTCGATATCTGGATCGATCGGGCGGTGCTCCATTTCCTGCTCGAGGAGGTGGATATCCGGGGCTATTTTTCCAATCTGCGCGCGTTGGTTCGCCCAGGCGGGCATGTGCTGCTGGCGGAGTTTTCGACTAATGGTGCTTCCAGTTGCGCGGGTCTCGAACTGCATCGCTATTCCGTCGAAGAGCTGACGGAGCGCATGGGGGAGGAGTTCAAACTCGTCGAGCAAGAAGAATATACCTATATCAACCCATTTGGCGACACGCGCCCCTACGTTTACGCGCTGTACAGGAGAGAGGACAGGCCGTAGCGGATCACCCCTTCCCCTCTCGCTCCGTTTTCGGCGGGGTGATGCCATCTTCGTTCGTCATCAACAGCTCGACGAGCTCCCTCTCTGCGTTCGACGGTGTCCGGCCTGGGTGGCGTGTGCCGCAGTTGCGGGAGCCCCTCTTGCGCTATTGAACTGGCTCGGCCTGTAGTCTGCGGTCTGTTGATGATTTCAGGAACAGGCCGGAGCGAGGCGCAGCTTGCGGCCTACCGTGGAGAGATGGATATCTTACCCTGCCGGCTACTCCATATCTAAAGCATGGTTTTCTCGATTCCGATAATCAGGATAGTGAAAATATCGTTTTGATCCATTTGGTTATCGGGGGGCACGCGGAGCGTGTGGAGCGAAGGCGTTTTTCACCGGGTGATCTTACTGGCGTCCCTGCTCTGCGCCGCTCTTGCGGCGGGTTGCATGGACGAGCAGGGGGCGAGGTGGGTCATCGTGGCTCATCCGGTCAATGCCGTTGCGGAAGATGGAGGGCGGGTGACCCCGCGGAGCGTCATGGTGCCGGATGGAGGCTCCGTATCCTTCAACATCACCCCTGAGGCAGGGTACAGGGTTTCCGAGGCGACGGGCTGCGGTGGCTCGCTCGCGGGCAGTGTCTACACCACGGGACGCGTTACCCGGAGCTGCTCCGTACGGGTGGCGTTCGAGCGGCAGCCCGTCCACGTGGCCGTGCGGGCGGGTGAAGGGGGTGAGGTGGTCCCGGCTGGTGCCACGGTTCGCCCAGGGGAACGGGTCCGTTTTACGCTCGTGGCGGAAGCAGGTTATGAACTGGAGAGCGCTTCCGGGTGCGGGGGTTCGCTCTCTGGTACGGTCTATACTACCGCGCCGGTCGCGCAGGACTGCACCGTCGAGGCGCGCTTCGCACTCCGGACCTACCAGATCTCCGCCACTGCGGGCAGGGGTGGTCGCATCACACCCGCCATCCTGCGGGTGCGGCATGGTGAGGGGGCCACTCTGCTCGTCGAGGCCGACGCCGGCTACCATGTGGCTGCTGTTTCCGGATGTGGCGGAGTGCTCTCCGGGGAACGCTACGTTGTGGACACCGTCACCGCAGACTGTGTGGTGCAGGCCGCTTTCCGCCGGAATCCTCCAGCCAGCGCCGCGGTGCCGGAGTGGGCACCACTTGCCGTCAAAAGCCTTCGTTTCCACTGGGCCGACGTGCCCGATGCCACCTACTATCGCCTGCTGGAGGATCCGGATGGCGTCTCCGGCTATGCCCCGGTAGGAGATGAGGTGGGCGTCGGGATCGAGGCTCTCCGTCACCATGTTCCCCTGCACGCCTGCACCGGGTCCCGGTACATCCTGCAGAGCTGTAACGAGGGGGGCTGCAGCGACTCCCCCGCCGTCACGGTGAGCGGCACGCTGGCCGGGGCCATCGGCTATTTCAAGGCACACAATACCGGCGCCAGCGATCAGTTCGGTTACGCTGTGGCGCTGAGTGGGGATGGCAATACGCTGGCCGTGGGCGCGCCTGCGGAGGATAGCAGCAGTACCGGAATCGATGGCGGCAGCAACGACGCGGCCACCAATTCCGGAGCGGTCTATCTCTTCGTGCGCGATGGAGATGGGGAGTGGTATCAACAGGCGTTCATCAAGGCGGCCAACACCGGCAGTGGGGACCGGTTCGGATATGCGGTGGCCCTGAGCGATGACGGTAATACGCTGGCAGTGGGCGCCTATCTGGAAGATGGCGGCGCCACCGGCCCGGACGGGAATGGGGGTGACGACTCGTCCCCTGACGCCGGAGCGGCCTATCTGTTCGTCCGCGATGGCAACGGCTGGAGGCAGGTGGCTTATATCAAGGCGGCCGATACCGGTGCAGGGGATCGTTTCGGCGCCGCGGTTGTGCTGAGTGCCGATGGCCAGACCCTGGCGGTGGGCGCACCGGGAGAAGACGGCGTGGACGATTTGGCTGCCGATGCGGGGGCGGTCTACCTGTTCACCCGTGACGGCGGCTGGCGACAGCAGGCTCGCCTCCGGGCATTCAACACCGAGGCGGGGGATCGCTTCGGTGCCGCAGTGGCGCTGAACAAGGACGGTACCGTTCTGGCAGTGGGTGCGCCGGAAGAGGACAGCGGAGCCACCGGAGTGGACGGGGACGGGAGCGACAACTCGAAATCCGCCTCTGGCGCCGTCCATATGTTCGTTCGCGGCAGTGGCGGCTGGAGTCAGCAGGCCTACCTGAAGGCGGACAACACGGGCGCGGGGGATCGTTTCGGGCACGCGGTGGCCCTGGACGCCAGCGGGGAGCTTCTGGCGGTGGGGGCCTGGGGGGAGAACAGCGCAGCCCGTGGCGTCGGCGGGGATGGGGACGACAATTCGGCCCCCGATTCCGGTGCCGTCTATCTCTTCATGCGTGATCCCGGCGGTTGGCGGCAGCAGGCCTATATCAAGGGTGACAACAGCGATGCGCGGGATCGTTTCGGCTGGAGCGTCGCGCTCGCTGGGAGCGGTGATGCGCTGGCAGTGGGGGCCCGTCTGGAGGATAGCGGTGCAATCGGTATCGATGGGGATG
>WFNS01000162.1 GCA_015488495.1 Gammaproteobacteria bacterium | reverse complement strand
TCGGTGAGCCGTTCCAACACCAGCACCAGCTCCCCGCCGCACGGCAGGCCGAACCGTCCCGCCTCTTCCCGGCTCACCCCGTAGCGGAGCACCTTCGGGTAAGTGAGATTGCTGTCCTTGCAAATGGTCTCCACCAGATCCTCTTCGATACATCCGCCGGACACGGAACCGAATATCTCGCCATCCAGGCCGATGGCGGCCAGCGAACCGGCCGGGCGCGGAGAGCTGCCCCAGGTCCGGGCGACGGTAACCAGGATCATCTCCTTGCCTGCTTGCAGGCGGGACTGTACCGAGCGAAGTACCTCGATGTCGGGGGTTTCCAGCGGTCTCATTTGTCAGGATGTCGTAAAATCCGGGCCTTGTGCGCTCCTGTCCCTTTCGGGCGGGAGTGAAGTTCCCAAATCGGGTTGGCCATTGGAAAGTAAACTTGATTATAATCGCACGTTCGGCAATATGAAGCGATTTGCCGGAGATGGGGATGGTTGCCGTTGGACTGAAACCCTCCGGGATGCTGCTTCATCAATTGGATATCTCCGTTGTGCGGATGGCCGGATTGTCGGTTTTCTGTGAGATCAAGAGACGAATTACCGTATGAATGAAGAGGCCCGTATCGAAGCGGTCGGGTTGGCCATGTCCCGCAACGATCGATATATCTTCACCGATCTGAACTTTTTTCTGGAGGCCGGTCAGATACTACAGGTCGAGGGGCACAACGGTAGCGGCAAGACCACCATGCTGAGAATCCTGTGTGGTTTGACGTTACCTACCGATGGGGAGATTCGTTGGTGCGGGGAAAACATCCGCAAGAATCTTGCGGAATTTCATGCACAACTGGCCTATGTGGGACACGCCCCGGGCATCAAGGACGACCTGACGCCACTGGAGAATCTGGAGCTGGCCAGAAATATGGACCGGGCGAGACCGGGAGTGAGTGGGGAAGAGGTATTGGAGCGTCTGCAGTTGCCGGCGTTCTGCGACGATGTCCCTTGCCGCAATCTGTCGGCGGGGCAACGACGAAGGGTTGCGCTGGGGCGGCTGCTGATGCTCGATGCGCAGTTGTGGGTGCTGGATGAACCGTTCACAGCGCTGGATCCGTCGGGGAGACGGTTGGTGGAGGAGCTGCTTTCGGAGCATGCAAAGGCAGGGGGGATGGCCGTGATGACCACCCATCATGCGGTCAACCTGGATGGCTGTCCGGTAGAGCGGTTGCAGTTGGGGACATGAGCGAAGCAAAGCTGGGCGTGGCATTCTTCACTCTTCTGCGGCGTGATCTGATGCTGGCCTACCGGCATCGTGCGCAGATGATGAATCCCCTGTTGTTCTTCGTCATCGTGGTCAGTCTGTTCCCGTTGGGACTGGATCCCGAACCGGAACTGCTCCATACCATCGCTCCCGGGGTGATCTGGGTGGCGGCGCTGCTGGCGGCGATGTTGTCGCTGGATACCATGTTCCGCTCCGATTTCGAGGATGGCTCCCTGGAGCAGCTCCTGCTGACGCCCCATCCGCTGCCATTGCTGGTGCTCGCCAAGATTCTGGCCCACTGGCTGGTGAGCGGATTGCCGCTTCTGCTGCTGGCTCCATTGCTGGGGATGTTGCTGAATCTTGGAAGCGAAGGATTGTTTCCCCTCCTGGCCACGCTCCTGCTGGGAACACCCATTCTCAGCCTCATCGGATCCATCGGCGTGGCGCTCACTGTGGGGCTGCGAGGAGGAGGGGTGTTGCTCTCCTTGCTGATTCTCCCACTGTTCATCCCGGTGCTGATTTTTGCAGCCGCTGCCGTAGGTAACGCAGAGGCGGGTATCGACATCACCGGGCAACTCGCCTTTCTTGGCTCCTTGCTGGCGGCGGCCTTCGCCCTGGCACCACTGGCAACCGCTGCCGCGTTACGTATTAGCTTGAACTGAGGACTGACAGACGGTGTCGATAATACCAAACTGGCTTCACAGGCTCTCTTCGCCAAAGAACTTCTATAGATTCGCGGGGATTGCTTCCAACTGGTGTGGATGGATTGCCCTCGTGCTGATCATCGCAGGGCTCTACTATGGATTGGTCGACTCACCGCCGGACTATCAGCAAGGGGACAGCGCCCGAATCATGTATGTGCACGTCCCCGCAGCCTGGATGTCCATGTTCGTCTATGTGGTCATGGCCAGCTCGGCGGCGGTGGGTATGATCTGGCGCATCAAGGCTTCCTCTGCATTTGCCAATGCCAGCGCCCCGGTTGGGGCGATGTTCACGGCACTGGCACTGCTCACAGGCATGTTGTGGGGCAAGCCGATGTGGGGTACCTATTGGGTGTGGGATGCCCGTCTGACTTCCGAACTGATCTTGCTGTTTCTCTATCTGGGATACATGGCGCTGAATTCCGCCATAGAGGATCGGGAGACTGCGGCACGGGCTACCGCCATCCTGGCCCTGGTGGGGGTGGTGAACATTCCCATCATCCACTACTCGGTGGAGTGGTGGAATACCCTGCATCAGGGAGCGACGGTCACCAAGCTGGACAAGCCGTCGATTCATATCAGCATGCTGATCCCGCTGTTGCTGATGGCCTTCGCCTTCAAGTTCTACTACCTGAGCAACGTATTTCGGCGGGCGCGCTGCGAGCTGCTGGAGCGGGAGCAGGGTAAGTTGTGGGTACGTGAACTGGTAGGAGGAGAACGTGGTGAGTGATTTTTTTCACATGGGCGGTTACGCCTTCTACGTGTGGACATCCTATGCACTGGCAACGGTCTTCATGTTGTTCAGCTGGATTCAGCCAAGGCTGCGGGAGCGGCGCCTGCTGCGCGACATTGCGCGTCGTTTGAAAAGAGGTGAACGATGAGAACGAAACAGCGAAACCGTTTGATCCTGGCAATCGTCATCGTTGCGTTCGTGGCAGTTTCTGCAGCATTGGCGTTGACCGCCTTGAACAAGAACATCAATCTGTTCTACAGCCCCACCATGATCGTCAATGGGGAGGCACCCAAGGATCGGATGTTCCGGGCCGGAGGGATGGTGTCGGTGGGAAGTGTTCAGCGGGATCCGGAGACTCTGGCAGTCAGCTTCAGGCTCAACGATGGCGCCAACGAGGTTACTGTGAAATACAAAGGTATCCTGCCGGATTTGTTCCGAGAGGAACAGGGAATCGTGGTACAAGGCAAGCTGGCTCCTGACGGGACCATCATTGCTTCCGAAGTGTTGGCGAAGCACGATGAAAACTACATGCCTCCAGAGGTACAGGAAGCCCTGGATACGGCAAAAAAGATGGGCGTGACCGGCGCCGAAAAGGAATAATCTATGCTTCCAGAACTTGGTAATTTTGCACTTATCCTGGCCATGAGCATCGCCCTGGTCCAGGGTGTCATTCCCCTCGTTGGGGCTGCGCGAGGTATTCCGGGGTGGATCGCATTTGCCCGCCCTGCGGTATGGGCGCAGTTTCTCTTTCTGCTGATCTCGTTCGGGATTCTGACCTACGCCTTCATCGTCAATGACTTCTCGGTGGCCTATGTGGCCAACAACTCCAACAGTGCGCTGCCACTCGGCTATCGTATCTCCGCTGTCTGGGGGGGGCATGAAGGCTCGCTGCTGCTGTGGGTGATGTTAATGGGGGCCTGGTCGGCGGCGGTAGGGCTGTTCAGCAAGCGGCTTCCGCCGGAGATGGTGGCGCGGGTTCTGGCAGTGATGGGGCTGGTGAGTGCCGGTTTTGCCGCATTCGTCGTGTTTACCTCCAACCCCTTCGATCGCTACTATCCGGCGCCGGTGGAAGGCCGTGATCTCAATCCGCTGCTGCAGGATATCGGCCTGATCCTGCACCCTCCCATGCTGTATATGGGTTACGTGGGGTTTTCGGTGGCCTTCGCCTTTGCCATTGCCGCGCTGCTCGGAGGCAAGCTGGATGCCGCATGGGCCCGCTGGTCCCGTCCCTGGACCATCACCGCCTGGATGTTCCTGACTCTGGGTATCGCACTGGGAAGCTGGTGGGCCTACTATGAGTTGGGTTGGGGTGGTTGGTGGTTCTGGGATCCGGTGGAAAACGCCTCGTTCCTTCCCTGGCTGACGGGAACCGCATTGATGCACTCTCTGGCGGTATCGGAGAAGCGGAGTACATTCAAGAGCTGGACGGTGCTACTGGCGATATTTGCCTTCTCGCTCTGTCTTTTGGGCACCTTCCTGGTTCGTTCCGGGGTACTGACATCGGTTCACGCCTTTGCCAGCGACCCCACGCGGGGAGTGTTCGTGCTCATGCTGCTCGCCATCGTGGTCGGCGTATCCCTGACCATCTACGCATGGCGGGCGCCGCAGGTGAAGAGCGCCGGCAATTTCGCCTTGTTGTCGCGGGAGACCTTCCTGCTCAGCAACAATGTGCTGTTGGTAGTGGCAACCGCCACCATTCTGTTGGGTACCATCTATCCGCTGATCCTCGATGCGTTGAATCTTGGCAAGATCTCGGTAGGGCCTCCTTACTTCAATGCCGTGTTCATCCCGCTGATGATCCCGCTCATCATTGCCCTGGGGATTGGCCCGTTGAGCCGCTGGAAACAGGATGAGTTTTCCCGTCTTGCGAAGCTGCTGCGAGGCGCCCTGCTGGGCAGCCTGGTTCTGGGAGTGCTGTTGCCATGGCTGCTGTTCGACAGTTTCGAGCCGATGGTCATCCTGGGAACCGCTCTCTCCTTGTGGCTGGTGTTTACCGTATTTCTGGATTGGCTCCATCGCAGTCGCCACAAGGCCAATCTCTGGAAGGGGCTGTTCGGACAACCTTTGAGTTTCTATGGTATGAGTCTGGCCCATCTGGGGGTGGCAGTGACCGCCATCGGTATCACCTATTCCAGTTATTACAGCCTGGAGAAGGATCTGCGCATGGCACCGGGAGACGAGCTGGAGCTGGGTGGTTATCTGTTCCGTTTCGAGGGGGTCCAAAGTAACCACGGACCCAACTATACGGCGACCGAAGGGGTCATCAGTGTCTCTCGCGATGGCAAACAGATCGATACGCTGCACACCCAGAAGCGGATCTATACTGCGCAGCAGATGCCGATGACCGAGGCGGGCATCGATCCGGGATTGTTCCGGGATCTCTATGTCGCGCTGGGCGAGCCGCTGGGTGATGGTGGCTGGGCGGTACGGATCTACTACAAGCCCTTTGTGCGCTGGATCTGGCTGGGCGGGCTGTTCATGGCCGTGGGCGGCATCCTGGCAGCCTCCGATCGGCGCTATCGGCTTGTAGCCAAGCGCAAGGCGGAGGGAAAGCTGGGTGCCAAGTTTGTGGCACAGGAGTCTTGATAAGGTGAAAGCACGTTTTCTTATTCCATTGGTGGTTTTCCTGTTGTTGGTCGGTCTCTTCATGGTGGGGTTGAAGCTGGATCCCAGAGAGGTTCCTTCCCCCCTGATCGACAAGCCGGCGCCGCCATTCTCCCTTCCTGATCTTCACGACGAGAGCAAGACGGTAAGCACGGAGGATTTCAAGAAACACAAGGTCAGCCTGTTCAACGTATGGGCCAGCTGGTGTGTCGCTTGTCGTCAGGAACACCCGTTGTTGGTGGAGATTTCTCGCCAGGGTATCGTGCCGATCTACGGCCTCAACTACAAGGACAAGCGTCCCGACGCACTCAACTGGCTGAACCGGCTGGGTAATCCCTATACGGCGAATGCCTTCGACGAAAAGGGCAGGGTGGGTATCGATTGGGGGGTCTATGGAGTGCCGGAGACCTTCGTCGTGGATGGTAAGGGTATCATCCGCTACAAACAGATCGGGCCCATAACCGAAGAGGCGTGGCAGAAGACAATCCTGCCCCTCATTGAAAAGATTCGGGCGGAGGAAGGATGAGAGGACTGATTCTATCGATCTTGCTGTCGCTGGTGGTGGTATGGCCGGCAGCGGCCCCGGCCGGTATCAACGCCTATGTCTTCGATACACCACAGCACGAGCAGCGATTCAAGAAACTGGCTGCCGAGCTGCGCTGCCTGGTCTGTCAGAACCAGAATCTCGCCGACTCGGACGCTGATCTGGCAAAGGATTTGAAGGATGAGATCTACGAAATGATCAAGGATGGCAAAAGCGACACCGAGATAGTCGATTTCATGGTCGCTCGTTATGGCGACTTTGTTCTCTATCGCCCTCCGGTGAAGCCTGTCACCTACATGCTCTGGGTGGGTCCTTTTATCCTGTTTGTGCTGGGAGTGGTGATACTGGTGATGTTCGTACGGCGTCGTAACCAGGATGTGCTGGAGAGCGGAGAGCTCAGTGGTGAGGAGCGTCAACGCCTGGAGGGGCTTCTCAAGGAGCAGCATGAGAAGGGAACAAGCAGCAAGAGGAAACGCAAATGACGATATTCTGGACTGCGGTGGCGGTAATGTCGCTGGTTGCATCGCTCTTGCTGGTGTGGCCGATATGGAAGAAGAAGGTGGAGAAGGCGGTCATGGGGCAGGATCAGCTCAATGTGGCCATCTTCGAAGACCGGATGAAAGAGCTGGATGCCGAATTGGCCAATGGAGTGCTTACCGAGGAACGGTATGAACAGGCCAGAAACGAACTGCAACGGGATCTTCTGCAGAACACGGGATCGGAAGGGACCGTCACGACGCGCGGGAATGGTGGACGATGGATCGTGCCATTGCTGGCCATCCTGGTCCCCGGTATGGCGATCTACACCTATCTCCAGGTTGGTTCCCCTGAGATTATCGACAAGCCGCCGATGACTGCTCAGACGTCCCCCCATCAGGCCGGAGGCGGGGCGGGGCAGGCGCAGATGGCCGGAGATATGGAGACCATGGTCCGGCATCTTCAGGAGCGGTTACAGAAAAACCCGGAGGATGTGGACGGTTGGGTATTGCTGGGACGTTCCATGGCAATGCTGAAGCGCTACCAGGAAGCGGCCGACGCTTACGGCAAGGCATACCAACTGGTGGGTGATGTGCCAGAAATCATGGCGCAATACGCCGAAACATTGGCGCTGACCCAGGGGGGCCGTTTCCAGGGCAAACCCGCCGAGCTGTTGAAACGGGCCAAGGAGGTGGATCCCAAGGCCCCTCGGGTACTGTGGTTGCTGGGAGTGGTTGCGGCGCAACAGGGCGACTCGGAGGGCGCTATTCGGATTTGGGATGAGCTGCTTACCTTGTTGCCACCGGAGAGTGGGGCTGCCCAGATGGTCAGAAACAGTATCGCGCGACTTGGCGGAAGCGCTTCGGCAGAGCAGCAAAGTACCCCTGCGGGGGGCGGCACGGTCAATCTGCGCGTGAATCTGTCCCCCGAGCTGAAAGACAAGGTATCTCCCGATGACGCGGTGTTTGTTTTTGCCCGGCCTGTAAAGGGGCCGAGGATGCCGCTGGCGGCGGTCCGGCATCGGGTGAGTGAGCTTCCTTTGTCGATCACGCTGGATGACAGCATGAGCATGACGGGGAACAAGATCTCCTCCTATCGGGAGGTGGAGGTGGTGGCCAGGGTATCGAAAACCGCCTCCCCCATGGCGCAGCCGGGTGATCTGGAAGGAAGCGTGGTGGCCAAGACCGACGGAGAAGGTGAGATAGTCCTGAATATCGATCATATTCGCCCGTAGCATTCGGAGTCGAAAAGCCGGGGGATCCTGATCCAGGTTCCCCCGGTCCGTATTCGGGCATCCCCGCTTTTGTTCCAGCCTTTTCCGTTCGTACATGCTTTTTCGCAAATCTCTCACCTGATCCCTTTGATATAAAATACCTTGTGAAAACAAGGGGATTGCGAGCAGGGAGCTCTGTCGCGAAATTCGGTTCGGCTTGAAATCGGACGGTCGCCGTGATAGTTTTCCGTCCCATGACACTGATACGCACAAAACGGGATGGCACACTGCCTGGAACGTGCCCGGGTTCTCTTTTTCGTCATCTGTATTGTTGCCTCTCATCGACCTTTGTCCCATTTCTCGTATTGTTTCTTGCGCTCTCTGCAACGGCCCTCTTGTCCGGCTGTGCCGGCTCTCCGGCCAAGGAAACAAAGGTCGACCTGGTATGGCCCCCACCACCCGAACAGCCGCGTATCCGCTACCTTGGTTCCTACAGTTCGCAGCTGGATCTGAAGGGTAGAAGCAGTCTCAAGGCCAGGCTGCTGGGCGAAGACCCCCGCGGCTTTGCATTGCAGAAGCCTTATGGTGTTACGGCAACTGACGACGGCCGCCGTATCTATGTGGCCGATACCAAGCAGGCGGCCATCGTCGTCTTCGATTTCGATACCAAGAAGGTCTATCCATTTGAAACCGATGCGGCGGGCGCTTTGCGATCGCCCATCGAGGTTCGGGTCGACAGCCGGGGCAGGCTCTATGTGACCGATCCGGTACGCAGCCGGCTATTCGTGTTCAGTCCCAAAGGGAAGACGCTTTATGCCCTGGGTGCAAAAGAAAAGCTTGAGCGGCCCACGGGGTTGGCCCTGGACGAGCGACGTCAGCGAATCTATGTGGCGGACCGCGGTACCCACCGAATCCTGGTCTACAATTTTGAAGGGGAGTTTCAATACGCATTCGGCGAACGGGGGACCGGCCCCGAACAGTTCAACCTCCCCATCAATTTGGCGGTGGACAGGGAAGGTAACCTGTATGTAGTGGATTTTGGTAACTTTCGGGTGCAGATGTTCTCCCCCGGCGGCGATTTTCTGGGTATGTTCGGTGAAGCCGGAGACAAAATGGGAGACATGGCCCGCCCGAAAGGGATTGCGGTCGATAGCGATGGCCACATCTACGTGGTGGATGCTGCCTTCGGTAACTTCCAGATATTTAACCGAGAGGGGCGTATCCTCCTGTTTGTCGGCCAGATGGGACATCAGCCAGGGCAGTTCTGGCTACCGACGGGAATGTATATCAATGCACAGGATCGTATCTATGTTTCTGATTCGCTCAACGCCCGTATCCAGGTGTTCCAGTATATATCGGAACGTAACGTGAAGAGAGACGATAGACGATAGTCGTCGCCGGTTTCCACCGTATTTTCTTTCCTCTGGAAACGGCGGTGCCATACAGGTGTTCACCCTGTTGGGGTGATGGTAGTCTGTCTCCCAACTTTTGCAGCCGAGGGCTGTGTCTGGTTGGTACGCGGGCGCACGTTGGGAGTCAAGGAGGGTGCAAACATGAAATACTGCCGTAGGTTGGGGTACTACGGGGTGGTCCTCTCGGTTGTGGTCATGTGGGGTTTGGTGAGCGTTGCCCAGGCCGGAATCGCCACTACGAAGCATAATCTCTCTGTCGCCGGTCCGGGAAATGTCAAATCCATCGACGAGACCGAGATCTGCGTCTTCTGTCATACGCCACACCGGGCCATCAAGAATGACAATATCCCGTTGTGGAATCACAACCTGTCCACTACTGGTAACTACGGCGTCTATACCAGCCCCACCTTCGATGGCAAGACCACCATACAGGATCTGGGTGGGACCGATGCTACTACGGCGGCGGTGAGCAATCTCTGTCTCTCTTGCCACGATGGCACTATTGCGATCAATGCCTTGAACAATCCTTCCAATGCCAATCCAAACGGTATTCCGACGATGGGCGGAACCAATGCCGACGGAACCATCCCCAACGGCGCTGCACGGCTGGGGACCGATTTGACGGACGATCACCCCATCAATTTCCTGTATGATTCGGCGTTGTTTGCCATAGACAATTCACTCAACGACCCCGCGACCCTGTCCGGGGTCGTTTTGTTCAACGGCACAGTACAGTGTGCCTCCTGCCATGATCCCCATAACAGTGTGAATCCCACCTTCTTGCGGGTGAACAACACGGGAAGCGCTCTTTGCCTGAGGTGCCATAACAAGTAGTGAATCTGGCACCTGTTCGTACATGGTGATTTGGCGAGCTTTAGGCATGGATTTTGCATTGTGCAATGCAGGACCGAATGTCGTTCTCGCAACTTGCAAGCGGGCCGCCATAGCGGGGTGGGTAATAAGAAAGTATATGAGGTCTATGACGTGACCATCTGTCAAGGGACAAAATGTATGAAGAAGGGATTGGGGGTTCCCCTCTTCTTCATATGGCTGGCATTGTTTGTCCTCATGCAGATGGCCGTGATGCCCGCTTTCGGGGCACGTCTATATGACTATACCCACCGCTCGTTTACACTGACCGGCGGTTTGGGGCTGCGTTACGAAGACTATGATTACCGCACGAGCGGAAGTACCAGCTATAGCCGCCGTACCCTGGAGGAGGAACTGAGACTGGGGAGCAGTGGGTTCGTCTGGGATCCAAGATTCATGCTGTTCGATGCGGGGGTGACCCTTCGTAACCGCAATACCAAGTATCAAAGTGGTGATTCCGATATCGATTCGGTGGATTACCGCCTCACCACCACCTGGTTCAGGGAACGTAATCCGTTTGTGCTGTATGCCCGCAAGATCACCAATACCTATACTCCTACCCGAGGAGCTTCTTACCAGTTTATCACCAGTAACTATGGATTTCGCTGGCGTTTTGCTCCACCGCTGCTGGGCATGGTGAGATTCGGATACGACCGGGGGCATACCAAGTCCGACAGTCTCGCCACGGCTCCTTTCGATAGATATAAGGACTCTTTCAATATTGATGGCAAAAGGACCTTTGGCAAGGTCTACAAGATTCACTCCATCGTCAATTACGGCTATCGCTACGACAACAGCGATGACGACGTGGCAGGCAGGTATTACCTTCAGAAATATTGGTATGTTCAGGATAGCACGCGCTTTAGCGACAAGGTCAATCTGCGGGCCGGTTTTACCTATTACGATCGTTCCGATCGTTTTGATAACCTTTCGGCAGGTGGGGTGAGCAGAGATCTGAAAAGCAGATACTCCAACCTGAATATGGGTCTCAATGTGACCTCATCCGAAGAGCTGAGCCACTACTATAATCTGGGTATTACGTTCAATGACGTCGATGCTTCGTCGGTCGATAATTACAATCTTTCAGCGGGGGTGAACTATCGATTTGCACCCTACTGGAATGGTCGGGGTGCACTGCGTTTCATCAGCACATCCTATGACAATGCGAATGGCGGAAACGCAGCCATCCCCGATCGAACCGCCTATGGGGCGGATGCGGGAGTGTCCTACCGGCGCACCTACGGAAAGATTTCCGCACATACCGAGTACGATTTGGGGTTCGAGATTCCCCAATCCAGCGGGAACGATCAGGATACCATCATTACCCATTCGCTTGGCGCGGGTTATTCTGGCAGATGGTCGCACCGCTACATGGACTCTCTCAACTATCGCCTGAGTTATCAGAAGGGGTCCCGATATCAGAGCGTGGACCGAAAACGTATCGAACACAATCTGAACTACGTGGTAAGCAGCCAACTGAGTGGTGTGGATACGTTGCGAACCGTACTGAACTATCGTGACTGGCGCGAGACCGCCAGCGCTCCGTCCCCTCTCGATAACAGCAACCGTACCGTACGGGGGGACGTGACCTGGAATCGCCGTTTCTGGCTGCAGAACACCCTGGTGGTATCCGCTGGCGTAGGTGATACCCGCAGCAGCAGCGGGGGCGGGGTGGCAAACTATGCCTTCTGGTATTCCCAGGCCCAGGTGACCGTGAATCCGTGGCGCCGGACCAAAGTGACCGCATTGGCCCGATATGAGAATCGGAGTGGGGACACTTCGAATCTGGGCCCCAGGTTAACCCTGGAGAGCAACCTGAGTTACACGATAGCCAAGTGGCAGATGCGGCTCCAGTATCGCTATCATGACGCAGATTATGAAGCGGGAACCTATCAGGATAGCTGGTTGACTTTCTATCTGACGCGTAACTTCGGAATGCGCTTCTGAGCCGGCAAGGAGTAACAGCTTGTTGTCTTTCATTGATATCCCAGTGAGTCATCGCAAGTTCGGAAGCGGCTTTCTGTGCCTGGCGCTGTTCCTGTTCCTCTGGTTTGTAGCCCTCTCTGCGGGGGCGCAAGGTGAGGCAAAAGGGACCTCTGCCTCTGAGAAGCAGTCGGCAGACGGTGATGCAAAGGGGGCGAAAGAGCAGCTCGTCTGGCCTCCTCCCCCTCTCGATCCCCGGATCCGGTATGTGACCAGTATTGCCACTTCAGATGACGTTCGGGGGAAAAAAGGGTTCTGGCGCAAGTTGTGGGAGTTCTTTCGGGGCCCGCAGATCGATACCATGGTCAAGCCGATGGGGGTGGCCGTGGACAGGAAGGAGAGGATCTATGTGGCCGATCCTGCGGCCAAACGGGTCCATCTCTTCGAGCCCCGGAAAAAGCGATATCGGTTCATTGAATCGGTCGGGGAACAGCGTCTGCAGTTCCCCATTAATGTCGATGTCGATGACGAGGGTAATCTTTACATAGTAGACGGATTGCTCAAACGGGTTTTCTCGCTGAGCGCCAGCGGGAAGCCGGGCAACTCATATGGTAAGCAGGGGCAACTGCAGCGCCCCAGCGATGTTGCAGCCGATCTTCGTCGAAATCTGCTCTATGTGGTCGATCCACCGGCGCACAATATCAAGGTGTTCGATCTGAAGAGCGGGATGCTTAAGCGGGTCATCGGCAAGCGGGGCATCCGGCCTGGAGAGTTCAATTTCCCCGCCTGGCTGGTGATCGATGGTGATGGACGTCTCTCTGTTACGGACAGCCTGAACGGGAGGATACAGATCCTCTCGAAGGAGGGGGAACCGCTCTCCTCCTTTGGTAAACTCGGTGATGGGACGGGCGATTTCGTCACTCCAAAAGGGATTGCCCTGGATAGTGACG
>WFNS01000161.1 GCA_015488495.1 Gammaproteobacteria bacterium | reverse complement strand
GAGCTCTTCGCACAGCGTCTCCACCTCCGTCTCCGGGGCCTCGAATACCAGCTCGTCGTGGACCTGCATGATCATCCGGGTCCGCATTCCGCTCTCCTGCAGCCAGCCGTGGATGTCGATCATCGCGCGTTTGATGATGTCAGCGGCGGAGCCCTGCATGGGGGCGTTGATGGCGGTTCGTTCGGCATATTGCCGGCGCTGGGCGTTGCCGGCGTTGATCTCCGGTAGATAGAGACGGCGGCCGAAGACGGTCTCCACGTAGCCCTGTTGCCTGGCCTGCTCCCGGGTGTCGTCCATGAACCGCTTCACGCCGGGGTAGCGTTCGAAGTAGCGTTCCACGTAAGCCTGGGCCGCCCCTCTCTCGATGCCCAGCTGCCTGGCCAGGCCGAAGGCAGACATGCCGTAGATGAGTCCGAAGTTGATCGCCTTGGCGCTGCGTCGCTGTTCCTGTGTCACCTGCTCCAGGGGGACGCCGAATACCTCGGCCGCGGTGGCGCGGTGGACGTCCTCTCCTCCGGCAAAGGCCGCCAGCAGCCGTTCGTCATCGGACAGGTGGGCCATGATGCGCAGCTCGATCTGGGAGTAGTCGGCGGAGACGATGCGGTTTCCCTCCCCGGCCACGAAGGCCTGGCGGATGCGCCGTCCCTCGGCGGTGCGCACCGGGATGTTCTGCAGGTTGGGATCCGACGAGGAGAGCCGCCCGGTGGCGGTCACCGCCTGGTGGTAGGAGGTGTGAATCCGTCCCGTATCGGGGTCGATCAGCTCCGGCAGCTTGTCGGTGTAGGTGGACTTGAGCTTGCTCATGCCACGGAACTCCAGGATCAGCCGCGGCAGCGGGAAGTCCAGCGCCAGCTCCTGCAGCACCGCCTCGGCGGTGGAGGGTTGTCCCTTCGGCGTGCGTGATTTCACCGGCAGTTGCAGCTTCTCGAACAGGATGCGCTGGATCTGCTTGGGGGAGCCCAGGTTGAATACCTCCCCGGCCACCTGGTGGGCCTCCTGTTCGATCTTCCCGATCTTCTCCGCCAGCTCTTCGCTCTGGCGGCGCAGCTGCTCCACGTCCACCAGCACGCCGTTGCGCTCCATCTGCGACAGTACCGGGATCAGCGGGATTTCCACCTCCTCGAACAGCCGTCGGAGCAAGGGTTGCCCGTGCAACCGGGGCCAGAGGGTCCGGTGCAGGCGCAGGGTGATGTCGGCATCCTCTGCGGCGTAGGGTCCGGCCTGTTCGAGGGGTACCTGCTCGAATCCGATCTGTTTCGCCCCCTTGCCGGCCACCTCTTCGTAGTGGGTGGTGCGGTGTCCCAGGTACTTGAGCGCCAGGGAGTCCATGTCGTGGCGGGTGGCGGTGCTGTCCAGCACGTAGGACTCCAGCATGGTGTCGTAGCGCACGCCCCGCAACGTAATGCCGTGGTTGGCCAGCACGTTCATGTCGTATTTCAGGTGCTGGCCCAGCTTGGGTTTCGAGGGGTCCTCCAACAGGGGTTTGAGACGGGTGAGTACCTCCTCCCGGGAGAGCTGGGACGGAGCGCCCGGGTAACGATGGGCCAGTGGCACATAGGCGGCCTCTCCGGGCTGGACGGCAAACGAGAGCCCCACGATCTCCGCCTGCATGTAGTCGAGGCTGGTGGTCTCGGTGTCGAAGGCGAACAACTCCGCTGCCGCGAGCCGGCGGATCCACGCCTCGAATGCCTCCCGGCTGGTGACGATCTCGTAGTCGGGATCATCTTCCTCCTCTCCCTCTTCCGCGTGCTCCTCCTTCAGCAGCTCCTCCAGCCAGGACTTGAATTCCAGCTGTTGGTAGAGCCTGCGCAGCTCGGCCACGTTCGGTGGCTTGCGCACCAGCTGCTCCGGCGTCACCGGCAGTTTCACGTCCCGCTTGATGGTCACCAGCTTGCGTGAGAGCGGCAGCTGCTCCAGGGCCTTGCGCAGATTCTCTCCCACCTTGCCCTTGATCTCGTCGGCGTGGGCGATGATCCCGTCCAGACTGCCCCATTTCTGCAGCCACTTCGCCGCAGTCTTGGGGCCCACCTTCGGGACACCGGGGATGTTGTCCACGCTGTCCCCGATCAGCGCCAGGTAGTCCACGATCCGCTCGGGTGGCACGCCGAACCTCTCTTTCACCGTCTCGGGGGTCAGGACGGTGTCGTTCATGGTGTTGATCAGGGTGACGTGCCTGTCCACCAGCTGGGCCAGATCCTTGTCTCCGGTGGAGACGAGGGTATCCATGCCCCGCTCGGTGGCCTGTCGGGCCAGGGTGCCGATCACGTCGTCCGCCTCCACCCCCTCGACCACCAGCAACGGCAATCCCATGGCGCGGATGATGGCGTGAATCGGCCCGATCTGCTGTTGCAGCTCCTTCGGCATGGGCGGTCGTTGTGCCTTGTACTCGGGATAGAGCTCGTCCCGGAAGGTCTTGCCCTTGGCGTCGAACACCACTGCGATATGTTTCGGCTGGTACTCCCTGAGCAGCTTGCGCAGCATGTTGATGACGCCATACACTGCGCCGGTCGGTTCGCCGCGGGAGTTGGTCAGTGAAGGCATGGCGTGGAAGGCCCGATACAGATAGGAGGAGCCGTCCACCAGGATGAAGGGGCTCTCTTTGGTTTCGTTCGTCATGAT